>NZ_JCALCF010000023.1:0-89384 GCF_059812185.1 Mycobacterium sp. NGS67
GAACCTGACGCTGAGCGCGGCGGCGCAGGCGCTGACCGGGCTGGGCGACCGGTTCGGCCAGTCGATCGTCAACGGCAACGCGATCCTCGACGACATCAACCCGCAGATGCCCCAGGCCCGCCGCGACATCCAGGCGCTGGCCTCCCTTGGTGACGTCTACGCGGACGCGGCACCGGAACTGCTGGACTTCCTGAACAATTCGACGACCACCGCGCGCAGCATCAACGCGCAGCAGCGGGACCTGGACCAGGCGCTGCTGGCCGCCGCCGGCTTCGGCAACACCGGTGCCGACATCTTCGAGCGCGGCGGACCCTACCTGGCCCGCGGTGCCGCCGACCTGGTGCCGACGGCTCAACTACTGGACACGTACAGCCCGGAGCTGTACTGCACGCTGCGCAACTACCACGACGTCGAACCGACGGTCCGGACGTTCCTCGGCGGCAACGGCTACTCGCTGAACACCCACTCCGAGATCCTGTCCGCGCTGGGTGCGATGCTCAACCCGGTTTCGCTGGTGCCGCTGTTGCTCTCCCAGGTCGGCGGGCTGGCCGCGGGCCTGGTCGGCGGCGCACCGAACCCCTACATGTATCCGGAGAATCTGCCGCGGGTTGCCGCGCACGGTGGCCCGGGTGGTGCCCCCGGCTGTTGGCAGCAGATCACCCGCCAACTGTGGCCGGCACCGGAATTGGTGATGGACACCGGCAACAGCATCGCGCCGTACAACCACTTGGATACCGGTTCGCCCTACGTGCTCGAGTACGTCTGGGGCCGTCAAGTAGGGGACAACACGATCAACCCATGAAAATCACCGGGACTCTCGTCAAGCTCAGCATCTTCGCATTCGTGCTGTTGCTGTTCAGCGTCATGATCATCGTGGTGTTCGGTCAGATCCGCTTCGACCGGACCACCAGCTACTCCGCGGAGTTCAGCAACGTCAGTGGGCTGCGGGCGGGTCAGTTCGTGCGGGCCTCCGGGGTGGAGATCGGCAAGGTGAAGAACCTCGAGCTGCTCGACGGCGGCCGGCGGGTCAAGGTGGACTTCGACGTCGACCGCGCAATCCCGCTGTACCAGTCGACGACCGCCCAGATCCGCTACCTGGACCTGATCGGCAACCGCTACCTCGAGCTGCGGCGCGGCGAGGGCGACGGCGCGGACAAGGTGATGTCGGCGGGCGGACTCATCCCGCTGTCGCGCACGTCCCCGGCACTGGACCTGGACGCGCTGATCGGTGGATTCAAACCGGTGTTCCGGGCACTGAACCCGGAGAAGGTCAACACCATCGCGTCGTCGTTGATCACGGTCTTCCAGGGCCAGGGCGGCACGATCAACGACATCTTGAACCAGACCGCGTCGCTCACCAATCAACTCGCCGAGCGGGACCAGGCGATCGGCGAAGTGATCAAGAACCTGAACACCGTGCTGGACACCACTGTCCGGCACCGCAAGGACTTCGACCAGACCGTCAACAATCTCGAGGTGCTGATCACCGGGCTGAAGGACCACAGTGACGGCCTCGCCGGCGGCACCGCGAACATCAGCAACGCCGCTGGGACGGTGGCCGATCTGCTGGCCGAGGACCGTGCACTCCTGCACAAGACCATCAACTACCTGGACGCCGTGCAGCAGCCGCTGGTCGATCAGCGGCAGCAGCTCAACGACTTCCTACAGCGCGTGCCGTCCGCGTTGAACCTGATTGGCCGGTCCATCGGCTCCTACGGTGACTTCGTCAACTTCTACTCCTGCGACATCAGCCTCCGGATCAACGGTCTGCAACCCGGTGGACCGGTCCGCACCGTCCGGCTCTTCCACCAGCCGACAGGAAGGTGCTCGCCGCAATGAGAACGTTGGAGCCGCCCAACCGGCTGAAGATCGGGTTGATGGGCATCCTGGTGACGCTGTTGGTGATCGGCGTCGGCCAGAGCTTCACCAGCGTGCCGATGCTGATGGCAAAGCCCAGTTACTACGGGCAGTTCACTGACACCGGCGGCATGAACAAGGGCGACAAGGTGCGCATCGCCGGCATGGACGTCGGCAAAATCGAGGCGATCAAGATCGACGGCGATCACATCGTGATGAAGTTCTCGATCGGCACTCAGAGCATCGGTACCGAGAGCCGGCTGCAGATCCGCACCGACACGCTGCTGGGCAAGAAGGTCCTGGAGATCGAGGCGAAGGGTAACCAGCCGCTGCGACCCAACGGCGTGCTGCCGCTGGGTCAGAGCACCACGCCCTACCAGATCTACGACGCCTTCCTGGACGTCACCACCGCGGCCAGAGGCTGGAACATCGACACCGTCAAGCAGTCGTTGCACGTGCTGTCGGAAACCATCGACCAGACCTACCCGCAGCTCAGCCCCGCGCTGGAAGGTGTGTCCAAGTTCTCCGACACCCTGGGCAAGCGTGACGACGAACTCAAGCATCTGCTCGCTCAGGCCAACCAGGTGGCGAGCGTGCTCGGCGATCGCAGCCAGCAGGTGGACCGGTTGCTGGTCAACGCCAAGACGCTGCTCGCCGCCTTCAATGACCGCGGCCGTGCCATCGACGCCCTGCTGGGCAACATCGCCTACTTCTCAACGCAGGTTCAAGGCTTCATCAACGACAACCCGAACCTCAACCACGTGCTGGAGCAGTTGCGCACCGTCAGTGATGTGCTGGTCGCGCGCAAACAGGACCTGGCCGACGGCCTGCAGATGGTCGGCGGGTTCCTGCCGTCGTTGAACGAGTCGATCGCGTCCGGACCGTTCTTCAAGGTCGTGATTCACAACCTGGTCCCGGGTCAGATCATCCAGCCGTTCATCGACGCCGCGTTCAAGAAGCGCGGGCTGGACCCGGAGAACTTCTGGCGCGGAGCCGGCCTGCCGGCCTACCGGTTCCCCGACCCCAACGGGACCCGGTTCCCCAACGGCGCCCCGCCGCCGGGACCGCTGGTGCTGGAAGGCACCCCGGAACACCCGGGACCGGCCGTGCCGCCGGGAACGCCGTGCTCGTACACGCCGCCCGCAGACGGCATCCCGACGCCCGGGAACCCGTTGCCCTGCATCGGGCTCAACAACGGTCCGTTCGGTGGGGTCGGGTTCCCTGGACCCAACGTCGCGGCTTCGCCGCCCAACCCGAACGGCGTCCCGTACATTCCGGGCATCCCGATCGCCGGACGCCCGGGCGAGCCGGCGCCGGACGTGCAGGGCACCCCCGTTCCGCTGCCGCCGAACACCCCACCGGGCTCGCGCACCGAGCCGCTGGGACCGGCGGGACCGGTGGGGCCACCGTCGACCTTCGCCCCTGGCCTGCCTCCGGGTCCGGCAGCGCCGCCTGGGCCGGGGAACCAGCTGCCGGCGCCATTCATCAATCCCGGTGGGACCGGTGGCAGTGGCGTAGTGGGAGGTAGCCAGAATTGAGCACCATCTTTGACGTCCGCAACATCCGGTTGCCGCGCCTGAACCGGGTGACGGTGATCGTCGGGATCCTGGTGGTGATCCTCGCGCTGGTCGCCGTGTTCGTCGGGTTCAAGCTGTACATGAAGCTGACGACCAACACCGTGACGGCCTATTTCTCCCAGGCCAACGCGCTGTACGCCGGCGACAAGGTCCAGATCATGGGCATGAAGGTCGGCACGATCGACAAGATCGAGCCGGCCGGCGACAAGATGAAAGTGACGTTCCACTACGAGAACAAGTACAAGGTTCCGCTGGACGCCCACGCGATCATCCTCAACCCGACGCTGGTGGCGTCCCGCGCGATCCAATTGGAGCCGGTCTACAAAGGCGGACCCGTGCTGCCCAACCGCGCCGAGATCAAGATCGACCACACTCAGGTGCCGGTGGAGTGGGACGAGCTGCGCAACAGCATCACCAACATCATCTCCAAGCTGGGCCCCACAAAAGAGCAGCCGCAGGGGCCGTTCGGTGAGGTGATCAACTCATTCGCCAACGGGTTGTCGGGCAAGGGCCGACAACTGAATTCGACACTTGACAATCTGTCCAAGGCTCTGACGGCGCTGAATGAGGGGCGCGGGGACTTCTTCGCCGTGGTCAAGAGCCTGGCCCAGTTCGTCAACGCATTGCACCAGGACGACAAGCAGTTCGTGGCGCTCAACCAGAACCTGGCCGATGTCACCGGGCGGCTGGCCAGCACCGACGGTGCGCTGGCGGCGGCGATCCGCCAGTTCGACGAGCTCCTGACCACGATCCGGCCGTTCCTGGACAAGAACCGCGAGGTGTTGACTCACGACGTCAACAATCTGGCCGAGGCGACCACCGCATTGTTGCAACCGGAGTCCTACAACGGACTGGAGACCGCGTTGCACGTGTTGCCGACGGCTGCGGCCAACGTGAACCAGATCTATCACCCGTCGCATGGTTCGTTGGTCGCCGTTCCGGAGATCACCAGCTTCGCCAACCCGATGCAGTTCATCTGCAGTTCGGTGCAGGCCGGTAGCCGGTTGGGGTATCAGGAGTCCGCGGAGTTGTGCGCGCAGTACCTCGCGCCGATCCTCGACTCGATCAAGTTCAACTACTTCCCGTTCGGGTTGAACACGTTCAGCACCGCCGAAGTGCTGCCCAAGATGGTGGCCTATTCCGAGGAGCGGCTGCGCCCGCCCAACGGCTACAAGGACACCACCGTGCCCGGCATCTGGGTGCCCGACACCCCGCTGTCGCACCGCAACACCCAGCAGGGTTGGGTGGTGGCCCCCGGCATGCAGGGGGTCAAGGTCGGGCCGATCACCGCGGGTCTGATGACCCCGGAGTCGCTGGCCGAGCTGATGGGCGGGCCGGACATCGGGCCGATCCAGTCCACCTTGCAGACCCCGCCGGGACCGCCCAACGCCTATGACGAGTACCCGGTGGTGCCGCCGGTGGCGCTCAACGCGCCAGTACCGGTGCAGCCGCCGCCGCCCGGACCGGGCGTGGTCCCGGGTCCGGTGGCTCCGACCCCGGCGGCCCCCGGGCCGGCACTGAACGCACCGGTGGGCGCACCGTTGCCGGCTGAGGCAGGAGGCCGGTGATGCGGGTGCTGCGCAAGATGCGCTATCGCAGCTGGCAGGTGCTGGTGCTGCTGCTGGCGGCGCTGATGCTGAGTTCCTGCGGTTGGAAGGGCATCTCCCAGGTGGCCATTCCCGGCGCACCGGGCAGCGGGGACGGCGCCTACGTCGTCTACGCCCAGGTACCCGACACGCTGGCGATCAACGGCAACAGCAAGGTGATGGTCGCCGACGTCGAGGTGGGTTCGATCCGCAAGATCGAACTGAAGAACTGGATCGCCACCCTGACGCTGGGCCTGAAGAAGGACACCAAGCTCCCCAGGAACGCGCTGCTCAAGATCGGCCAGACCAGCTTGCTGGGGTCGCAGCACGTGGAGCTGATATCCCCGGAAAAGCCGGAGGGTCAGCTGAAGAACGGCGACGTGATCGCGCTGAAGAACTCGTCGGTCTATCCGAACATCGAGCAGACGCTGGCAGTGATCTCGCTGATCCTGCGCGGCGGCGGCATCCCCAACCTGGAGGTGCTGCAGAACGAGATCTACACGATCTTCAAAGGCCGGGGCGAGCAGATCCGCGACTTCCTGGGCAAGCTCGACACCTTCACCAGGCAGCTCAACGAGCAACGCGACGACATCACCCACGCGATCGACTCGACGAACCGGCTGCTGGGCTACGTCGGCAACCGCAACGACGTGCTGGAACGGGTGCTGACCGACTTCCCGCCGCTGATCAAGCACTTCGCCGACACGAAGAACCTGCTGATCAACGCGGTGGACTCGGTCGGGCGACTGAGCCAGGTCGCCGACCAGTACCTGTCGGAGACGCGTGCCAACCTGCACACCGATCTGCAGCTGCTGCAATGCCCGCTGCGGGAGCTGGGCCGCGGGTCGCCATACCTGATCGGCGCGCTGAAGCTGATCCTGACGCAGCCGTTCGACATCGACACGGTGCCGAAGATGTTCCGTGGCGACTACCAGAACGTGAACGCCACGATCGATGTGACGCTCAGTTCGGTGGACAACGCGGTGCTGAGCGGTACCGGGTTCTCCGGACTGCTGCGCGCCATCGAGCAGTCCTTCGGCCGCGACCCCGAGTCGATGATTCCTGACATCCGTTACACGTCGAACCCGAACGACGCCCCGGGCGGGCCGCTGGTGGAGAGGGCGGAGCGAGGCCAATGCTGACACCCTTTATCAGACGCCAGCTGCTGCTGTTCCTGGCTTTGACGGTGGTGGCGCTGTCGGTGCTGGGCATCTACTACCTGCAGGTCCCGACCCTGGTCGGCATCGGCCGTTACGAGCTGACGGCCAATCTGCCGGCGTCGGGCGGTCTGTACCCGACGGCCAACGTGACCTACCGCGGCATCACCATCGGCAAGGTCGACGAGGTCGAGC
Organism: Mycobacterium sp. NGS67; assembly: GCF_059812185.1. Lineage (NCBI taxonomy): Bacteria > Bacillati > Actinomycetota > Actinomycetes > Mycobacteriales > Mycobacteriaceae > Mycobacterium > Mycobacterium sp. NGS67. The sequence continues at coordinate 6,373 of NZ_JCALCF010000023.1, forward strand.
CCACCCCCTGGGGGGCCCGGGCGAAGCTGAGCATCGACAGCCGGTACAAGGTCCCCGTCGATGCCGTGGCGAACGTGCACTCGGTGTCGGCGGTCGGTGAGCAGTATCTGGACCTGGTGTCGGAGGGCAACCCCGGAAAATTCTTCGCCTCGGGTCAGACCATCACCAAGGGCACCGTGCCCAGCGAGATCGGGCCGGCGCTGGACACCGCGAACCGGGGTCTGGCGGTGTTGCCCAAGGAGAAGATTCCGCAGCTGCTCGACGAAACAGCGCTGGCCGTGGGCGGATTGGGCCCGTCACTGCAGCGGCTGGTCGATGCCACGCAGGCGATCGTCGGCGATTTCAAGAACCAGATCACCGACATCGACGACCTCATCCAGCACTCCGGACCGGTACTGCAAAGTCAGGTCGACTCGGGCGGCGCGATCCGGCGCTGGTCGCACAACCTCAACGTGCTGGCCGCGCAGAGCGCCGCGGAGGACCAGCACTTGCGCAGCGTGCTGACCCAGGCCGCGCCGACCGCCGACCAGGTGAACGAGGTGTTCACCGATGTGCGGGAGTCGCTGCCGCAGACTCTGGCGAACCTCGAGGTGGTCTTCGAACTACTCAAGCGCTACAACAAGGGCCTCGAGCAGGTGCTGGTGTTCCTGCCGCAGGGCGCCTCGATCGCGCAGACGGTGGCGGCGCCCTTCCCGAACCAGGCCGACCTCGACCTGGCACTGGCGATCAACCAACCGCCGCCGTGCCTGACCGGCTTCATCCCGGCAGAACAGTGGCGCTCGTTCGCCGACACCAGCGTGCAACCGCTGCCGGTCGGCACGTACTGCAAGATTCCGATGGACACACCGGCCAACAGCGTGCGCGGGTCGCGCAACATCCCGTGTGTCGACGTGCCCGGCAAGCGGGCCGCCACGCCGAAGGAGTGCCGTAGCCCCAAGCCCTACGAGCCGGCCGGGACCAACCCCTGGTACGGCGACCCGAACCAGCTGCTGACCTGCCCGGCGCCCGCCGCGCGCTGTGATCAGCCGGTGAAGCCGGGCTTGGTGGTTCCGGCGCCGTCGGTCAACAACGGCCTGAACCCGCTGCCCGCGGACAGGCTGCCACCGGGCGGACTCACACCCCCGCCGGTCAGCGACCCGCTGACGCGACCCGGCCAGGGCGCGGTGCAGTGCAACGGGCAACAGCCCAACCCCTGCGTCTACACTCCGGGCGGGCCCCCGTCCGCTGTGTACAGCCCGCAGAGCGGTCAGCTGGTAGGGCCCGACGGGGTGAGATACTCCGTCGAGAACTCAACCAAAACAGGAGACGACGGATGGATGGAGATGCTGGCGCCGGCCGGCTGAACCCCATCGACGAGGACGACCCGACTAGCTCTGCAGCCGAGCCCGCGGACACCGAACCGTCCGAGGCGCCGGCTGGTTCTGAGGTGACGGACGAGGACTCGGCTGACACCGAACTCGGCGCGACGGAGGAGTCCGAGGCTGGGGCCGAGGCTGCCGAGGATGTCGAACGGCGCCCGTCGCGGGTGAACCGCGCCTGGCTTGCGACGATCGCGGCACTGTTGCTCCTGTTCAGCGGGGCCATCGCGGCAGGCGGCTACGTGGCGCTGCGCTATCACCAGGACTTTCAGGCCGGCGCACGCAACGCCGCGACGGCGCTGCAGATCGCCAAGGATTGCGTGGTGGCGACCCAGGCGCCGGACACCAGCAGCATGGCCGCCAGCGAACAGAAGATCATCGACTGCGGCACCGACCAGTACCGCACCCAGGCCCTGCTCTACAGCAGCATGCTGGTCCAGGCGTACCAGGCCGCCAACGTGCACCTGAAGGTGTCGGACATGCGCGCGGCGGTGGAACGCAACAACCCGGACGGGTCGGTCGACATACTCGTCGCGCTCCGGGTCAAGGTGTCCAATGAACAGGCGGAGGATCAGGAGGCGGGTTACCGCCTGCGGGTCAAGATGGCGCCCGTCGAGGGCACCTACAAAATCTCGAAGCTCGAACAGGTGACGAAGTGACGGTGGTGGTCGAAGACATCCAGACCACGGAGACCGCCCAGGACTTACCCGAAAAAGCCTTGGCGTCGTGGCGATTGCGCGCCGCCGCGTTCGTTGTGGACGTGTTGCCGGGCTTCGCCGCGGCGGCGTCGTTGGCCGTGGTGTCATTCACCTTGCCGGTGCGCCACACGTGGTGGTGGGTCTGCATGTCGGTGCTCGGCGTCGTCGTGCTGGCGGTCCTGGTCAACCGGCTGCTGCTGCCGACGATCACCGGCTGGAGTCTGGGCCGCGCCCTGTTCGGCATCGCGGTGTCGGGGCGGGACGGCTCGGCGGTCAGCCCGTGGCGGTTGCTGCTCAGAGAACTCGCGCACCTACTCGACACGGCGGCGTTGTTCATCGGCTGGTTCTGGCCGCTGTGGGATTCCGAGCGCCGCACCTTCGCCGACATGCTCACCCGCACCGAGGTGCTGCGTGTCGTCCCGCACGAGCATCCCGACAAGGTGCGGCAGTGGACGGTGGTCGCCCTGCTCGCCGCTGCCACGGTTTGCCTGGATGCCGTCGGGATCGGCTACCAGCAGGGATATGCACCGGCCCGGGCGACCGAGCGGACGCGCAACGAAATCTTCACCGAGGGACCCAAGATCGTCGCCCAGATGCTGACCTACGATCCGGCGACGTTGCGTGACGACTTCGCCCGCGCCCTGACGCTGACCACGGACCGGTATCGGCCTGAGTTGGCGGCTCAGCAGCAGACGGTGCAGAAGGGCCACCCCGTCATCAACGAGTACTGGTCGACGGCGAACTCGATCCTGTCGGCGGCGCCGGACCGCGCGACGATGCTGCTGTTCATGCAGGGCCGGCGCGGATCCGGGGATCAGACCCGCTACATCACCGCCAGCCTGCGGGTGAACTTCGCCAAGGACCGCGAGAACCATTGGCGCGTGGACGATCTCGTCGTCTTGGCCAAGCCGAAACCCCCAGGGGCCGGGAAATGAGTCCGCGTCGCAAGTTCGCCCCCGGCGAGCAGTCGCTGCTGGTCGCGCAGCCGGTACCGCCGCGGCACCGGGAACTGCGGCTGGTGGCCGTGGCCGCGACCCTGGTGATGGTCGCCGGGCTCACGCTCTGCACCCTGATGACGATCCGTCACGAGATCCGGGCGCGGACCGCGGAACGGGAGACCTCGGCACTGAACTACGTGAAGTGGTTCATGACCGGGTTCACCTCGATCGACCCGTTCCATGCCAACGACTACATCGACCGGATCCTGGGCCAGGCGACGGGCGACTTCCACAAGCAGTACGAAGAGCAGGCCAACCAGATCCTGTTGCAGGTCGCTCGTGCGGAACGGGCCACCGGCACGGTGCTGGAAGCCGGGGTGGAGCGGTGGAACGACGACGGGAGTGTGACTGTGTTGGTCGCCACCGACGTCACCTCCAAGTCGCCGGACGGCAAACAGGTCTTCGAGAGCACCAACCGTTGGTCGGCAACTGCCAAGCAGGAAGGGAATCAGTGGAAGATAAGCAACCTGCTGCAGGTGATCTGACCGTCGCGGACGCCGAAGAGGAAACCCAGGTCGACGCCGGGGTGGACGAGCGCGACTCGGTAGACGAGACCGACTCGGCCCTGGACGAAAGCGACTCGGCCCCGGAGGATTCCGACTCGGCGGACGAGACCGACTCGGCCGCAGACGATTCCGACTCGGACGAGTCGGCGTCACCGGCGCCGGTCAAGAAGAAACGGACCGGCCGCTGGGTCGCGGCGGTGGTCGCGCTGTTGACCGTGCTGTTCGTCGGTTCCGCGGCATTCGCCGGCGCGACCGTCCAGCCGTACCTCGCCGAGCGTGCCGACGTCGCGGTCAAGTTCAAGGTGGCGCAGGCCGCGGCGAAAGCGGTCACCACACTGTGGAGCTACACACCAGAGAACATGGATACTCTCTCCGATCGGGCGGACAACTACCTGACCGGCGACTTCCGCGCTCGGTACCGCAAGATCATTGAGCAAATAGCGGGGCCCAACAAGCAGGCCAAGGTCACCAATTCCACCGAGGTCACCGGCGTCGCCGTGGAATCACTGAACGGGCCGAATGCCACCGCCATCGTCTACACCAACACCTCCACCACCAGCCCGCTGAGGAAGAACATCCCGACCCTGCAGTACCTCGCCTACCGGCTCATGATGAAGCTCGATGACGGCCGTTGGAAGGTGACCACCATGAACACCATCACCTCGCTGGACGTCACGCCCCACCTGTAGCGGACCGGCGCGATGGTCGCGACGTCCCCGGTCTCCAACCGGTCAACCGTTACAGCGTTGCTGCTGTTGACCTTCTCGACCGGTTTGGCCGATGCAATCAGCGTCCTGGTGCTCGGTCACGTGTTCGTGGCCAACATGACCGGCAACGTGATCTTCCTCGGCTTCTGGTTCGCCCGGAATACCAACGTGGACCTGACCGCAGCCGTCGTGGTCTTCCCGGCCTTCGTCGCCGGAGCCATTCTCGGGGGCAGGCTGATGCGCCACTACGGGGTCCGCACCCGGTCCTGGCTGACCAGCGCACTGGGCATCGAGACGGGGTTGTTGACCGCGTTGTCGGCCGGGGCGGGCGCCGGTGTGCTGGGCTACCAGGACAACACCAAACTGTTCCTGATCGCCGGGATGGCGACCGCCTACGGCCTGCAGCACGCCACCGCACGTCAATTCGGCATCCAGGAACTCACCACGACGGTGCTCACGTCGACGATCGTGGGACTGGGGGTCGACAGCAGGCTGGCCGGCGGCACCGGGAACCGCGAAAAGCTGCGCTACAGCGTGGTTTTGACGATGTGCGCCGGCGCGGCGCTGGGTGCGACGATATCGCGGTTCGCGGTCGCGCCGGTGTTGGGGCTGGCGGCGGCCGTCGTCGGCGTCAGCCTGCTGATCTTTCGGTTCGGGCCGGCGGCGGGCTCAGTTGAAAGCGAGCCAGCTGGGTAGCGCCCGCTCGCGCGAATCGCACAGCACCTGGCGGGTGTCGCAGGATCCCTTGGGTGCGCCCGCACCGGCCCACATGCCCCCGGTGTCGCGGCGCAGCACGATCGCCGATGAGCCACCCCCGTCGAGCAGTACCGCGGTGTCGCTGCCCAGGCCGCGGAACAGGTCCTGGATGTTGTCGGGGGTGTAGTTGCCGCCCTCGAAGATGTACATCTCGTCCTTTTGCCTGTTGTAAGCCAGCGCTGTGCGGGCCGCGCTGGGACCGCCGTCGTGCAACTGGGCGGTGTTGCCGGGCGACAACAGGCCGATGCCGGCCACCGCGACGAACTTCGCGTTCTTGTCGAGCAGCTCCTGGATGGCCGGCGTCGCCAGGTCGTAGTCCTCTCTGCCCTTGGGCCGCAACACATATGGCGCACCACCGACCGGCAGAATCATCGTCGTCAGCGAGGTCCAGGACTCGTTGCCTCCGGATAGACCCTGCTTGCCGGGATACGCCACGGTGCCGGTGACGGCCTGATTGGCCCGGCCCTGACCGCGGGTGTTGTCCACAAACGCACCCAGCGGTGAACTGCACCCGGTATCGCGCCACGAGCCGCCCTTCTGGCCGCGCACGTCGAAGAAGTTGGCGTTGATCGCGATCGTCGGCTGTCCCATCCGCGCCCAGGCCTGCAGCGGCGCGTAGACCTCGGATGCCTGCCAGAGTCCTTCGCCGGTGCGGGCGCCGGCGTTGTTCTCACACCGGGCCTGGTCACCTCGATGGGTGTCCACCAGCAGATGCGGCTGCAACCGGCCGGAGGCCTGCTTGAGGATCATCAGGTGACCGCCGTTGCCCATCTCGTACCAGTGGCCGGCGCCGTCGAGGAGCGGCATGGGGTGGCCGCCGCCGAAGTTGTAGACCAGGTAGCTGCCCTTGGTGGTGGCGATGGCCTGCTCGAGCAGTTCACGGGCATCGGCGGCGCGTGCCAGCGGCTGGCCCGTGGTGCTGCTCAGGGCGACGAAGGCGGCGAAGGCGGCGCAACTTGCCGTCAGTCTGCGCAACACGGCAGATGGCGTCAGCACGAGAAGCCCTTTCGGCCTGATTGGGGGAAGCAACCCTCTCAGGATTAGCCACATCCGTCACACTGTCAACATAAGTCACAGGCGCGTGACGGTTCGGCCGCGCTGGAATTACGTTTGCCCGCTTGGGGTTTCGGCTTCGGTCTCGGTTTCGGGCGCGTCTTCGGGTTCGGCTTCGGTCTCGGTCGTGTCTTCGGCTTCGGTTTCGGTTTCGCGCGTTGTCTCTCTGGCCCTTTCCCGGGCCTGGTGCTGGGCCTGGTGTTCGGCGGCGATCGCGAGCGCGGCCGCACCCTGGATTCGGTGAAATCCCTTGCGGTCGTAGAGGTGCGTAACGATCCCACCCAGCAACAGTCCGATCACCAGGCCGATCGACGTCTTCAGCAACGCCTGGGACAAGCCGGCATCCGCGTGGCCGTCGAAGTAGAGCAGCGAACGCACGCCGAGAAATACCTGATGCATCGGCTCGAACTCGGCAAGCCATCGGAAGAACGGCGGAACGGCTTCCAGCGGTACCGTCGCACCGGCCGAGGGCAACCCGAGGATGACGAAGATCAGCATGCTGACCAGCAGACCCATCGAACCCAGCACCGCGATCAGCGAACTCGACGTGATGCCCACCGCGCTGATGGCGAACACCCCGTAGAGCCACAGTTTCCAGCCCAGCGTGATGGGCATGCCCAACTTGTCGGCGATGGCCATGTACACACCCGATGTGAGCAACGCCAGCACCACCATCAGTCCCCACTTGACCAGCAAGGTGCTGAACCGGGAGATCCTGACCTGCCCGGCGAATCGATACACCGGACCGAATTCGGCAGGCACATAACCGAGCATCGAATCCACCAGAGTGCTGACCACGATGCTGCCGGTGAAGCCGGCCAGCAACAGCAACAGCGCATAGTAGAAGGCCGACAGGCCGTTTCCGGTGCCCGCAGGCAGTGGGTTGTGTACGGTCGACTTGATCTCGATCGGGTTGGCCACGGCCAGCAGGGCTGCGCCGGCCACCGGCGCCCCGCCGGCGCGGGCTACCACATCAGCCGAAAGTCCTTCGCCCAACTTGGTATTCGCCGTCGTCGCGACCTGAGTCAAGGTCTGGTTGGCGATGCTCGAGCCGAGCGTGCCCGCGCGGGGATTGGTCGAGATCGTGATCGTGGCGCGTTCCCCGCGGCTGGCTGTCAACGCGCTTTCGCCGAGCTCGTGCAGCGTCGACGAAAACGACACGGGGATAACCATTTCGCCGTATACCTGGGCACTGTCGAGGAGTTGTCTGCCTTCGGCCAGCGAGACCACCCGAACGTCGAACTTCTCCTTGTCCAGCTTGGCCACCATGGCATCGACGACCTGTTTGCCATACGGCCCGGCATCCTGGTTGACGACGGCGATCGGAAAATGCCGCAGATTGGTGGTCGGATTCAGGATGCCGCCGAGATACAGCGCGGACAGTGCGGATAACAGCGCCAGTGTGATGACGATCGGCGCCAGCCAGAACCGCACCTTCCGAAGCGACCCTGTGTTCCGATCGGGTTTGGGCATGGCGTGCCGAGGCTGCTTCTGAGACATGGGGACTCCTGTCGGTCGTGCCCACTCTAATGTGATCAGCCGCCGAGCTCGGCGTGCATCTCCCACACCAGGACCTCGCAGTCGTGCCGCGCGGTGATCCGCCGCGCACCGGCGTCGGTGCCGCGGACGGCATCGCCGGCGCCGAGTTCGCCGACGTCCTCGACAGTCAGTGCGCCCCGGGCGACGAACACATGCAGATACGGTGCCGACGGCAGCTCCACCGTGCCGCCCGGCCCCAGCCGGGCGACGTGCAGAGCGGCGTCCCGATTGTGCAGGGTGAGTGCGGCATCGCGTCCGGGGATGCCCGAAGCGACGGTGACCAGCTTCCCGTCGTGTAGCCGGTCGCCGATGTCGAGTTGCTGGTAGCTCGGCGCGATGGCGGACTGGTCGGGCGACACCCACATCTGGACGAAATGTACTGGCGTGCTTTCGGATTCGTTGGTCTCTGAGTGCAGGATGCCGCTGCCGGCCGACATGCGTTGCGCGAGGCCGGGATAGACGATGCCGTGGTTGCCGGACGAATCCCGATGGGTGAGTTCGCCGTCCAGCACCCAGGTGACGATCTCCATGTCCCGGTGCGGGTGCGAGTCGAACCCGGTGCCGGGTGCGACGACGTCGTCGTTGTTGACCAGTAGCAGTCCGTGATGGGTGTTGTCGGGGTCGTAGTAGTCGCCGAACGAGAAGGAATGCCGGGATTCCAGCCAGGGAGTGGTAGTGATCGCCCGGTCGGCTGCTCGCCGGATGTCCACGGTGGCAGGCATGGGTTCTACAGTAGTGCGGCGGGCGGGCGCGGTAGCGGCGGAGCCTCGGTTGTGAACCGTTGGCTTCTATTGTGAACATACGGTTTTCGGGGTGAAGCCAGGGCGGGATAATCGCAGAAAGTCCGCCCTGGGTTCACCCGCAACGCCATAACTTCACCCGCAAAGCCGTAGCTTCACCCGCAACGCCGTAGCTTCACGCGCAAAGCCGTACACACGTCCGCGTGACAACAGCGCGAGCGGCCGGCGCAGGCCGTGCACCTAGGCGTGCGGGTATGTCGCCGCGGCGAGTTGCAGGATCTCGTCGCGATCGGCCGCCAGGAGAAAACCGGCGTCGATCGCCTCGTCGAGCGAGAGTGTGAAGCCGGCCAGGTATTCCTCCGCGCCGCCCGGGTACAGCCGGCGCAACGTGTCCTCGTCGAAGGGTTCGCCGGATCCGAAGATCGCCGCCATGATGTTCTCCTCGGCGCTGACCCCCGACGTTCGGGCGATCGGGATGTCCACCCACGGGGTCCGGACGCCTCCCGCGGCGATGCCGTGGGTGTCCAGGACCGGCTCCGGGAGTTCGCCCTCGCGCACCTCCAGCAGCGGCCCACTGGGCGGTGCCGCGCCGGTGCGGACCCAGTTGTGCAACCCGGCCAGGGCCGCCTGCACCACGTAGTGATGCTGCGGCCCGAAGTTGATGTAGTGGTCGAGTTGCTGGCCCATCAGGCTCTTGGTGGGTGTGTAGCCGGCCGCGAGGTCCTCGATCGGCGCCGAACCCGAATCGATGGCGGCGACCTGGATCGTGTAGTTGTCGGCGTGCGCGGCGCCGGCGATCTCCCAGACCCGCAGCAGGTCGTTGTCGGGTTGCCTGGCGAAGTAATAACCCTGCGGCGTCGTCCCGAACAGGTCGGTTTCGGTGATGACCGTGAGCAGCGGGACGCGCAGATCCGGCCGGAACTTGACCGATCCGGACGGGCCGTTGAGCAGCTCGAAGATGGATCGGTTGTCCACGGGCGCGGCGGGCCCGAAGCGCGAATGCACCAGGAACCCGTCGTACACCTCGGCGAGCGGATCGACGGCGTTGACGTAACTGGTCAAGAACATCGCCGACTGCGATTCGCCAAGGGCCACAACGTGTTCGGCGCTCAGCCCGCCCAGAAGCTCCGGACCCGCGTCTCGGACCAGCCGGCCGGCCTGGGAGAAGATGTCGTAGGCGAACGCGTCGCCGGGGTGGTTCAGGCCGGCGTAGCGTTCGGGACCCTGGCTCTTCAGGGACATGTCCATGTCCAGCAGGTTCATCCCGCCGTCGACGCCGACCTTCTGGACCGAGACCATGACATAGGCGTAGCCCGCCCGGATCACCTCGCGGTGCGCCATCATCCAGACCGCCGGAGCGTCGATGCCGCCACTGACGTTGAGCCATTCCACCAGCGCCGTGCCGTTGAACTTCGCGTGGTCGGTGGGCGTCAGCACCACGAGGCGAGTGGTGTAATCGGCTGTAGCCGAAGGCTTTACGTCCCAGCGGCCATCAGGACCCAGCTCACCGTCCGGGACGTAGGACACCGCCGTCCCCGAGACGAAGAACTCGTTAACCTCATAACCCACCGCGCCGATGTCGAAGGCTCCCAACAGAAGTAGCGGCTTACCGGGCATCGGTGCGACGGTGGGCGTATCTGTCATAGCGACTCCGGTAATCCGAACTTGGCGAACAACGACTCGTCGAGGAACGCGACGACGTGTGACACGCCGTCGCTGCGGACATCCAGCACGTGCAGTTGGAACGGCACATGCCGGTCGCCCGCGCGCATGTACAGCGCGGCAGCCGGCTGCCCATTGGCCACCAGCGGGACCATGCGCATATCACCCGGCACCTCGGCGGGGCACTTCTGGTGGATGAGGGTGACGATGTCCCGAGCCCCGCGATACCAACCCGTGTAGGGCGGCATCTCCCAGATCGCCTCGGCCGTGAACAGTTCCACCAGCCGGTCGATGTCGTAGGCCTCGAATGCCGAGATGTAGCGGGCCAGCAGGTCCTGGGCCTCGGCCGATTCCGGGGCGGCCAACCGGTCCTCAGAACTGGGTCCGACGGCGTCGAGCTGGGTGCGGGCCCGCTGCAGCAGGCTGTTGACGGCGACGGTGGTGGTGCCGATCGCCTCGGCTACCTCGGCGGCCTTCCACTGCAGCACGTCGCGCAGCAACAACACGGCTCGCTGCCGGGGCGAGAGGTGCTGCAGCGCGGCCACGAACGCCAGCCGTACCGATTCCCGCTGGCCGACAACCTGCGACGGGTCGGTCGGGTCGTCCCCTTGCGGCAGGGGCTCCAGCCAGGGCACTTCGGCCCGCTCGACCAGCTCCGCCGTCGGGTCCGAGCTGGTCGTGCCCAGCCCGGTGGGCAGCGGGCGGCGCTGCCGTCCCTCCAGCGCGGTCAGGCAGGTGTTGGTGGCGATGCGGTGCAACCAGGTGCGTACCGAGGATTTGCCCTCGAACCGGTCATAGGATTTCCACGCCCGCAGCAGCGTCTCCTGCACCAGATCCTCGGCGTCGTGCAGCGAGCCCGTCATCCGGTAGCAGTGCGCCAGCAGTTCCCGCCGGTAGGGCTCGGCGTGGGCGGAGAAATCCCCGGTGGGGCCGGACGCGGTGTCTTCGGTGAGAACACTCACCCGGTCGAGACTACGCAGAGTCTGCGACAACTCCACGCGAGGAGTGGGCCTCATTCGCCTAAGCTGCCCTCAATGACTACCACCCGCACGGAACGGACCTTCGACGGTGTCGGCGGAGTGCGCATCGTCTACGACGTCTGGACGCCGGACGTCGCGCCGCGCGCGGTGGTGGTGCTGGCCCACGGATTCGGCGAGCATGCCCGGCGCTACGACCACGTCACGCAACGATTGGGGGCGGCCGGGTTGGTCACCTACGCCCTCGACCACCGCGGCCACGGACGATCCGGCGGCAAGCGGGTGCAGGTCAGAGACGTCTCGGAGTTCACCGCCGACCTGGACACCCTGGTCGGCATCGCGACCCGGGAGAACCCGGGTTGCAAACGCATCGTGCTGGGCCACAGCATGGGCGGCGCGATCGTGTTCGCCTACGGCGTGGAACGTCCGGACAACTACGACTTGATGGTGCTGTCGGCGCCGGCGATCGCCGCGCAGGAGCTGGTGCCGAAGGTGGTGTCGGTGGCAGCCAAGGTGCTGGGGGTGCTGGCACCCGGACTGCCGGTGCAGGCGCTGGACACCGACGCCATCTCCCGCGACGCGGACGTGGTCAAGGCGTACTACGACGACCCGCTGGTCTACCACGGCAAGGTCCCGGCCGGTATGGGGCGGGCCCTGCTTTCGGTGGGCGAGACGATGTCGGCGCGGGCACCGGCGATCACCGTGCCGTTGCTGGTGGTGCACGGCACCGGCGATCGGCTGATCCCGATCAGCGGCAGCCGCCAACTCATCCTCTGTGTGGGCTCCGACGACGTCCAGCTCAAGGAATACCCCGAGCTCTACCACGAGGTCTTCAACGAGCCCGAGCAGGACCAGGTGCTCGACGACGTCGTGTCGTGGATCAACTTACGGTTGTGAGGCCTGTCGGACCCCTCGGTTAGTTTGACTCCCATGACCGACGACAAGATGCTGTCCCGTATCGCGGCACTGCTGCGTCAGGCTGAAGGCACCGACAACCCGCACGAATCCGATGCGTTCCTGAGCGCCGCGCAGCGGCTGGCGACGGCGGCGTCCATCGACCTGGCGGTGGCGCGTTCCCATTCGGCTAACCGCTCTGCAGCCCAGGCCCCCACCCAGCGCACCATCACCATCGGCACCGCGGGCACCCGCGGATTGCGCACCTATGTGCAACTTTTCGTGCTGATCGCCTCGGCCAACGACGTGCGTTGTGACATCGCGTCCAACTCCACGTTCCTCTACGCCTACGGGTTCGCCGAGGACATCGACGCCGCGCACGCGTTGTACGCCAGCCTGGTGGTCCAGATGGTTCGCGCCTCGGACGCCTACCTGGCATCCGGCGCGCACCGACCGACACCCACCATCACCGCGCGGCTGAACTTCCAGCTCGCGTTCGGGGTGCGGGTCGGTCAGCGGCTGCTCGAGGCCCGCGAACAGGCCCGCCAGGAGGTGAGCAAGGACCGTGCCCGCGCCCCTGGAACGGCGATTGCGTTGCGGGACAAGGAAGTCGAGCTGCGCGACCACTACCGCAGCACGTCGCAGGCGCGCGGCACCTGGCAGGCCAGCCGGGCCACCGCCGGGTACTCCTCGGCGGCCCGGCGCGCGGGTGACCGGGCCGGTCGGCGGGCGCGGCTGGGTAACAGCCCGGAGTTGCCGGGTGCGCGGACCGCACTGGGCCGGTGACGCGGGATTCCCAGCGCGCCAAGGTCTATGCGGCCGAGGTCTTCGTCCGCACCATGTTCGACCGTGCCGCCGAGCACGGGTCGTCCAGCGTGGAGTTCTTCGGCACGCAGTTGACGCTGCCGCCGGAGGGACGGTTCGCGTCGGTGGCGTCGGTGCAGCGCTACGTCGACGACGTGCTCGCGCTGCCGGCGGTCCGTGGCCAGTGGCCGGACGTGTCACCGCTGCGGGTGCGCGCGCGCCGTGCGGCCACCGCGGCGCACTACGAAAACCGCGACGGCGCAGGCACTGTCGCCGTTCCGGATCGGGATACCGCCGACTGGGCGATGCGGGAGTTGGTGGTGCTGCACGAGGTTGCACACCACCTGTGCCAGGTGGCACCTGCGCACGGACCGGAGTTCGTGGCCACGATGTGTGAGTTGACGGAGTTGGTGATGGGTCCCGAAGTCGGCTACGTGCTCAGGGTCGTGTACGCGAAAGAGGGTGTGTCGTGACCGATCCGGACGTGCGCGCCCGCGAGGTCGAGGCGCAGCTCACCGACGACGAGCGTTTCGCCCTGCTGGTCGGCGTGATGGGCGCCGGGGACATGTGGCCGCTGCGCGACGAGCGCATTCCGCCCGACGTCCCGATGAGCGCCGGCTACGTGCCCGGTATCGACCGGCTGGGCGTGCCGGCGTTGCTGATGAGCGATGCCGGGCTCGGCGTCACGAATCCCGGATTCCGCCCGGGCGACACCGCCACCGCCCTCCCGGCCGGCCTGGCGCTGGCGGCGAGTTTCAACCCGGGGCTGGCCCGCGCCGCGGGCTCGGTGATCGGCGCGGAAGCACGGGCCCGCGGGTTCAACGTCCAGCTGGCCGGCGCGATGAACCTGGCCCGCGACCCGCGCAACGGCCGAAATTTCGAATACTTCTCCGAGGACCCGTTTTTGACCGCGGTCATGGCCGGCGAGCAGGTCGTCGGCATCCAAGCGCAGGGCGTCATCTCGACCGTGAAGCACTTCTCGCTGAACTGCAACGAGACCAACCGGCACTGGCTGGACGCGCTGATCGACCCCGACGCGCACCGCGAGTCCGACCTGCTTGCGTTCGAGATCGCGATCGAGCGCGGCCGGCCCGGTGCGGTGATGGCCGCCTACAACAAGGTCAACGGCACGTACTGCGCGGCCAACGACGTGCTGCTGAACGACGTGCTCAAGGGTGCGTGGGGATTCCGCGGCTGGGTGATGTCGGACTGGGGCGGGACGCCGAGCTGGGAGTGCGCACTGGGCGGGCTCGACCAGGAATGCGGCGCGCAGATCGACGCATTGCTGTGGCAGGCCGAGACGTTCGGCGAGCCACTGCGCGCCGCCGTTGCCGACGGACGGCTGCCCCGCGAGCGGTTGTCGGACATGGTGCGACGCATCCTGCGCTCCGTGTTCGCGGTCGGGGTGGACCGCCGGGAGTCGGTGCCCACCCCGGACATGAACGCACACAACGACATTGCCGCCGACATCGCCCGTCAGGGCATCGTGCTGCTGCAGAACCGGGGCGTGTTGCCTTTGCCGTCCGCGTCCCCGATCGCCGTCATCGGCGGTCATGCGCATCTGGGCGTGCCGGCCGGGTACGGATCCAGCACCGTGCTGCCGCCCGGCGGCTACGCGGGTGTGGTCCCGATCGGCGGGACGGGTTTGGAAGCAGGCATGCGCCAGTTGTATCTGTTGCCGTCGAGCCCGCTCGAAGAACTGCGAAAGCTCCTGCCGCAAGCACAGTTCGACTTCGATCCCGGCATCAACCCCGCCGAGGCGGTCCCGGTGGCGCGGCGCGCCGACATCGCGATCGTGTTCGCGATCCGTGCCGAAGGCGAGGGATCCGACGGTGCGGACCTGTCGTTGCCGTGGGGCCAGGACGCGTTGATCGCGGCCGTGGCGGCCGCCAACCCGAACACGGTGGTGGTGCTCGAGACCGGCAATCCGGTGACGATGCCGTGGCGTGATTCGGTAGACGCCATCGTGCAGGCCTGGTATCCCGGTCAGCAGGGCGGCCGGGCCATCGCGGAAGTACTTGCCGGACAGGTGAACCCGTCGGGGCGGCTACCGGTGACCTTCCCGGCCGACCTGGGTCAGACGCCCCGGCCGGACCTGGGGACGCCGAGCACCATTGACTACTCCGAGGGCGCCGAGGTCGGCTATCGATGGTTCGCGGCCACCGGGCAGGAGCCCATGTTCGCGTTCGGACATGGCCTGTCCTACACCACCTTCGACTACCGCGACCTGACCGTGTCCGGACCGGACGCGGTGACGGCCACCTGCACCGTTGTCAACACCGGCGAGCGGGCCGGAGCCGAGGTGGCGCAGCTGTACCTGATCGGCGCTCCGGACGGAAAGTGCTGCCGGCTGCTGGGTTTCGAGCGGATCGAACTCGAGCCCGGCGAGTCGCGCCAGGTGCACATCGAAGCCGAACCGCGGCTGCTGGCCCGGTACCGCGACGGCCAGTGGCGGATCAGGCCCGGCCGGCACACGGTTGCCGTCGCAGCCTCGGCGACGGATCTGAAATTGACCGCGGAGATCGAGTTGGCCGGGCGTACGTTCGGAAGCTGAAGGGCCGCCGAACGCACGACCTGCCCGCCCTACTGGACCGGGACCAGTGCCTCCCCGCAGGTGCAGCGGTACGGCTCGGTGGCTCCGGAGCAGTGACAGGGGACCTCGACGCGAACGCGGCAGCCGCAGCCTTCGTGGCCGCAGGTCAACACGGTGTCGGCTTCGTGAGTTGCCATGGATATCACCTTCATCTGGATGGGAATGGTCGGAGGTTGTGCCTCCGTCATCAATATATACCCCATAGGGGTATTAGGTAAAGGGCGCGCCGGGATTCAGGGTGATCCGGTGCCCGGGACGTCGACCCGCGTCTGCATGACCCGGCCCGTGGACTCGCCGACGAACAGACCCTCGTGGGTGGTCCGGTCGATCACCGGCAACCGACAATTGTCAATGTCCACAAAGTGGCTAGCGTTGGTCTATGCCCGCAGATGCAACCCCGCAAGCCGTCGATGCGTTCTTGGACAGCACGCTGATCGGCCTTGATCCGGCGTTGGCCGCGGCCGTCGAGGCCAGCGACGACGCCGGGCTGCCGCACATCGCGGTGTCGGCGCAGCAGGGCAAGTTCCTGTGTCTGCTGGCTTCGGCCATGCAGGCGCACCGCATTCTCGAACTCGGCACGCTGGGCGGGTACAGCACCATCTGGCTGGCCCGCGGAGCCGGCCCCCAGGGTCGGGTGGTCACCCTCGAATACGATCCGCAGCGCGCGCAGGTGGCCCGGTCCAACCTGGAGCGGGCCGGGCTCGGCGATCGGGTGCAGGTCGTGACCGGTGCGGCGCTGGACACCTTGCCGACCGTGACCGGCGGTCCGTTCGACCTGGTGTTCATCGACGCGGACAAGGAAAACAACGCCGCCTACCTGGAATGGGCGATCAAGTTGGGGCGCCCGGGCACGGTGATCGTGGTGGACAACGTGATCCGCAGCGGCCGGATCCTGACCGAGTCCGACGGCGGCCGGGTCGCGGCGACCCGCGGCACGCTGCAGATGATGGGGGAGCACCCGCGGCTGGACACCGCGGTGCTGCAGACCGTCGGCGGCAAGGGCTGGGACGGTTTCGCGCTGGCGCTGGTGCGTTGAGACGTACATTGAACCGGTCATCGAATGTCGTCGCGAGGGGCTTCGCCGATGGGCTTGAACGGCAGGAGTAGGCCGACGACGGCCGATGTGGCGCGGCTGGCCAACGTCTCGACCGCGACGGTCAGCTACGTGCTCAACAACTCTGCCGGACGGATGATTTCGGCGCAGACGCGCGCCGCAGTACGCGACGCCGCCGCCGAACTCGGCTACCGGCCGAACCTGGCGGCGCGCAATCTCGCCCGCGGTCGCAGCGGCGTGGTGTTGTACATCGTGCCGCGGCTCGCCGGCGGCGAGATGCCCATGCAGGTCGGAACTCACATGACCACGGAGTTGACCCGGCGGGGAATCATGCAGGTGCAGCTCTTCGAGACCGAGCAGGACGACACCGTCGCCGACGCGATCAACCAGTTGCAGCCGATCGCGGTGACGAGCCTGTTTCCGTTGAGCCGCAAGGCATTTGATGCGGTGCGGGCCGCGGCCATTCCCTACATCTGTTTCCACACCCTGCCCGGCCTCGGCGATCCGCAGTATTCGATCGGACAGCTGCGCGTCGACCATCTCGTCTCGCGGGGCCACCGCAACCTGGCGTTCGCCTACACCGGTGAGGTTCGGTGGCGGGCGCTCGGTGACTACTGGATCGACGGCATCCGGCGCGCGGCACACGGGCATCGGCTGCCTGACGTCGTGGTGGGCGAACTGATGCCGGACAACAGCGCCGACGTGGTACGCGACTGGCACGCCCGCGGCGTCACCGCGGTCTGCGCACAAAGCGACGAGGTGGCGTTCGTGGTGCTCGACGGCGTGCGACGCGCGGGACTGCGTTGCCCCGAGGATCTGGCCGTGATCGGTGTCGACGCCACCGCCCTGTCCCCGTTCAGCGTGCCGGCCCTGACCACGGTGGCCTTCGACCGGACGGCGATCGCCGAAGTGGCGTTGCGGGCGGTGCTGCAGCAACTGAACTTTCCCGACGAATCACCTCCGCCGGCACCGGGCATCGCGACGCTGATCGTGCGCGGGTCCACCTAGGCACAGACGCTGGACTCCGTTCGGTTAAGCGCGTAACCTCGCGGGCAACCGGCCGCTGCCCAACGAGGGGACACCAGGACATTGAGTAACGCCATAGACATGGACCCGGCGGTCGAAAGCCGCAGCTCCGGGATGATTCCGGTGTTCAACCCGTCCACCGAGGAGCAGATCTTCGAGGTCGTCGATTCCGACCAGGCGGTTGTCGACGCGGCGGTGGCGCGGGCGCGGGAGACGTTCGAGTCGGGGGTCTGGCGCAAGCTGCCCGCCGCCCGCCGCGCCGAGGTGCTGTTCCGGGCCGCGGAGATCGTCAAGCAACGCACCGACGAACTCGCCGACCTGGAGTCCAAGGACAACGGGATGAACCCGGTGGCCGCGCAGCAGATCATCAAGGTGTCGATGGACATGCTGCTCTACTACGCCGGCTGGGTCGGCAAGATCCACGGCGAGTCGAGCAACGTCGTATCCGACGGCCTGCTGGGCCATTACGAGAACTTCCACAACTTCACCCAGCTCGAACCGGTCGGCGTCGCGGGCCTGATCATCCCGTGGAACGGGCCGTTCTTCGTTGCGATGCTCAAGGCCGCACCCGCGCTGGCCGCGGGGTGCAGCTGCGTGCTCAAGCCTGCCGAGGAGACACCGCTCACCGCGCTGAAGCTGGAGGAGATCTTCCGCGAGGCGGGACTGCCCGACGGCGTCTTCAATGTCATCACCGGCTACGGCGAGACCGCCGGCGCGGCTCTGGCCGCGCATCCCGACGTCGACAAGATCGCGTTCACCGGGTCGACGGAAGTGGGACGGCTGATCGTCAAGGCGGCCGCGGGCAACCTCAAGCGCCTCACCCTCGAACTCGGCGGCAAGTCACCGCTGATCATGTTCGACGACGCCAACCTGGACAAGGCGATCATGAACGCGGGTCTGGGCCTGCTGGCGGGGTCCGGGCAGAACTGCTCGTGCACCTCGCGCATCTACGTCCAGCGCGGCATCTACGACCGGGTCGTGGAGGGTCTGGCCGACTTCGCCAAGATGCTGCCGATGGGCGGCAGCGACGACCCCGGGTCCGTCCTGGGGCCGCTGATCAGTGAGAAGCAGCGCCAGCGCGTGCACGGCATCGTGCAGGAGGGCGTCACGCGCGGTGCGGAGGTGATCCTCGGCGGCAAGCCGATGGACCGCCGCGGCTACTTCTACGAGGCGACGATCATCACCAACACCACGCCCGACATGCGGCTCATCCGCGAGGAGATCTTCGGGCCGGTCGGTTGTGTCATCCCCTTCGACGAGGAGGAAGAGGCACTGGCCGCCGCCAACGACACGGAGTACGGGCTGGCCGGCGCCATCTGGACCGAGAACCTCGGCCGTGCTCACCGCGTGGCGAATGAGCTTCGCGCGGGCCAGGTTTGGGTGAACTGCGCGTTGGGGGCCGATCCGTCAATGCCGATCTGCGGCCACAAGCAGTCGGGCTGGGGCGGCGAACGCGGCCGCAAGGGCATCGAAGCCTATTTCAACACCAAAGCGGTCTACATCAGCCACTGACCGGCTAGCCGCAGACCGCACCCGTCGCGGCCGAGCCGACCAGCTTGACGTACTTGGCCAGCACACCGGTCTTGTAGCGCGGCGCCGGCGGCGTGAAGTCCTGCTGGCGCGCGGCGAACTCGTCGTCGTCGGCCAGCACGTCCAGCGTCTGGTTGGCCACGTCGAGCCGGATCCGGTCGCCGTCGCGCAGGAACGCGATGGGACCGGCGTCGACGGCCTCCGGCGCGATGTGTCCGACGCACAGCCCCGTCGTGCCGCCGGAGAACCGTCCGTCGGTCAACAGCAGCACATCCTTGCCCAGCCCGGCGCCCTTGATGGCGCCGGTGATCGCGAGCATCTCGCGCATGCCGGGACCGCCCTTGGGGCCCTCGTAGCGGATCACCACCGCGTCACCGTTGGTGATGGTGCCGTCCTCCAGCGCGTCCAGGGCGGCCCGCTCCCCGTCGAAAACCCTTGCGGTGCCTTCGAACACGTCGGAGTCGAAGCCCGCGGACTTGACCACCGCACCCTCGGGCGCCAGCGACCCGCGCAGGATGGTGATGCCACCGGTCGGGTGGATGGGGTTGCTCAGCGCGCGCAGCACCTTGCCGTCCGGGTCGGGCGGGGCGATGTCGGCCAGGTTCTCGGCCACCGTCCGGCCCGTCACGGTCAGGCAGTCCCCGTGCAGCAGGCCGGCGTCCAACAGTGCTTTCATCATCACCGGCACGCCGCCGATGTGGTCGACATGCGACATCACGTGCCGCCCGAACGGCTTGACGTCGGCCAGGTGCGGCACCTTCGAGCCGATCCGGCTGAAGTCGTCCAGCGTCAGCTCGACCTCGGCCTCATAGGCGATGGCCAGCAGGTGCAGCACCGCGTTGGTGGAGCCACCGAACGCCATCACCACCGCGATCGCGTTCTCGAACGCTTCCCGGGTCAGGATGTCGCGGGCGGTGATGCCGTGGCGCAGCAGTTCGACGACGGCCTGACCGCTGCGGCGGGCGAACCCGTCGCGGCGGCGGTCGGTGGCCGGCGGCGCGGCGCTGCCCGGCAGCGACATGCCCAGCGCCTCGGCGGCGCTGGCCATGGTGTTGGCGGTGTACATGCCGCCGCACGCCCCCTCGCCGGGGCAGATGGCGCGTTCGATGGCGTCGACGTCGGCGCGGCTCATCAACCCGCGCGAACAGGCGCCGACCGCCTCGAACGCGTCGATGATGGTGACCTCGCGCTCGCTGCCGTCCGACAGCTTGGCCACCCCCGGCAGGATCGAGCCGGCGTAGAGGAACACCGAGGCCAGGTCCAGGCGCGCGGCGGCCATCAGCATGCCGGGCAGCGACTTGTCGCAGCCGGCCAGCAGCACCGAGCCGTCCAGTCGCTCGGCCTGCATCACGGTCTCGACGCTGTCGGCGATCACCTCCCGCGAGACCAGCGAGAAGTGCATCCCCTCGTGGCCCATGGAGATGCCGTCGGAGACCGAGATGGTGCCGAATTCCAGCGGGTAGCCGCCGGCCTGGAAGACGCCCTCCTTGACGGCCTTGGCCAGGCGGTCCAGCGAGAGGTTGCATGGCGTGATCTCGTTCCAGGACGAGGCGACCCCGATCTGCGCCTTGGCGAAGTCCTCGTCGCCCATGCCTACCGCGCGCAACATGCCACGGGCGGCGGCCTTCTCCAGACCGTCGGTGACGTCGCGGCTGCGGGGCTTGATGTCGATCTGGTCAGTGGGAAGGGCCATGTGAGCAAGTATGCGGTGCGCCGCGAGCGCACCAAAATCGATTAACCGCCCGGTCTGATACCCTAGCGGGGTATCTAACGGTATTCGTTTGGAGGGGTGATGAGCGCGCCACACGGAT
Organism: Mycobacterium sp. NGS67; assembly: GCF_059812185.1. NCBI lineage: Bacteria > Bacillati > Actinomycetota > Actinomycetes > Mycobacteriales > Mycobacteriaceae > Mycobacterium > Mycobacterium sp. NGS67. Next base: position 27,079 of record NZ_JCALCF010000023.1, read on the forward strand.
ACGCGCAAGAGAAGGACAACTACGCCAAGCGGTTGCGCCGCATCGAAGGGCAGGTGCGTGGCATCGCGCGGATGATCGACGAGGACAAATACTGCATCGACGTCCTCACCCAGATCAGCGCGGTCAACAGCGCTTTGAAGTCGGTGGCGCTGAACCTGCTCGACGAGCACCTGAGTCACTGCGTCACCCGCGCCGTGGCCGACGGCGGCCCCGACTCCGACGGCAAGCTGGCCGAAGCCTCCGCGGCGATAGCGCGCCTCGTTCGTTCCTGAGCCGTGCGGTGCGTACGGTAAGAGTGCGCGATCGCGCCGGAGAGCTCCGGTGACGTCGCGCCTCACACCATGACTGCTCAAGCCGCCGCTGCCGCGCGAACGTGGACGCCACGGATCGCGGTTCAACTGTCAGTGTTGGCCGCCGCGGCCTTCATCTACGTCACCGCCGAACTGCTGCCGGTCGGCGCCCTGTCGGCGATCTCGCGGGACATGCACGTCAGCGTGTTCTGGGTGGGCACGCTGCTGTCCTGGTATGCCCTGGTCGCCGCGCTCACCACGGTCCCGCTGGTGCGCTGGACCGCGCACTGGCCCCGTCGTTCGACGTTGCTGCTCAGCCTCGCGTGCCTGACCGTCTCCCAGCTCATCTCGGCGGTGGCACCGAACTTCGCCGTGCTGGCCGCCGGCCGGGTGCTCTGCGCGGTCACGCACGGGTTGCTGTGGTCGGTGATCGCACCGATCGCCACCCGCCTGGTGCCGTCCAGCCACGCCGGACGCGCGACCATGTCGATCTACATCGGAACCAGCCTGGCGCTGGTGGTCGGCAGCCCGCTGACCGCTGGGCTGAGCCTGATGTGGGGCTGGCGGGTGGCGGCCGACTGCGTCACCGTCGCCGCGGCGCTGATCACCGTGGCGGCCCGTGTGGTACTGCCCGAAATGACGTTGACGGCCGATCAGCTGCAGTTCGTGGGCCGGCGGGCGCGGCATCACCGAAATAGGGGACTGATCCTGGTCAGCCTCGTCACCATGATCGGCGTCACCGGCCATTTCGTCTCCTACACCTACATCGTGCGGATCCTGTCGCAGGTCGTCGGGGTGCGTGGACCGAATCAGGTTTGGCTGCTGGCCGCCTACGGCATCGCCGGGGTGCTGGCGGTCGCGTTGGTGGCCCGGCCGCTGGACCGTCGCCCCCGCGGTGCCGTCCTGTTCTGCATCGCCGGGCTGACGACGGCTCTGGCGCTGTTGAGCGTGTTGGCCTACCGCTGGCACGACTCCGCGTTGACGGCGCTGATCGTGGGTACCGCGGCGATCGTGCTGTGGGGTGCGATGGCCACCGCGGTGTCGCCGATGCTGCAGGCCGCCGCCATGCGGGCCGGGGCCGACGACCCCGACGGTGCCTCCGGCCTGTACGTGACGGCGTTTCAGGTGGGCATCATGGCCGGGTCGCTGGCGGGGGGCCTGCTGCTGGAGCACAGTGTGGCGCTGATGCTGACGGTGTCGGCCGCGCTTACGGGCGTCGCGCTGGTCGCGATGGCGGCCATCGGACGGGCGATCGAGGTCCCCGCTGCGACCGCTGCTGAGGGTGCCGGTACGGCAAGCTCACAGAACGACTGATGTTGCAGGTCAGCGACCTGAACTGGGTTTGGTAACGGTCCCTGAAGGTTCGCCGAATGGCTATTCGGTGGCTCTGCTGTGCCACACTGGGGCGGAAGATTTGACCGGAGGGAATGATATGTCGCGCTGGACGAGGGGACGTCTCGTCACCGCTCTCAACGCATTCGGAGTGGTCGCCGTGCTGATGCTGGGCAGTGGTCCGGCCGCTGCGGACCCGGACGATGCACCCGGCGATCCCGGGCCGGTCGTCGTCGCACCTGCCGAGCCGCCGGCACCGGAACCGGTGGCTCTGCCGCCTTTTCCGGACCCGCTGGCTCCGGTCCCGGGCTCGCCTGCCGCGGTACCCGTTGCCGACGGACCTGCCCCCGCAGGCCAGGACAACACGCCGTTCGTCGGTGAGCCGCCGTTCCGGCCGCCGACGTTCAACCCCGTCAACGGCGCGATGGTGGGGGTGGCCAAGCCGATCATCATCAACTTCGCCGTCCCGATCGCCGATCAGGCGATGGCCGAACGCGCCGTGCACATCTCGTCGATCCCGCCGGTGCCCGGCAAGTTCTACTGGATGACGCCGTCGCAGCTGCGGTGGCGCCCGCTGTCGTTCTGGCCGCCGAATACCGCGGTGAACATCGACGCAGCCGGCACCAAGTCGAGCTTCCGCACCGGCGACGCGCTGGTGGCCACCGCAGACGACGCCACCCACCAGATGACCATCACCCGCAACGGGACCGTGGTGCAGACCTTCCCGATGTCGATGGGCATGGCATCCGGAGGTCACCAGACTCCGAACGGCACGTACTACGTGCTGGAGAAGATGCCGACGGTGGTGATGGACTCGTCGACCTATGGGGTGCCGGTGAACTCCGCCAACGGCTACAAAGTGACCGTGTCCGATGCCGTGCGGATCGACAACAGCGGCAACTTCGTGCACAGCGCACCGTGGTCGGTCGGTGACCAGGGCAGACGCAATGTCAGCCACGGCTGCATCAATCTGAGCCCGACCAACGCCAAATGGTTCTTCGACAACTTCGGTAGCGGTGATCCGGTGGTCGTGAAGAACTCCGTCGGCATCTACAACAAGCCCGACGGCGCCTCGGACTGGCAGCTCTGACGCGCTGCGAGTTCACGCAGAGTCGAGCCGTTCCCGCGCCGCGCTGAACAGGGTCGCGCAGACCTCGGCGAGGTCGTCGGGAAGTTGCACGCTGCCCGTCATCAGCCAGTCGACAAGAAGGTGGTTCACCCCGCCGACCAGCGCCACAGCCGTCGACTGCTGCATCTGGGTCAGTGGTTCGGCGCGGGCGGCGGCCCAGGTGCTGGCGACGATGTCGGCGAACTCGCGCAGGACGCCGTGGCGCCGTTCCTCCATGCCCGGTGAGACGCCGACCACCTCGACCAGTACGACCCGCGCGCGCCGCGGATCATCGGTCAAATAGCCCACGAAAGCGTGCAGACCGTCCCGCGTCTGGGCGTCGACGTCGGCACCGGCGGATTCGATGGCGGCAAGCGTCGCTGAACGCATCTGGTCAACCAGCTGCGAGTAGAGCGTGGCAAGACAGCTTTCGCGGTCGGTGAACGACTCGTAAAAATACCGCTCGGTCAGACCGGCCGCGCCGCAGATCTGCTTCACCGAACTGCTCGCATAACCCTGTTCGGCGAATATCTGCAGCGCCGCCGTCAGCAGCGTGGCACGGCGCTGACGTGCGCGTTCTTGTGGAAGCAGCCCGTGGTACATGCGCCCCGCCGCTGGGGTGTCGGTCTTCTTGGCCATCACCGTTGTCCATGGCTGTCGTCCTGTGACACACTGAGAGCATACTTCTGACATGCGATCATGTCAGAAAGGGGGCGGTATGGCGGTAAGGAAATCACCCATCGCGGGTCAGGTCGTGGCGGTAACCGGAGGCGCGCGCGGCATCGGCCGAGAAATCGCGCGGCAGCTCGCCGCCGCCGGGGCGCGCGTGGCCATCGGCGATCGTGACGGCGAGGCTGCGCGAAGTACTGCCGCTGAGCTGTCCGGCACAGTCGAAGGCTTCGATCTCGACGTCACCGACACCGAGTCGTTCGGCGAGTTTCTCGCCGCGACCGAAAAGCTGTGGGGCCCAATTGATGTGCTGGTGTGCAACGCCGGCGTGATGTGGGTGGGTCCCTTCGACCAGGAACCCGAATCGCACACCCGGCGCATGATCGACGTCAACCTGCACGGCGTGATCCGCGGTGTGCGGCTCGCGGCTCCGGTGATGCGGACCCGCGGTCAGGGGCACATCGTCACCATCGCGTCGGCCGCAGCACGGCTCTCACCGCCAGGCGAGTCGACGTATGCGGCGACCAAGCACGCGGTGCGCGGGTATCTGGTCGGCGTGCGGGAAGAGTTGCGCGGCACCGGAGTTCAACTGTCGATCATCATGCCGGGCGTGGTGGAGACCGACTTGGCCGTGGGCACCGCGACCGGTGCCGCCAAGCTGCTGAGCCCCGCCGATGTCGCGCGGACGGTCGTTCACACCATCCGACGGCCCCGTTTCGAAGTCACCGTCCCGCGGCACATCGGTCCGCTCACCCGGATCGTCGACCTGTTGCCACAGCGCCTGCGCGACAGCGCATTACGGCGCATGGTGCCCGACCAGGTAGCGGCGACCAAAGGCTCGACCGTGCGCCACAACTACGAATCCCACACCACACGCGAATCCGTCGACACAGGAGACCAATCATGACGACCACCCAGCCCGCCACAGTGCGTCCGATCCCCGAATTCGACGGGGTACACGACGTGTGGCCCCGTGGCGACCGGCTCGAGGCGGTGCGCGGCGCCGCGAAGCGCTACCACGAACGCTTTCGGTCGCAAGGACAGGTCAAGGCGATCAAGAGCGTCGACATCGTCGCCGCCCCGTATCCGGCGCGGTTTGCGTTCCAGGGCTACTCGGTGAATCTCAACCCGTTCATCACGATCATCAACCGGATGATGGTGATTCAATTCGAGGGATTCGACGGCAAGTTGAAGACTCTGGTCTGGGAGCCGACGGTCGCCGCGGGTTCGGCAGAGGCGCCGTTCTACAACAAGATCCGCAAGTTCGGCGACGCCCTGCACGCCGGCCGATTCTTCACCAAGTACTTCAACGACCCCGACAGTGTGCTGCCGAGCCTCGGGCTATCCAACGAAGACGTGGACTACGTCAGCTTCGACCACCTCCACGTCCAGGACGTGCGCATGATCATGGGCAGCTCCGAACCCATCGAGGGCGAGACCACGCCGCGCGATCCCGTCTTCCCCAACGCCAAGCTCCTGGTGCACCGCAAAGAACTCGCCACGTTCGAGGCGCTGCATCCCATGCAATGGGCCTGGTACGTCGAACGCGGGATGGCCGGCGTGCCCGCTGAGCGGCTCGAAATCTTCGACGGTGACGTGGAACTCGGCGTCGGCGTGAGCCTGCTGTGGACGCCCGGACATACCGACGGCAACCACTCGCTGTGTGTCAACACCCCCGACGGAGTGTGGGTTTGCTCCGAAAACGGGATGGCACCCGACAACTGGCAACCGGAACTCTCGACAATCCCCGGCATCAAACAGCAAGCGGCGTTCTACGGCCGCGAGGTGGTGCTCAACGCCAACACCCTGGAAGACACCCTCGATCAATACGACTCGATGGTCAAAGAGAAGACGATGGCGTCGCTTTCGCCGCGGGATCCGCGCTGGGTGCAGGTCATCCCGTCCTCGCAATGCTCATCCTGGAAGCGACAGTGGCCGCTCATCCCGACCTACTCCCACTCCCCACTCAATTACGGCACCATCGTCAAGCCCGCAGCCGGATGACGAGTTCGGAAGCCCTCGCCGCCACAGCCGACCGCGTTCCCCACGAAGTCGACTCGGGTCGGCCCGTGCATCCCTGTGACGACGCGTTCTGTGTGCCGCCCGAAGGTTTTCAAACCTGCGCTCCGGGAACGGTGTTGCGCACTCGCGAAGTCCAGGTGGCGTTTCTGGGTGTCGTCCCGCAGGCGGTACGCGCTTATCAATTGCTCTACCGCACAACGGACTTCAACGGAGCCGCCCAGACCACGCTGACCACCGTCATCCGGCCCCGTGGCGCCCAAGGGGACCCGTCGAGTCCGGTTCTGTCGTATCAGTGTGCGATCGACGCCATGCCTTCCAGCGCCTTCCCGTCGTACGTGTTACGCAGGGGCGCAAAGACATTCGGCGGATGCGCGCCCTTCGAATATCTGTTGATCGCGTGCGCGGTGAGCATGGGCTGGACGGTGCTGGTGCCCGATCACGAAGGTGCCCGCGGAAGTTGGGGAGTGCCGCGGGAGCCCGGTTATTGCGTCCTCGACGGTGTCCGCGCCGCCAAGAGCTTCGAACCGGCCGGCATCGGGCATTCGGCGCCGGTGGCACTCTGGGGATACTCCGGTGGCGGGCTGGCCACGAGTTGGGCGGCCGAGCTGTGGCAGAGCTATGCGCCCGAGCTCAACGTGGTTGGGGCAGTGTTGGGTTCACCGGTTGCCAATCCCGGAGAGGTGTTCCACGATCTCAACGGGTCGCTGTTCGCCGGGGAGCCGGCATTGGTGCTGGCTTCGCTGGTGCGTGAGTATCCAGACCTGCAACGCATCGTGCGCAAGCACGTGAATGCGCGCGGCCAGGAAGTGCTGGCCCGCCTGCAACATGCGACGTTGTTCGGGGCGTTGCTCCGGTACAGCTTCCGCGACTTCGGACGCTACATGGACCGGCCGGTGGACGAGATCTTCGCTATGCCAGAGGTGGTCGAGGTGATCGACGACCTCAGTCTCGGCAGGCAGACGCCGGCGATGCCCCTGTTGATTGTGCAGGCGGTCCACGACCCGATCATCAGTGTGCGTCATATCGACGCGCTGGTGGACAACTATCGACAGCACGGCGCGCAGGTGACCTACGTCCGTGACAAGCTCAGCGAACACGCGGTACTGCATCCGATCTCCACGCCCATGGCGTTGCAATGGGTTTCGGCTCGATTCAACGACGAGGCCGTAGAAGCCCCGGGTACCCGCAGCACCTTTCTGCTGCTGTCGCCGCGCGCTTTGGCCGGGCTGATGTGGATGGGATGGGTCACGTTGCGGGTGGCATTCGGACGTACCCTGCATGCGCCTCAGGGGCGCCGGCATCTCTTTCGCCGCAGCGGACGTGCAAGGTCGGCCTGACCGAGGATCTTTCGGGCGCCGGACGTGGGGGCGATCATCCGGCCGCCGGACGCGGGGCTTTTGCTTGACCCGCTGTTATGTATAACATCATACATATGGCGAGTCCCCGCGAGCGGATGGTGGTGTCGGCGGCCCTGCTGATCCGGGAGCGCGGGGCGAAGGCCACCGCGATCGCCGACGTGCTCGCGCACAGCGGAGCCCCGCGTGGGTCGGCGTACCACTACTTTCCCGGCGGACGTACCCAGCTGTTGTGCGAGGCCGTCGACTTCGCCGGAGAGCACGTGGCCGCGTTCATCGACCGTGCCGGCACCAGCCTGGATCTACTGGACGCGCTCGCCGACAAGTACCGCCGGCAGCTGCTGGACACCGACTTCCGCGCCGGCTGCCCGATCGCGGCCGTCTCGGTGGAGGCGGGGGAGGCCGAAGACCGTGAGCGGATGGCCCCGGTGGTGCAGCGCGCCGCCGCGGTCTTCGACCGGTGGTCCGATCTGATCGCGCAGCGCTTCGTGGCCGACGGCATCGATGCCGAGCGCGCCCGTGACCTCGCGGTGCTCGCGACATCCGCGCTGCAGGGCGCGCTGCTGCTGGCCCGCGCGCAGCGTGACATGAAACCGCTCGACCTGGTCCACCGCCAGCTCCGCGACCTGCTGCTGGCAGCACTGCCCGAAGGGACCCGACACGATGAATGATTGGCAGCCCACCGCCTGCATCCTGTGCGAGTGCAACTGCGGCATCGTGGTGCAGACCGAAGGCCGCAAACTGGCCCGGATCCGTGGCGACAAAGCGCATCCCGCTTCGCAGGGTTACACCTGCAACAAGGCGCTGCGGTTGGACCATTACCAGAACGGCCGGGGGCGGCTGACCTCACCGCTGCGCCGCCGACCCGACGGCACGTACGAGGAAATCGACTGGGACACTGCGATTGTCGAGATCGCCGAAGGTTTCAAGCACATCCGGGACGCCTACGGCGGCGACAAGATCTTCTACTACGGCGGCGGCGGACAAGGCAACCACCTCGGCGGCGCCTACAGCGGCGCCTTCCTGAAAGCCCTTGGCGCGAAATACCGCTCGAATGCGTTGGCGCAGGAGAAGACCGGCGAGGCCTGGGTGGACGCGAAGCTCTACGGCGGTCACACCCGCGGCGAGTTCGAGCACGCCGAGGTGTCGGTGTTCGTCGGCAAGAACCCATGGATGTCACAGAGCTTCCCGCGAGCGCGGGTGGTGCTCAACGAGATCGCCAAGGACCCGGACCGATCAATGGTGGTGATCGATCCCGTCGTCACCGACACCGCCAAGATGGCCGACTTCCACCTGCGGGTCCGACCCGGCTCCGACGCGTGGTGCCTGGCGGCGCTGGCCGGCATCCTGGTGCAGGAAAACCTCTGCGACGAAACATTTCTGGACCAGCACGTGCACGGCGTGGACGCGGTACGTGCGGTGCTGCGCGACGTGCCGGTCGGCGAATACGCGCAGCGGTGCGGGGTGGACGAGGAGTTGCTGCGCGCGGCGGCCCGGCGGATCGGCAGTGCCTCGAGTGTGTCGGTGTTCGAGGATCTCGGCGTGCAACAGGGGCCCAACAGCACGGTGTGCTCGTACCTGAACAAGCTTCTGTGGATCCTGACCGGGAACTTCGCGAAAAGAGGTGGCCAGCACCTGCATTCGTCGTTCGCGCCGTTGTTCAGCACGGTCTCCGGACGCACGCCGGTCACCGGCGCCCCGATCATCGCCGGGCTGGTGCCCAGCAACGTGATACCCGAGGAGATCCTCACCGACCACCCCGACCGGTTCCGCGCGATGATCGTGGAGAGCAGCAACCCGGCACACTCGCTGGCCGACTCGACCGCGTGCCGGGAGGCGTTCCGGTCGCTGGAGTTGATGGTCGTCATCGACGTCGCGATGACCGAGACCGCGCGACTGGCGCACTACGTGCTGCCCGCGGCGTCGCAATTCGAGAAGTGCGAAGCCACCTTCTTCAACCTCGAATTCCCGCACAACGCAATGCAATTGCGGCACCCGCTGCTCGACCCGCTGCCCGGGACGCTGCCCGAACCGGAGATCTGGTCGCGGCTGGTGCGGGCGCTGGGTGTGGTGTCCGACGCCGATCTGCGGCCCCTGCGCGAGGCCGCCGCGGTGAGCCGGGAGGCGTACGCGCAGGCGTTCTTCGGCGCGGTGGCGGGCAATCCGACACTGGCCCGGGTGCTGCCCTACGTGCTCTACGAGACGCTCGGGCCGACGCTGCCTCCCGGGCTGGCCGGGGCGGCCGCGCTGTGGGGTCAGGCGCAGAAGACGGCGATGACCTATCCCGATGCCGTGCGCCGCGCCGGGCATGCCGACGGCAACGCGCTGTTCGACGCGATCATCGGTAGCCCGTCCGGGCTGACATTCACCGTGCACAACTACGAGGACGACTTCGCGCTGATCAACCATTCCGACCGCAAGATCGCGCTGGAGATCCCCGAAATGCTGGACGAGATAACACGATTGGCTGGGGCACCGGCGCGACTGACCACCGATGAGCTGCCGATCGTGCTGTCGGTGGGGGAGCGGCGCGCCTATACCGCCAACGACATCTTCCGCGACCCGTCCTGGCGCAAGCGCGATGCGGACGGTGCGTTGCGGGTCAGCGTCGAGGACGCTGTGGCGCTTGGGCTTTCCGATGGCGGCCGGGCGCGGATCACCACCGCGGCGGGCAGCGCCGAAGCGACCGTCGAGATCACCGAGACGATGCTGGCCGGGCACGCCTCGCTGCCCAACGGTTTCGGCCTGGACTACGTCGGCGAGGACGGCCGGACTGTCGTCCCCGGGGTCGCGCCCAATGCGCTGACGTCCACCAAGTGGCGTGACCCCTACGCGGGTACACCGTGGCACAAGCACGTCCCGGCCCGCATCGAAGCCTGCCGAGCAGACGCAGAATCGCACGTCTAGCCCGAGATTTGTGCGATTCTGCGTCTGCTCGCGGGGGAGGGTGACCCCCGCAGCTCGCGGGGGAGGGTGACCCCCAGCTCGCGGGGGAGGGTGAGCCCCCTGCTCGCGGGGGAGGGTGACCCGCAGCTCGCGGGGGAGGGTGACCCCCAGCTCGCGGGGGAGGGTGAGCCCCCTGCTCGCGGGGGAGGGTGACCCCTAATTCCAGATGCGCACGCGGCGGTGGGGTTCGAGGAACAGCGCGTCGTCCTCGGCCACCTCGAACGCCTCGTAGAACGCGTCGACATTGCGGATCACGCCGTTGCAGCGGAACTCCGGCGGCGAGTGCGGATCCACCGCTAACCGCCGGATGGCCTCGGCAGCACGGGATTTGGTGCGCCACACCTGAGCCCAGCCGAAGAACACCCGCTGCACCCCGGACAACCCGTCGATCACGGGTGCCGGCTCACCGTTCAGTGACAGCTGATAAGCCAGCAGCGCGATGGACAGACCACCCAGATCACCGATGTTCTCCCCGACGGTGAACGCGCCGTTCACGTGGTGTCCGCCGTCGAGTTCCCGTGGCACGTACTCCTCGTACTGCTCGATCAGTGCCTTGGTGCGCGCGCCGAACTCGGTGCGGTCGTCGTCGGTCCACCAGTCCACCAGGTTGCCGTCGCCGTCGTACTTGGCGCCCTGATCATCGAAGCCGTGCCCGATCTCGTGGCCGATCACCGCGCCGATGCCGCCGTAGTTGGCTGCGTCATCGGCGTCGGCATCGAAGAACGGCGGCTGCAGAATGGCTGCGGGGAAGACGATCTGGTTCATCCCGGGGTTGTAATACGCGTTGACGGTCTGCGGGGTCATGAACCACTCGTCGCGGTCCACGGGCCCGCCGAGCTTGGCCAGTTCGCGGTCGTGCATGACGGCGTAGCCGCGCTGGTAGTTGCCGTAGAGGTCGGCGCGGTCGATGACCAGCGCGGAGTAGTCGCGCCACGTCACCGGATAGCCGACCTTGGCGGTGAACTTCGCCAGCTTGGTCAGCGCACGTTCCCGGGTCTGCGGGGTCATCCAGTCCAGGTCGCTGATGCTGATCCGGTAGGCCTCGCGCAAATTGTCCACCAGCGTGTCGATGCGGGCTTTGGCGTCTGGCGGAAAGTGCTTGTCCACGTACAACTTTCCGACGGCGTCGCCCATCAGCGTCTCCACCAGCGCGACCGCCCGCTTCCAGCGATCCCGGATCTGCTCGGTGCCGGTCAACCGGCGGCCGTAGAAGTCGAAGTCCGCGGCGACCATCTCGTCGGTCAACCACGGCGCCCGGGCACGGATCAACCGCCAACGCGCCCAGCTCTTCCAGTCGTCCAAGTCCTCACCGCCCCACAGCGCCGCGAAGGCCACGAGGTAATCAGGCTGGCGCACAACGACTTCCGCGACAGCTTCCGGGCTCGAACCCAGCGCGGTGACCCAGCCGGCCCAGTCGAATCCCGCGCCCTCGGTCTGCAGGTCGACGAAAGTCCGCAAGTTGTACGTCAATTCGGCGTCGCGGCGCTTGACCACGTCCCAGTGGGCGGCGGCGAGCTTGCTCTCCAGCGCAACGATGCGGGCCGCGGTCTCGGCGTGATCTGCCTCCGAGCCCCCGAACACCAGGCCGAACATCCTGGCGATGTGCCCCGGGTAGGCCGCCAGCACGGCGCCGTGCTGCTCGTCGCGGAAGTAGGACTCGTCGGGCAGGCCGATCCCGGACTGGCTGAAGTGCACCAGGTAGCGGGTCGAGTCCTTGGAGTCGGTGTCGACGTACAGACCGACGCCCCCGCCGACTCCGGTGCGTTGCAGCGACCCGACGACGGCGGCCAGCGCGTCGCGGTCGGCAGCGCCGTCGATGACCGCCAGCTCGTCGTGCAGCGGTTGCAGACCCCTGCGCTCGATGGTGGCCTCGTCGAGGAAGCTGGCGTAGAGGTCGCCGATGCGCTGCTCGTCGGTGCCCGCGGGCGCCCCGCTCTGGCTGGCCCCGATGATCAGGTCGCGTACCTGCTTCTCGGCCCGGTCGAACAGGGTGCGGAAGGCGCCGTCGGTGGCGCGGTCGGCGGGGATGTCGTACTCGGTGAGCCAGCGGCCGTTGACGTGGCCGAAAAGGTCGTCCTGGGGGCGCGCGGCTGGGTCGACATAGCTCAGGTCGATACCCGAGCGGATGGCCTCTACTGTCACCCCGCCATCCTTCCATCTCGTTTCGGGTGCAACGATCGGGCCATGCCTGACCTGGACAAAACTGAGGAACCGGCCGACGAAGCCGACGACGCCGACGAAGGCGGTATGTTCTCCAGCTTCGGCATCGCCTCGACGGTGCTGGGCCTGGTCTCGGTCGCGGCGGTGGTGCTGGGCGTGCTGATCTGGATCAACCACCGCGACGCCTCCGACGAACGCATCTACCAGTCCAGGGTCATGCAAGCCGCGGCCGACTGGTCAGACGTGCTGATCAACATGAACACCGGCAACCTCGACGCCAGCCTGCAGCGACTGCACGAGGGCACGGTCGGAGAACTCAACACCGACTTCGAGGCGACCATACAGTCGTACCGGCAGGTGGCGGCCAAGCTGCAGGCCCAGAGCGTCGGGCGGGTGGAGGCGGTGGCCATCGACACCGTGCACCGCGACCTGGACACGGTGCCCGGCTCCCCGCGCAACGTGGTGACCACCAAGCTGCCGGCGTTCGCCACCCGGACCGACTCGGTGATGCTGGTCGCGACGTCCGTGGCCGAGAAGACCGGCGGCCCGCCGCAGGTCGTGCACTGGAGTCTGCGGCTGGACGTCTCGCAGGTCGACGGCAAACTGCTGATCTCCAAGCTGGAGTCGATCCGATGAGGAACGTGTGGCGGCTCACCGCTTTCGACGTGCTGGCGCCGCTGGCGGCGATCGTCGCGCTGGTCGGGATCGGGGTGGTGCTCGCGTGGCCGCGCTGGTGGGTTGCGCTCGGTACCGCGCTGGTGTTGCTGATCGTGCAGGGCGTGGCCGTCAACTTCTGGCTGCTGCGCCGCGACGCGGTGAGCGTCGGGACCGACGACGACGCCCCGGGGCTGCGGCTGGCGATCGTCTTCCTGGCCACGGCGGCCCTGAGCGCTGCCGTAGTGACCGGATACACCCACTGGACCACCAAGGACGACGACTTCAAACGGGACTCGGTGGCGGTGGTGCAGGTCGCCACCCGCGCGGCCGAGGCGGTGGCGTCGTTCTCGCCGACGGCACCGGGGGAGTCGATCGACCGCGCGGCGTCGCTGATGGTGCCCGAGCGGGCGGGCAAGTTCCGAGAGGAATACCTCAAGACCACCGCCGACATGCAGCAGCGCAAGGTCACCGCGCAGGCCGCCACGCTGGCGGCCGGTGTTGAGGCCATCGGGCCGTCGGCGGCCAGTGTCGCGGTGATCATGCGGGTCACCCAGGACACCCCCGGTCAACCCCCCAACAAGGCCGCTCCGGCGGTGCGCGTGACGTTGTCCAAACGCGGCAACGACTGGCTGGTGCAGGACATCATGCCGATCAACTCGCGCTGAGGTCAGTTGGAACTGGGCGGGCGCTCGTTCTTGACCCGGACGAACCGGTCGGAGAGTCTGCGCATCCGGATCATCAGCGAGGCCGACGGGCTCACCCGGCCGTCGAGGTAGGCGGTGAGGTCTTCGGCGGTCACCCCGATACGTGACGCGAATTCCTGCTGGACCAGCCCGGAGCGGTCGAGCAGCAGCCGCACATGGCGGGCCACCTCGGTGCGCTCGTTGGCCTCGAGGTGGGTGCGGGCGCGCTCGAGCACCTCCCAGAGGGCTTTGGCGATGCCGGCCGGCCGGGAGCCTCCGAGGATCTCCTCCACCTGCCGCGCGGTGCGCCCGTACGGGTCGCGTTTGAGCGCGCCGGCGATGCGCTTCCACGTGGCGATATCGCCACCTTGCAGGGACGCATGGATCGCTGCCGTCGACCAGAACTCGACGGGCTGATCGGGGTCGGGATCGCGCTGCTGCGACGGCGGCGCGGGCGCGGATCTTCGCTGGTCGGCTGCCAACGTCACCTCGCCTCCTCCAACATCGCCACGGCCACGGACAGGCAGCGCTGCCGGACCCCTTCCCAGTTTGCCTTGACGTCGGACTCTGTCGAGTCGAGGTCGGACGGATCGGGGTCCGCCAGCCGGCGGACCAGCTCGGTGGCGATCCAGTGCCGCCGCGAAGACGAAGGCTGACAACTGTAATACCGATCCATTCCGGCCAGCGCCACCGCGGCGGTCTCCGGCTCCATCACCTCAACCATGTCAGCAAAGTCGGCGTAATCGCGGCTGCTGTTACGGCTCATGATCAGATAACCCTTGAGGCGCAGCGTTTCGGCCCCGGTCGGGATCTGCAGCCGGTCGCCGGTGGGCAGCTGGACGTGGGTGGTCTCCACGGGGCTGCGCCGCCGATATCGACTCCGCGCGGTCTTGGTGGTCCGGCTGTCCAGCGCGTCGAGCGCGACGGAGAGCCGACCTCGCCAGAGGGTGACCGGATGGACGGGACGGTCCGTCCACGACATGGCCCGCGCGATGCTGGTGCGATATGCCAGGCCGACCCGGCGGGCTGTCGCCTGGCCGACCCCGATGACCAGTTCGGTGTCGTCGTCGACCGAGGACTCGAGCGGCGCCGGCGTGTCCAGGGTGTCGCCGGCGGGTTCGGAGTCCGGGTCCTTGCGTCCGCAGCCGCTGAAGGCCAACGGGTCCGCCACGCAGATGGCGTCGGGGGCAAGGTGTTTGAGCTTGGCCGCGGACTTGATCACCATCCGCAGATCGGCGCTGGGCGCGATCGCGGCGGTGATGTCCTCCGGGATGACGACGACGCCGCCCAGGTCGACGTCGGGCAGCGGACGGTCGAAGTCCACCGACGGCAGGACCCGGCCCAGCCAGCCCGGCAGCCACCAGTTCCATTTGGCGAACATCGCCATCAGCGCGGGCACCAGGACCAGCCGCACCACGGTGGCGTCGACGGCGATCGCGACCGCACAGGCCACCCCGATCTCGGCGACCAGCGGCATGCCGGCGAACGCGAACCCGCAGAACACCGCGATCATGATCAGGGCGGCGCTGGTGATCGTGCGGGCGCTGGTGCTCACCCCGTAGGCGACCGCGTCGCGGGTGTGACCGGTCTGCAGGAAACGTTCCCGGATCCGGGTGAGCAGGAAGATCTCGTAGTCCATGGACAGCCCGAACGTCATCGCCAGGACCAGCGGCGGCACCGTGCTGTCGATCGAGGTCAGGTGCGGGAAACCCAGTTTCTCCGCCCAGCCCCATTGGAAGATCATCACCAACGATCCATACGCCGCGGCCACCGACAGCAGCGTCATCAGCACGCCCTTGAGCGCCAACAGGACCGAGTGCACCGAGAGCAGCAACATGACGAACGCGATCAGCGCGACGAATCCCAGCACCAGCGGCTGCGTTTCGGCGACCCGGTCGTCGAAGTCCTTGATCAGCGCCGTCGAGCCGCCGACGGCCACCTGCGCGTCACCGGCGGTCCTGGGCAGCTGGCTGCGCATCCAGTCGACGGTGTGCCGGGCCCGCATGTCCTCGGGGTCCACCGACAGCACCGCAGACAGCAGCGCGGTCTTGCGGTCGCCGCTGAAGACCGGCGGGGGCACCGAAGCCACGTCGGGTGCCTGCGACATCCGTTGGCGCAATGCGTCGAGGATCTGCGTGTGGGCTGAGACGGCGTCCTGTCCCTGCGGCCAGTCGGAGAACGTCACCAGCACTTGGACGGGACCCATGGCCCCGGGGCCCAGCGCCTGCGACGCCGCGGCCACGCCGGCGCGGATCTCGTGGGAGGAGTCGAACTGGCGCAGCAGGCTGTTGCCCAACACCATCGACGTCGCCGGGGCCGCCATCAGCAACAGCACGGCCGAGGCGGCCAGCGCCGAGATCCACGGCCGGCGCATCACCCAGCCGACCCAGCGCGTCCAGAACCGGGACACGGTGCTCTCCGGGCGGCGCGACCAGTGCAACAGCGGCGAGCGTTTGGCCGCGGCCCGCGAGAAGGTGGCCAGCAGCGCCGGTGTCAGCGTGGCCGAGGTCAGCATCGCGACCGCGACCGCCAGGATCGCGCCGGTGGCCATCGATCGCAGCGCCGGGGTGTTGATCAGGTAGATGCCGGTGAGCGAGGCGATGACCGTCATCCCGGACAGCACCACGGCCAGCCCGGAGGTGGCCATCGCGGCGTCCACGGCTTCCTGTGGCTGGCGGCCGGTGCGCAGCTCCTCGCGGAACCGCATCAGGATGAACAGCGAATAATCCACGGCCAACGCGATGCCGAACATGGACACCGTCGACGTCACGAACACCGACATGGTGGTGTGCATGGACAGCAGATAGACCAGTCCCATGGTGACCACGACCGTGCAGATGCCCAGCGCCAGCGGGATCGCCGCCGCCGCCAGGGACCCGAACACCGCCAGCAGGACGATCAGGATGATCGGCAGGTTCCATTCCTCGGCCTTGGCGATGTCGTGCTTGGTGTTGGCCGCGGCCGCGGCGGACAGCGCACCTTGGCCGATGACGTAGAGCCGGACGTGACCGTTCGCGGTCTGCCCGGAGCGGTCGTCTTCGACGCCGATTCGTTGCCGGAGTTTCTTGGCGACGTCGCTGGTGCCGGCGTTCCGGGCGTCCAGACGCAGCGTCACCACGTAGGGCCGGTCGGGTTGAGGTGGGCGCTGGGTGGGGTTGGGCGCCTCGGTGACGCCGGGTAGCTCTTTGGCGATCTGTCTCAGCTGCGCGACGGCGTCGTTGATGTCCTGATAGGTGGCGTCGGCGCGGGGCGCGGCCACCAGCGCCAGCGGGGAGGCGCCGAGCTCGGGGTATTGGGCGACGAGTTGGTCGTGCACGGCCAGCGACTGGGAGCCGGCGACCTCGAACCCGCCGCCGGTCAGATTTCCCGACTGCGTCATCGCCAAATAAACCGCCGGAACCAACGCCAGCATCCAGGCTGTGAACACGAACCAGCGGAATCTGCGCAGGTTGCGGCTGAGCCGCATCATGAACTGCTGGATTTCTTAACTCCCCGTATGTCTTGCGCAGCGCGTGCGCCCGCGAGAATACCCGCGGGGTCAGGTGTTTGCTTATCGCGTCTTGAGCTGCGACGACACTGGTTTGGCGGGATCGTTGTTAAGTCGTGATCGGGGTTGGCCGGTGCCCGAGCGAAGTCGTTGCCGACCGCTACTAGCGGTTGCCGGTACAAGGCTGCACGGTTAGGCCGATTTCGCTGCGCCGCCGTTCGAATATGGGCGCGGAACTGCGCAGTGGCACCCGGTCAGCACGATCAGCGGGGCGTAGCGGATCGCGTCAGTCTTCGCGGTGTGCAGGCGACTGGCCAGTTCGGCCACCAATCGGTCGACCTCCGGGTCTTTGACGTTCAGCGCCACAGGTAGACGGTATGTAATTGGGGCGGTTTCTACCCTTCGGCAAATGTCCTGACGCTGCGCGGTCGGCACTCGACGGAGACTTCGCCGCCGTTTCGCATCACAACTACCGTGACTCTGCGGTTCGCCACGTCGCGCCGAAGCGCACGCAACAAGTCGTTCTGGGTTGCAATCTGCCTGTCGCCAACGGCGACAATTACGTCTCCCCGCTCGAAGGAACCGGCGGCCTCAGTTCGGACCGCCGTGACGACGAGGCCATGTCCGTCCGCGAGCGGTCGTCGGGCGACCGTGACTCCCAGTGCCGCTCGTTCGACGGCCCCGAATGTGACTAGTTCATGAACCACTTCGGCGACAGTGTTGCCCGGTACCGCAAAACCGATGCCTTCGGCCCCTGCAAATCCCGCCGTGTTCACACCGATAACGAGTCCGTCTACGTTGACGAGTGGACCACCGGAGTTACCAGGATTGATAGCGGCATCGGTCTGGATGACGTCGAAGATTGCGTGCTTGTCGCCTGCCCGCAGACTGCGTTGCAGTCCGCTGACGATGCCCATACTGATGCTTTCTGGGAATTCACCCCAAGGACTCCCGAACGCGAAACAAAGTTCACCGAGTCTGGCGCCCTGCTGCGAGATCTGCAGCGGGGGAACTGATTGTCGGTCGATACGCAGGACAGCTAAATCCGTTAGGGGATCCCGGCCGATTAGACGTGCCTCCGTCGCAGTGGTGCCCGCCAACTGCACCTGAATTGGTTGGACAAGAAGGTCGACAACGTGGTCGTTAGTAACAAGGTGTTCGGCATCGTAAAGCCATGCTGAACCGCTGCCCTCGTCAAAGTCTTGTGTCTGCCCGCTGACAAGCGCAGTGGACCGTACGACACGCTCGGCAAGCTCGACAACTTGATCACTGAATTGCCGTAGGAGAGGGGCAGCTTCAGACATCGAACTCATCGTCCTCGGTGTCGTCAAGCATTGTTCTGCCGCCAAATCGCTTCTGCAGCAGGGTGCCATAGTGATCGGCTCGCTCGCCCACGAAGTCGATGGTGGCCATGAGTTGCTCCGCCGAGAGCTGATCGAAGATAAACAGGTCGGCCGACAGCAAGATCTGACAGCTGTCCGGGTCGATCGTGGCCTTCAGGAAAGGCGTCTTGCGGTTGATCGCGTTGACGGCTTCGTACACTTCCGGCTTTATTGCAAAGTCCTCGATGAGCGGGGCGAACACGACGATCTGTGTCGTTTCGTCGTCATCGGCGGCACGGACGAACACAACTGTGCTTCCACGCCGGATGGGAATGTCACCGTCATCGTCGTGGTCGATCCGCTTTAGTTTGAGTTCACGTTTGAGGGTGCGTTCGACCCATTCGACGAGGTTGACATCATCGCTGTCATTGCCATCGCCGAACCCTAACGTCTCAGCGACTCGGTCGAATAGCGACGCGGATTGGATCCGCTGGGTGAATTTGGTCATCTCACGTCCTTCCGCTGATGACTTGGCTTCCTAGGAGATCTCGAACCCCGACTGGTCAAATTTCAACGTCTTCGCGTTCTCCGACACGGTGCGAATCTTGTTCTCGTCGAAGCCGTTTGCGTCAATAGCTTCAATCTCAATCTTTACCACGAGATTGATCCCTTGATCGCGCAGATTGGCGATGACTTCGTCGGCGATGTTCTTGAAATCGAGGGCGATCTTGTCGGAACTGAGCGTCTTGACTCCGTAGAAGCGGGTTGGGAACGAGATGTCAATCGGAGGAGGGCCAGAGCCAGCATGTGTCGTGTGCGACGTCTGTTCCTGGGTTGTAAGACTAGGCTCGGGTGGCTGCTCATGCTCTCGCTGATGGACTGCGACATCAGGTCTTACGAGTAACAACGAGTCGGTCGCTGCCGGGGCAGAGTTCTGGTCGCCTGGGATCCACAGTCCGATATAGCGGTTGGTTGAGGCATCGAAACCAGATGCAATTGCAAACGCATCGGTTTCCCAAAGCATCGGCAGGTCTAAGATGCCTTCGTCCAAGACGCTACGGTCGCGCAACCGCGGCATGTAGGGGTATTGGCAGTACAGCCCCCACAGAATTCCGAGCGTGACGTGGCCGTCTTTCCAGATCTGTGGAACCTTATTGATTGCAAGGCGAATGGTGACCGCAGCTTGCCGGGTCGAGAGATCGCCATCGCTTCCGAGGCGGCGCGAAACACGCTCAGCCAGAGACTCCGACTGCCCTTCCACTTTGGTTTCACGGATGACGAAGGGAGCACCTGGATCGGGTTGAGCCGGTACCAGAGCCCACGTAAACGTTTGCAGCAGACGTGACTTCACGGTCTGATCCGCTTGAGTCTGACGCTGTGTCGCTTGATTCTTCTGGTTCTGCGTCAGGTCGAGGTCGGCTTCGTTGTTGAGGACATGGGTCCAACCGAGGTAATCGCGAGTGGCGGCATCGAGTTCATCGAGACGGGCTTCATCAGCGGCGAGATACACCAGCATGTTGCGATGGGTTCGATTGCCGCTGCCTCTGTGCTCTGTCGCTGTCTGCGTGAAAGCCTTTGCGAGCGAGCTTGTTCCGCGCTTGTGTGCGACCTTGGGATGCAAGATGACCAGTCGAGCTTCGTCGGTGTCAGGAATGTCGGCATTGGACTCCGGGCATACGTGCACGCCGACAAAATCACCGCGGACGCGCGCCTGATTCTGCAGTCGGCGCACGATCTCGGCCCAGACGTCCTCCTTGTGTAGGCGTTCGGCTTGGTCCTTTGCAGTGCGGGTGATGTTGGCTTGCAGGTCGTACCAGTACTTCCCAGAGCCGGAATAGAAGTAGGTGGCGCGGTCGCCGAGTTGTGTCAACGCAGAGTGGAAGTTGCCCGGCACGTCACCGGGCACGGCGGTGCCGAGGAAAACCCGCTGCGTTTCGAGGCCTTTATGCGCGGAACCGATGGTCGGCGCCGCGCCGAAAAACACCGTGCGGGCGAGGCGCTTGGTCAGTGAGCGCTGGCCGAATAGCGGTTTTTCTCTGTCGATGCGCGCCGGTTCGGAACTAGGGCCGTCGACGTCCGCGTCGATGATCGCCTTCCATGAATCCTGAAGGTATTGCGTCAGTTCGGCGTTGACGTTGGCAGTGGCCAGCGGGATCGATCCCGGCATGATGAGCGGGGACGCATCCTCGCCGGTCCAGAGGGCGTGGATGACCGTGCTCATTAGCCGCAGGACACCGCGGGTGCGCTGAAACCGTTCCAGTGAGGACCACTCTTCGTAGAGTCGGTCGAACAATTCGGGATGGATCGGATAGGTCCGCTTGAGACGGTCTTCGTAAGCTCCGTCGCGCGCTTCGCGTGGAAAGTCGTCGGCGTACTTGCGATACATTTCGACATAAGCGCGGGCGGTCGCCCCGATCGCAGCTAACGCAGTGGCGTCGGGCTGGTTGAACAAGCGTTGCCGGACAATCTGATAAGCCTCGGCTGAGGACGCAGGCCGCCATTGATCGGCGACGCGGCGCACGACGTTCTGTAGCCGCTTGAGCGCTTCGAGACCGTGAGCCCCGCCCACTTCCTCGGCGTTGCCCGCGACGACCTTGTCGGCATCGTCACCAGACTCCGAGGCGGGTATCGAAATGACCAGCAGCACACCGGAGGTACCCTTGGCCGCTTCGGTCAACGACTGCGCGAAGGTGAATTGATCATCAAACGTGCCGCCGGCCAGGTCGTCTCGGCCGACGAGAGATCGCGCATACGCCACCCATTCATCGATCAGAATGACGGCGGGGGAGTACTTAATGAGTAGTTCGTGCAATGCCTCACCAGGCGTGGTGCGGTCAGTGTCAGCCTTGGCGACCAACGCATAGGCATCTGCGCCGCCGAGTTGCCAGGCTAGCTCGCCCCAGATGGTGTTGACTCGGGTGTCATCGCTCTTGGTTTCACCCGATGGGCTGAAGTGGTTTCCAACTATTGCGACGCGGTTGACTTTGCCCCCGGCATATCCATTGGCGGTCAGAAGGTCCTGGGTGTGCTGAGGGAACTCACCTACCTTCAACCCGGCGGCAACGTGCCACAGCGCAAGCATCGAGTGGGTCTTGCCGCCACCGAAGTTGGTTTGCAGGTTGATAACTGGCGGCGCGTTGTCGTCGCCGGAGAGTCGGCGCACGGCACGGCCGATCAGGTCGCTGAGTCCCTCGGTGAGGTACGTGCGACGGAAAAACTCGATGGCGTCGGCGTAACCGGAGTCCTGTTCGCCTCCGAACGCGACTTTGTAGAGGTCCGCCGCGAACTCCGACGCGGCGAAGTTTCCGGTGGCAACGTCATCGTGCGGAGGCAGGACTTCGCGCCATGGCTTCAGACCGGCGGCTTCGGGATTGTCGACGGCCGCCTTGAGGGTCTTCTTGTCCTCTTTGTCTGCAGTGACTCGGCGCAGGTTGAGCCTGATCGCACGGATCTCGTCCGCTTCCCTTGCCGCGCCGATGAGTTTGAGTAAGCGCTCGCCGGTGTCGAGGGCACGGTAGGCATCGTCGTCACTGAACGTTCCGTTGTGCGCCCACGTGTTCCGGACTTCTCGCAGTTCGATGGCGAAGGATTCGCCGGCCTTACCGAAGGTTTTGTCGAAGGGATACCAACCGGGTTTGAAGCCGTTGGTGATATTTGTTTCGGTGAGGATGCGGAACTGCACCTGCGGGTCTAGGGGGTTGTAGGTCTTGTCCGGCGGTGCGCCCTTCTTTCCATCTTTGAATTGCACGAGCTTCGTCCAAGCGGCTCCGAGGGATTGATCACCCTGACCGATGACCGAGGCGATGAAGTCGTCCAGCGCCGGGGCCATGGCCTGGAACATGCGGTCGATGCGGTCGCGGTTGCTCAGTGCCATCTCACTTCAACTCCCACTCATCGGTCAGACGCTTCAGTAGGGTTCTTTGACGCGCCTGCAGAATGCGCGGCGTCCAAGCATCTTTGGACAGAACTTGGCTAGTCAGTGCGAACGTCGAGACGCCGTCTCCGTGAAAGTAGCGTCGTTTCTTTTCGTCGAAGTCGAACCGCTGTGCCGAGCTGTTCTTTCGCCTGTTCAGCAGCACCAGATTGGCGAGGCGATGGGTCCAATGCGTTCGTTGGTCCTCGTCAAAGTCTGTCATCCACTGGCTGCCCTTTTTAGGTTGTTGCGGTAGAACGTGTTCCACAGTGACGATGCTGTGTTCGTAACTGACACCAGGCTGATTGGCTCGAAGCTCGTCCAAACGCAGCAGGACGTAGACGCTGGACGGCGGGGTGAGATAAAGCTCGTCGTTCAGCCGGTCAACGGTCTTCGTGCACTCCTCGTCACTCAGATTGAAGGAATCAGCATCCAGTCCCTGACCCGTGTCGAGCTCCTTGAGGAGGGTGGCGTATCGCATGGCCCGCGGTGTGGTGTAGATCCGCCGGATCAGCATGCTGGCCGCGAGGCGCTCCAGCTTCCGTAGGAACGCGTCGAGGAACTTCGGATCTTCGCTGTAATTTTTAAGGGCCCACAGCGCTGGCGGACGCCAGTCATTGTTGTCGATGCGGCGAAGCCGCTTCAGCCAGGCGTTGACCTTCGGCCATGTCGCTTTTCCTTTGAAGTCCGCATGCAACAGATGTTCGTAGGCGTCGGCGTAGGGCAACAGCACGTCGTCGATGAACTCGGACGCGCGCTCAGGCAGGTATGCCTTCAAAACCTGTTCGGGGAATTCGAGCAGCAGCTCGCGGCGAGCACGCTCCTTGGCGAAGATCATGCGCAAATGCAGGAACATGTCGGCGAAATCCCTGCGCCCAAGCTCCTGCTCCGCGTCCTCCCACTTCTTCGCGTAAGCCGCGCGTTCGTCGTCATCTATTTCGCCGATAGTGGTGGCTTTAAAAATGTCGCTTGGGGACAGGTCGAGGCCTCGGGCGTTCATCACGCTGAAGATCCGGTAAGCGCTTGTTAGGTCGGGAGTGCTCACGATGACTAAGAACGTGCGACTGCCCACCACCTCGGCCAGCTTTTCAATGCGTTTGGGCGGCCACGAGATCAATTGGTCGTGCAGTGCCTTGGCATTGTCGCGGATGTTGCGTTGGGATTCATTCGACAATGCGTTGTTGCCCAAGGCAATTAGTTTCGCGATGGAATCCGGAGCCTGCACATAGTCGAGGAAGAACGGCGCATCCTTATCCCGCAAGATGAGGCGTGGCTTTGCCTTAGTGCCCGCTGTGATCTTTCCCGGCTCTTGCAGAAACTCTTTCAGCTCGTTTTCGAGAGCGCTGTTGCCCGTTATGTCTCGCATCACCGCGAACAGAATGCTGAGCGTCGTCAGGCGCTGCTGCCCATCGATGACCTCAGCACGTCGACCCTCATCGCGCACCAGAACCAACGAGCCGAGGAAGTAGGGTTCGTCGGAGTCGCGGTCGATGGCCCCGTCGAGGTCGTCCAACAGTTGGCGTGCGTGTTCGGTTCCCCACGAGTAGGGACGCTGATAGTCGGGAATCGTGAACTCGAAATCGCCCGAGAACACCTTGCCGAGAGGGTATTCACCGGCATCGAGCTTCTTCACGATTCCTCCACGTCGAAGTCGAAGGAACTTTGGGGGTCAGAAGCGCGTATCTCAGCCCTCGCAGCATCAAGGATCTCCGGCCAACTGGTGACAAGGTTGTTGAAGCTCAACGCATCTTTGGTCCAGCCGCCCGACTCGGCGATCCGGAACAGTAGATGTGCCAACTCCTTAACGAGGTCCATGTCGACTGCACCGTCCGGGCGGCTCAACGCTGCGCGTGAGAAGTCGCCCGCCGGTGCTATGCCGTCGCTTTCCAGGACCTTGATGAGGTGGTGCAGGATTTCCCAGTTGCTCGCATGAAGGTCGGTCACGACGTCGTAGTCCCAACTCAGATCTTGGGGTCTAATCAGTTGAACCTTGCCGGCGCGTGAGGTAAGGATGCCGTTGCGGTCCATAGTGTCAACACTGGTATTGCGAGCGCGTGCAAGGTTGTCGGCATCGCCGAATTTACCTGTGCCGTAACCATTTTGGCGGTACCAAGCGATCGCAAAGCGCGACGCTACGTCGAAGTCGCCTTCCTGCTCGTTTAGCACCTGGTCGAGAATCTCATTGATGCGAGCTAACGCGGAACGAACCGACATCTTTGAGCCATCGGGCTCCAGCACCGCTGCGTATCGGGAGAATACCGCCATGCCTGGACCGATTGCTGCTTGCGGCAGGTCGACTGGGGCAATCGCTCCTTGTTGTAGCTCCTTAAGCGCTGTGGGCAGTTCATTCTTGAGCGCCGCGACATACTGGCGACGGTCCGTAGCTCCTGCCCTGTGGGGTCGGGGTCGCAGTGCCAGGACTATCGATGACGCAAGAGCGTTCGTTCCTGAACCGATCATTCGGTTGCCGAGTTCGCTACGGACCGGCCACGTTGACGTGACGGTCCAACCGGAACTAATCATCCCTTCCAGGAGCGTCTCCCAACCGGATGATGCTTGCCCGTGATCGGTCGTCTCGGACTGCTTGAACGCGTAATAGACGGTGATCGGAAACTCAGTGAGTGCGGATGCTCGGGCTCGCCGGAAGACTTCTCGGAACCCATCCTCAAAAAACTTGTGCGCTCCAGCTTTACCGCCATGGCGATAGGCATTTGCTACGAGCTCCTCACTCTTCGGTACCAGCATGGTGCTCAGCAATTGTGGGTGGACCGGCCGCAGTGAGCGACGCAGCCACACGTAGAAGAAGTCCGACAGGTCGGAGTAGCCGATGTTGTCGTAATACGGAGGATCTGTGGAAATCAGTAGTCCGTCCACCGAGCAGCTGCTTGCGGACACCTGCTGCACGACTCCGACTACCGACCCGAACTCGCATTTGTCAACTACGCGCCCGACCCACCGCAGATCTTCGGCAAAATCACCACCGGATCCGCCCCATGGGTTCGACTCCGCGTAGTCCCAGCTCATCGGAAGTGCTTGCCGCGCAAACACGCTCCGAACAGCTTCCATTTTTGTGCTGGAGTCCCAGGAGCAAATGGTGCACGCCTTATTCGACATTCGGCTGATGGCGAAGCCCAAATATGTTGCCACAGCATCCGCGTAGGCACCGACTCCTGTGCCACCAGCTTCGAGGCGAACCCCTTCGGGCATTCCGGAGGCGAGAGCATCGGCGAGCACCCGGTCGCGTGCCTCCATCACGAGGTCACTGAACGTGGTGAGCGCCGTGAGTTGCCGAGCGGTAAATAGGTCGGCGAAGGTAGTAAGTCCGTAGGGTGGTGTCCAGATGTCCTTGGGGTGATACCCAAGCTCCTGAGCTGGCACATCCAGCGGACGCGGAACTTCCGCGGCAGCCTCGTGTTCCGGCGTCGGCGCCAAGTAGGTGCGGGTGCGATTGCCCTCCGCGACCGTGGCCATGAGTCGCGCCGCCATGCGTCCGGCACGACCCTCGGACTTAATGTGCTCGCGGTCGACCGCTGCATGACAGTTGATGCAGTACGCGCCAGTGCGCCCGACTGTGCCGTCGGTGTCGTTGGTCGGCGCTCGTTTGGGGTCGTGGCCGATAGCGAACTGGACCTTGCCGTCAACTACGGACGGAACCACGTACGCCTCTTTGCCTTTCTTCTTTCCCAACCACCACGAGCGCACCAGTGGCATCGCAATCCCGCAGGCAGGGTTGGGGCATTTGACTGTGCGCGCCCAAATCCAGGCAATGACCGTTGCTTTGGATCCATCTGGCAAGGTCGCTTTGGGGTACAGATGGCCAATGCGCTTTTCGGCCTCGTCGCGCATCCACTGGCCGTAGCGGCGGACGTCTTCTGCCAGTCCGGTCGCACCCGGCCACGGGTAGGTGAGTTGATCTTTCGCGACATCGGGCGACACCGGCGGTCGCCCGGAGAACCTCGGCGGGATCTCGATGAGGGCTTTGTTGATCAGCACCGCAACGGGATTCAGATCCGAGGCGTGGGCCTCAAGGCCAAGTCGCTGCGCCTCGAGCGGAATAGTTCCTCCGCCAGCGAACGGATCTAGAATGGGCGGCGGATTTCCGTTGGTGGACTTCAAGATTTCTGCGTGCGCCTCAGCCAACAACTTTTCGTCGCGGATGTTCTCCCAGACGACTAAGCGCTCGATCAGCTTGTGCAATCGCTCCCGCTCTTTGCGCTGCAGTTCGTCGGTAGGAAACTCCTCGGGGTGTGAGGACGGGTCGTCGACGAGTTGCGCGAACAAGACGGCGCGAGCTGCAGCCAAAGGGCGTCGTGCCCACCACAGATGCAGGGTCGACGGGTGGCCATGGCGAATTGACTTCTCGCGAGCTGATTCTCGATTGATTGTTTCAAGCGGCAGCGCAACTTCGATCAGCTTGCGTTTCGGCGCCGGGGTTTCGGAAGTCATCAGAACGGCTCAGTTCCCTTGTTCCACATCTTGTTCCAGTCGCCACGCACGCCGGTGGCGTCGAAGTCACCGAGTTCGGTTGAAGCAAAGGGATCTCCGAGATATCGGACCTGGTCATACTGGGAACCGCGGGGGTCTATCCGGACCAGAGCGAGTCGATAACGCGGGACCGCGTTCTTCCCGACCATCACTTCGTTGTGCGTGACGAAGAAGTCCGTCGCACCATCCAACCGGGCCTTGACTTCAACGCGGTAGGTGTCACCATCCGCGTCCGAAGACAAGATGTCGAACCCTTTGTTGTTGAACGACTGCTCGATCGGCGCACGCCCGAGCGAACGCTCACTCCTCATCACCAGCTCGACGCCACGGCGCTCGACCTCCTTGGTCTCTTTGGCATGAATCGGAGCAGATGGGGGCAACTCTCCCTCGACCATGCTGACTGGCAACACCAAAGCGGCCGTCACGATACGTGGCGGTTTGGTGGACATCAGCGTCTGTTGGTCCAACAGTTCCAACCGCTTACGCAAACGCATGTCGAGGTCGACCGCTTTGCGGTTCAGACTTTCCGCCGACTCTCTCGGCTTGTCACCGGCCTGTTCCTTCTCGGAGGCCACCGCGGCGTCGAGAAGCAGGCGATCCCGTTCGCTCTGAAGCCTTTTCACCACCAGCTCGCGTGTCTTCGCCAGCTCGGCAGCGCGCCGCGGACGAATTTCAGCGAGATACTCGGGAAGTTGGTTGGTGATGATCCAGCTCGTTGCGCGGTCTTCAGCCTCGGCAAGCCAGGCTAGCTGACGGGCAGCTTTCACTGCTGGGATCTCGGGTGCAGCAACGCAATCTAGATAGGGTGCAGGCCCAGCTGGCCTGACGGTGCCGAAACTGTCCACGTAGGCGTAGCCGAATCGCCGTGCTACCGCCGCTCCCGTCGCATCAGCAACTTCCTCAACCACGCCGACGAGTAGTTGCGGTTCGTCAAGAGTGGCAGAGACCAGGACGGTCCCGTTGTTCAATACTCCGCCCACGTGCCTAGCTACTTCGTCCATCACTGCGTCGTGAAGCGGATGCCCAGGTGCGAGAAGGTCGGCGTGCGCAAGCTCCTCGGAGTGAACATGTTCCAGGTCAAACGTCACGCGGTCGTACTTGGTGGCGATCGGCTGAAACTTGCTGGCCCGGATTTGCGCTGGCACGTTGGCGATTTCGTAGCGGCCGCGTTCTCGTTTAGCCATTCGCCCGCCAAGCCGGGCGAACGCCGCTTTGAAAGCCAGTTCGATGTAATGCGGCTGCAACCGTCGGGCCCGCGCCTCGTCCATGGCGGCACGTAGCTTGGCCAGGTCGGCGTCAGCCAGGTGGTTGGAGGCCAGGGCGCGTTCGTCGAGCAGTTCTTTGAGTCCGTCAGAAACCTTGTGGTTGATGACGTCGTGCATCTTGGCACGAACCTCGGGCAGCTCGCCGTAGCGGATAGCATCCAGCAGCAATTCGCGGAGCGGTGTCTCGGAAAACGCCTCGCCAAGGACATCGAACACTTTGCCGCCGTAGGCTTTTCGCTGCTCCTCAATCTTGGCGAGAAGCCGGACGAAGACGTCACCTTCTCTGGTGTTGCTGGCGACGACGTTCCACAGACGACAGACCTGTTGTTGCCCGATGCGGTGGATGCGACCGAAGCGCTGTTCGATGCGATTGGGGTTCCACGGCAGGTCGTAGTTGACCATGAGGTGAGCGGCCTGCAGATTGAGGCCTTCGCCGGCGGCGTCGGTGGCGAGCAGGATCTGGCAGTCGCGGTTCTTAGTGAATTCCTCAGTGATCATCCGACGCTCCCTACGCCGGACGCCACCGTGGATCGCCTGCACCGCTTGGGGTTTACCGAGTAGAGAGCGGATACGGCCGGCGAGATAGTCCAGGGTGTCGCGGTGCTCGGTGAAGATAATGAGTTTGCGCGGCCATCCATTGGCGTCGACAGTGAGCGCCTCGTCTTGCAGGATTCGGCTCAGCTCGGTCCATTTCCGGTCGGTGCCCGAATCGCGGACCTGTTTGGCTACATTCGTCAGCTCTGCCAGCTCAAGCAGCTCAGCATCGAGTTCTTCGACCGTTTGGGCCGCGGTGGCGGCGTCGAGTAGTTCCTCTTCGAGTTCCTCGATCTGCTCGGCGTTGTAGTCATCGCCATCGAGGGCGTCGATGTCGATGGTCGGGTCTTTGTCGGTGTAGGTGCCGTCGAGGATCTCCTGCTTCTTGCGTTTCAGTCGCTCGGTACGGCGTACCAGGCTCCGGTATATGGCTTCGGGGCTGGACGCCAGGCGCCGCTGCAGGACGGTGAGCGCAAAACCGACGGTGTTTTTGCGTTTGCCGCCAACGCGGTCGGCCCGGTTCATTCCCTCGCGGACGTAATCGGTCACCTGTTCATACAGTGAGTACTCGAGCTCGGTGAGCTCGTACGGCACAGTTTCGGCCCTGCGCTCAGGAAAGAGCTTCTTGCCCTCGAAGGTGAGTAGGTCTTCTTTGACCATGCGCCGCATGATGCCGCTCGTGTCGGCGGTCTTGGTGTTTTTGCCTTCGAAGCGGTCGCGATCCAACAGCGTCAAAAACAGCTGAAAGTCTTCCTCCTTGCCGGAGTGCGGAGTGGCGGTCATCAACAGCAAATGGCGGGTGATCCGGCCGAGGAGTTCGCCGAGCAGAAACCTCTTCGTCTTCTCCAGCTTGCCGCCGAAGTAGTGGGCGCCCATGCGGTGCGCTTCGTCGACGATCACCAAATCCCATTCAGTTTCTTTGAGTTGCGTTTGCAATACCTCATTGCGTGACAACTGGTCCATCCGCGCGATCAGCAGCGGATTGGTTTCGAAGACATTGAGGTTGACGTTGGCATCGACGAGTTGATTGGTCAACAGGTCGAAGCGCAACCCGAACTTGAAGAACAACTCGTCCTGCCACTGCTCGACCAGGCCGCCGGGAGCCACAATCAGGCAATTGCGCACGTCGTCGCGCAGCAACAGTTCTTTGATGTAGAGACCAGCCATGATGGTCTTGCCGGCACCCGGGTCGTCGGCGAGCAGGAACCGAAGCGGAGTGCGGGGAAGTAACTCTCCGTAGACGGCACGGATTTGGTGGGGGAGGGGGCGCACATCGCTGGTGGCGACGGCCAGCATCGGGTCGAAAAGACCGGCCAAGGTAATTCGTTGGGCCTCGGCGACCATTTTGAAGTCGGTGGCGTTGCCGTCGAATGCACGGCTCCCGGTCTGAGCCACGGACAAACTGTCCTGGTCTTTGCGGAATACGACCTGCTGACCAAGGGCGCCATCGTTGGTCTTATATGTCAGCTCCAGTGCGTCGGTGCCGTGCCATTGAGCAAAGATCACCGTGATGACTTGGGCAGGGATCAAACCGTCCACACGAAGCCCCGGCTTCAGTTCTTCCAGCAGCATGACGCCTCCCCGGTAGGTAACCGCATCACGTTAGTCAACGGCACCGACATGCCGGGTTCACGATTGCATGTCGGATCGGTTGGTTACCCTACGCAGCAATCCCCGCCAACTCACAGGACAAATGAACCGCGAAGAACGACAGCAACTCCGCGACATCACGCACGAGATTACTGGCTGGATCGAGACGGCAAGCGAGATCCGTGCCCATCGCAGCGAGGTAGCTAAAGCTGCCGTTGCTGCCAAAACGGCGCTGCGCGATGCCGTCGTCGCGGTATCCATGGACGGCAAGGTCGCCTGGCGTGTGATGCCGCTACAACCAGGTGATGCAGCGCGCCTTCACGACATCGCGCGATACGACCGGCTTCCGCGAGTAAGCCGGAGTTTCTTCGACCAGGTTACGCAGCTGACGACAGAGGTTGCCGAGAGCGTCGATGTGGTGCAGCCGGTGCTGGGTGTCCGGCGTTTCTTCTCGACCGGTGCTGTCCGCGACGCCGCACGCGACGCAGCCGTCCATCTCGCCCAGTATCACGAGTGGTTTGTCAGCAACGGCATGCCCGGGAAACTAGAACACTTGGCCCGGGCCAAACCGGAGCCGGTTGGCAACATCAACGTTTCGGACGCGCTGGCCGAGCACACCGGCCTACGGAGCCGCACGACCGACCTTGGCAGCCCCGCCGAGTTGCTTGCCGCCAGTTCGTTCGCTGGCCTCGCTGATGCGACCAAGAAGTTACTGGGCGCGGCCGCAGAAGAGGCGCGGTGTCGTGCGGCAGCTACCGATGCCGGTAACAACCTGCGGCGGGCTGAGACGGCTCAGATTCTTGCGGAGATGGGCGTCGAGCGGCTACGCGAGGCCACCCGCGACAAAATTCGCACAGCGCCTTTAGTCGACGCCGGCTTGAAAACCGTTAGCGCGGTCCTCAACTCCAAGAGACTAGACCAATTGCCCGGTATCGGCGCGACCACGGCCGCCCGCATCCGCGGTGCAGCGCAAACTCTGTGGCAGACAACATATGACGAAATGCCAACCCGGGTGGACATCAAAAAACGAACCCCCGAAGCGACCGAACTGTTGCGGCGGCTACGAGTGTGGGACCAGTTGCGCAAGAACGTCGGCGGAACGGCCGCGCTGCAGCTGGCACAAGACCTCAGTGGCTTGGCCATCGCGGTCGACAAGACGGTGTCTCATCTGGTCGTGTTTTGTGCCGCCAACCAGTCAGTCCAGGATTTCAAAAGCCGTACCGAAGCAGTAATCGAACGGGCGGGGTTAATTTCCCAAGCCGCCACTTCGCTTAGGCTGCACGATCCATGGGACGACTTCCTGTCTCGTCCAGCCGACTACTTCGCACTGCTCGCAGAACTCGGATTCATCACCGAAGACGAGGAAAAAACACACGGGGACCTGCCCGAGGAGATTATCAAAGCCGTCCGAGCCCTCGAACTCAAAGCCGAGTACCTCGTGGCGTCCCTTCGCGGCTATCAGAGCTTCGGTGCCCGCTTTGCCCTGGTGCAACGAAAAGTCATCATCGGTGACGAAATGGGCTTGGGTAAGACGGTCGAAGCGATTGCAGTGCTGGCACACCTACGCGCCAAGGGAGCTCATCACTTTCTCGTGGTCTGCCCTGCGGCGGTGGTGACGAACTGGATGCGGGAGGTGGCCGCCAAGTCGAAGTTGGCTCCCCATCGCCTGCACGGTCCCGATCGCGACTGGGCAGCGAAGAGTTGGAAACGCAATGGCGGTGTCGCGGTCACCACTTTCGAAACTCTGCCTTGGCTCCAAAGCAGCGTCCGGGTTCCGTCGCTTGGCTGCGTGGTCGTCGACGAAGCGCACTACATCAAAAACCCGGATGCTCAACGGAGTCGAAGGACAGCCAAGCTGATCGATTCCTGTGAACGGGCAGTCCTGCTGACGGGAACACCCTTGGAGAATCGGTTGGACGAGTTCCGCAATCTGGTCGGCTACCTTCGTCCAGACTTGGTGCTGGATGCAAACGAATTCGCTCCCAAAAGGTTTCGCCGCCAGGTCGCAGCTGCGTACCTGCGGCGCAACCAGGGAGACGTGCTCGACGAACTTCCCGAGCTCGTCGAAGTTGACGAGTGGATCCCAATGTCAGACGCCGATATCAGCGCATACAGAACTGCGGTGGAGCAGCGCAACTTCATGGCGATGCGGCAGGCCGCGATGAAGGAAGGGCACAGGTCGGCCAAACTGCAGCGGCTGATCGAGATCGTCGACGAAGCAGAGTCCAATGGCCGTCGGGTAGTCGTCTTCTCACACTTCATCGACATTCTCAATGCGGTGACTCGGCACCTGCACGGACGCGTATTTGGTCCGTTGACTGGATCGGTTGCAGCCAGCAGACGTCAGGAGATGGTCGATAAATTCTCCGCAGCGAAGAAGGGCGCAGTGCTCGTCGCCCAAATTGTCGCTGGCGGAGTCGGATTGAACATTCAGGCGGCGTCGGTCGTGGTGATCTGCGAACCACAACTCAAGCCGACCACCGAATGGCAAGCCATCGCTCGCGCACACCGCATGGGGCAGCTGGAATCCGTGCAGGTGCACCGCTTGCTTTCGGACGAAGGCGTCGATGAACGCATCCGAGAAATACTCGCTAAGAAAAGGGAGCTCTTCGAGAGTTTTGCGCGGCAGAGCGAGACGGCCGACAGTGCGCCGGAGGCGTACGACGTTTCCGAGGCTGAGTTGGCGCGCGAAGTCATCGCCAAGGAGCGTGAACGACTATTCGGCCAGCATGCATCCGCTGGGTCGACCGAGGGTGGGCGGCCGGGCGCGCGCGACAACGAGAAACCCGGCAACACAACCGGATCGAAGCAGCCATCCGTTAGACAACTGAGGTCGCACGACCACGTCGCCCCCTCAACGACTGTGCGGCAACGTGACGACATCCCTGCGTCCCGCACCGATAGTGCGTCGTCTCGACTGCGTATACCGCCGGGGACCGCCGCAGAAAAGCCAAAGATCTTGTCGGACAAGGAAAATGGCTTACGGCCCTATGCCGTGTTTTCGGAATCGCTACCTGCAGTTACGCAGACGTCGGACGACGAGGTAGCGCGAAACGTTGCGCGGATCGTATCGATCGAAGGTCCGATGACTGGCTGGCGTATCCACCAGGTTTATCGAAGGATGTCTACGGGGCGTGAGCTCCACGACGTGTTTTCGCGGCTTGTGAACCGCGCCATCTCGGCAGCGGAGCGCCGCGGGTTGATCGCCTCTGACAATCCATTCAACCAAAGTGGCAACAAGCCAAAGACTTTCAGGATGCCAGGGCAGGTCAGGGTTCTCCCGCGCGAGTTGGGTCCGCGAACGATAGATATCGTGCCTCCGGCTGAGGTGGCACAATACCGGCACTTGATCTCCAACGGCGAAGCGTTCTCAGAGGACGAGATTCTCCGGCGCGTTGCCGGATTGCTAGGGATCAACCCATCGCATAGTGAGCTACGGAAGGCGGTCGTTGCGGCTAAGCGGTTGGAGAACTGACAACACGGAACGGCGGCGCGGGGCAAAACACCGTCGTGACAGCGTCAGAACAGCAGCACGGTCTGCAATCCGCAATGCCGGCGGATCACCTCGTAGTCGCGGTCGCGGTGGGCGACAGTGACTCCGAGTCGCAGCGCCATCGCGGCCACTTGGCAATCGATCAGGCTGCGTACCGTATCGCCGCCGCGACGGCAGCGCCGGTGGATGGCGGCCGCATCTTCTGCGTCGCGCACCGGGGCGAGAGGCGCTATGTCAAACCGCTGGAGTAACCGCCGCGGTAACGCGGCCTTGTCCTCGTCGGTGGTGCCGATCAGCAGTTCCATCAGCACCACTTCAGGGACGATCACTTCCGCGTCGGCGGCGATTCGGTCTGCGAGCCAGCGGCCGGCGAATGAGTCTGGGCTGGAAAGGAATTCGATCCAGACCGAGGTGTCGACAATCAATTCAAGGCTGATCTGCCGGCACAGTGGCCGCGTCCGAAAACGACTCGATCTCGTCATTGCTGAAATCGAAACCACTGCCCTGCAACGCCAACGCCTCGTCGCGGTCCAGCCGCTCGCCCACCAGCCTCCGGAGGGCGAAGTCGACCGCGCTCCGCTTGGAATCCAGTCGGTACATTCGTTGCGCCGCGGCCACCAACTCGTCGTCGATCTCGATATTGGTCCGCGACATTACACCACAATACACCAGCAGGTGTATTGGCAGGCTACCAGCGCACTGCGCGCGGGCGGCCACGCAGATGCACGGCAATCCACGCACCACCGATCACCCGCTCGTCGACGCCACGAACGTCGTATCGTCCCAAGGCTGCGGTGAGCCAACCGCGGTGCCAGCCACGGGGATGACCCAGCCAGGCGGGGCGAGCGTCACGGGCGGCCGCGTAGACGCAGTCAAGGAGTGGCAGCTGTGTGGGTTCGGTGACGAAGCCGATGACCGCATCGGCGTCGTCGGGATACAGCGCGGCAGCCCGGGGAACCACCAACCCGCCGTCCGGCGGCACATTGACTGCCGCGAGACGTTGACCCGGCTTCATCTGCAGCGTGCACGCGAGCTGGCGGAAGCTGACTACGCCAGCCGGCGCAGCAATGCTGAGCGTCATCGGTACCCCCTTGCTGATTGCACAACTGGAGTTATTCGGAGCCGCGCACACCGCGGACGGGTCCAAGCCCAGAATTGGCGGCACGGTCTGGACTGATGGCACGATGGTCGGGGCCGCGGTCGGGGGACATCGTGCGGCGGATTCGTGAGGAGTTTTTCCATGCAAGTAAGCACGCGCCGTGGGGTTTTGGCCGTCGTCGTCGCGGCCGGACTGACTGGTGCCGGCAGCGCGTTCGTCGCCGCTCCGACGGCGACGGGTGCAACCGACCCGTGCGCGGCCAGCGAGGTCGCCCGCACCGTCGGCACCGTCGCCAAGCAGACCGGCGACTATTTGGACTCGCACCCGGAGACCAACCAGGCGTTGACGTCCGTCCTGCAGGAACCGGCCGGACCGCAGTCGGCGGTGACGCTGAAGAGCTACTTCGAGGCCAACCCGAAGGTCGCGCTGGATCTGCAGGGGCTGGCCAACCCGTTGAACAAGCTGGGCACGCAGTGCAGGTTGCCGATCACGCTGCCGCAGGCACTCAGCCTGTTCCAGGCCGCGCAGGGGGCTGGCGGATTGCCCGGTCTCCCGGGTGCGGCGCCCGCAGCGCCCGCGAGTCCGTCGCTGCCGGGCCCCAGGCCTAACAACAGCTAGAGCACTCAGTCCGGCGGCGGCAGGGTTTGCTGCCGTGCTCCTAGGCGGCCGGATCGGTGGCGTTCAGTCCCCGGCCCGCGATGCCGGGGTCGGTGGGCGGGTCCTCGGCGTCGGAGTCTGCCGCGCGTTCGCGGCGGAACATGAAGAAGAACACCACCCACCCGATCGCGGCGATGAACAACCAACTGATCAAGCGGTAGATCAGCATCGCCGAGATGGCGTTGGGCAGCGCCATACCCGACGACACCAGCCCGGGCACCAGCACCGCCTCCACGACCAGCAGACCGCCCGGCATCAGCGGAATCGTCCCGACCGCACGCGCCGCGGCGTAGGCGACCGTCAACCCGGCGACCGACGCGTGATCGCCGGCGGCGTAGGCCGCGCAGGCCAGGCATGCGACGTCGGCGACCCAATTGAACAGCGACCAGCTGAACGCCACCCCGAGGTCGCGTCGGCTCAGGCTCACCGACTCGAGTTGCATCAGAATCTCGCGCCATTTGTCCACGCCGGCGTCGGCCGGTTTGCCACGGACCGAATTGACCCAGGACAGCACCTTGATGCCGATGCCCTCGATCAGCTCCGGCCGTGACGCCACCGCCTGGGCCAGCAGCATCAGCGCGACGAACCCTCCAAGGGTGAACAGCAGCGAGAACGGGTTGTTCTTGGCGCCCAGCAGGAACGCCCCACCCAGCCCGAGCACCGCCAACCCGACCGCCTGCAGCGCGCCCGACATCACCAGCTGCCAGGAGGCCACCACCGTCGAGGCGCCCCAGAGGCGTTGCTGACGCAGCAGGAACGTCGCCGAGATCACCGGTCCGCCGGGCAGCGTGGTGCTCAGCGAGTTGGCTGCGTAAAACGCGGCCTCGGACCGCAATTGCTTGACGTGCACGCCGGCGGACGCCAGCAGCGTGCGCTGGATCTGCGCGAAACTGTGCATCGACGCCGCCGCCGCGACCATCGCGGCGACCAACCACCACCACTTGGCCTCATACAGACTCATCCACGCTTTGGCCAACTGATCGCGCACCAGGGCGATCTCGACGCCCAGCACGACCACCACGACGACGAGCCCGACCCACCTCAGCCACCAATACTTGCCGCGCGGCGGCGCGTCGCCCTGGCGGGTGAAGGTCCCCAACCGCCCTCCCACGAGCTTGCGGGCGGCGGCGTCCGGTGACATCGCACTAGGGTAACCGTGCCGGTGTCGCGCGCATCGATGCACGTCGCTGACGTGTCGACGTCGTTCCAGGGTCGTAACCGGATCGTGGCGCCCGGGTTTGCGGAAGTTGCGCCGCCACCCCGGCTACGCTTGCCCAATGTCGGCAACCATCGACGACGAATCCGTAAGTCCGCTGGTCCGAAAGGCCGCCGCCTGGTCCTGGCGGCTGCTGGTCATCGTGGCCGCGGCTGTCGCGCTGCTGTGGGTGGTCGACAAGCTGGAAGTGATCGTCGTGCCGGTGCTGCTGGCGCTGATGATCAGCGCCCTGCTGGTGCCGTTGGTGGATTGGCTGGACACCCGGGGCGTGCCGCGCGGTGTCGCGGTGACGCTGGTGTTGCTGGCCGGGTTCGCGATCCTGGGCGGCATCCTGGCTTTCGTCGTCAGCCAGTTCATCGTCGGGTTGCCCGACCTGGTCACCCAGGTGGAACACAGCATCGACTCGGCCCGCAAATGGCTGATCGAAGGGCCGGCGCACGTTCGCCGCGAACAGATCGACAACGCCGGCAACTCCGCGATCCAGGCGGTGCGCAACAACCAGGAGAAGCTGACCAGCGGCGCCCTGTCCACCGCCGCCACCATCACCGAGTTGGCCACCGCGGCGGTGTTGGTGCTGTTCACGCTGATCTTCTTCCTCTACGGCGGCCGCAACATCTGGCAGTACGTCCAGAAGCTGGTCCCGAGCCATGTCCGCAGCCGCGTGCACCAGGCGGGTCTGGCCGGGTACGGCGCGCTGACGGGATACATCCGGGCCACCTTCCTGGTCGCGTTGACCGATGCGGTCGGGGTCGGGGCGGGTCTGGCGATCATGGGTGTGCCGCTGGCGCTGCCGTTGGCGTCCATCGTCTTCCTCGGCGCCTTCGTGCCGCTGATCGGTGCGCTGGTGTCGGGTTTGCTGGCCGTGGTGGTCGCGCTGCTGGCCAAGGGCATGGTGTACGCGCTGCTCACGCTCGGTCTGCTGATCGTGGTTAACCAGCTCGAGGCGCACGTGCTGCAGCCGCTGGTGATGGGGCGCGCGGTGTCGATCCACCCGTTGGCGGTGGTGTTGGCCATCTCCACCGGCGGGGTGCTGGCCGGGATCGTCGGCGCCCTGCTGTCCGTGCCGACCGTGGCGTTCCTGAACAACGCGCTACAGGTGCTGCTGGCCAAGGATCCCGAGGCCGAGGCCGAGGAGCAGAAAGACGAGGAAGAGGTGTCGGCGATCGTCCAGGCGAAACCGGACAAGCCCGACAAGGAACCCTCGCCCAGCGTGTAACTACTGCGAAAAACGAGCGCTTTTTTCGCAGTGGCGACACGCTCGCCGCAATGCCATCCCGGCGAGCTAGATCCGGCGTCCTTCGCGGCGCAGCAGATCCTGGGCCGACAGCCCACCGCCGCCACCGCGGCGACGCTGACGCCCGTTGTCCACCGCGTTCTCGCCCTGGATCCCCCGCGCGTTGAGCTTCTCGGTAGCCGTCTCCGAGTCCTCGTCGGCCCGCTGAGCCGGTAGTGCGACCGTCTCGTCGGACGGGTCCTCGGGCTTGGCGTCGGGCCGGTTGCCCGCGGCCGGCATCTTGTTGGTCTCCTCCGCCGACGGGGTGGGCGGCTTGGCGGTCGGCACCCGGGCCGGCGGGCGGGTGGTCGCGGCGGTCGGCCCGTTGCGCGACGGCTGCTGCAGTCGAGCGGTCGGCGCCTCCTGGGGCTGGTTCACGGACTGCCCGGACCGGACCGGGACCTGCGGGCTGGCCGCCGGGGCCGGCGCGTTCGACGGACCCAGTTCTGGCCGGGCCGCCGGACGGGGCAGCGGCGCCGGATGCGTGGGGTCGTGCGGAGGCCGCGGGGTCGCGGCCACCAGACCGGCCGTCACCGGCGGACGCACCGTGCTGGCAGGCCGCTTACGCTCGTCGGGCAGCTGGATCTCGCCCAGACCGATGCGGTTCTGCAGGCGCCGCATCCAGCGCGGCGCCCACCAGCAATCGTCGCCGAGCAACTTCATCACCGACGGCACCAGGAACATCCGGACCACGGTCGCGTCCAACAGCAGCGCCGCCATCAACCCGAAGGCCAGGTACTTCATCATCACCAGGTCGGAGAAGACGAACGACCCGGCGACCACGGCCAGAACCAACGCGGCGGCGGTGATCAACCGCCCGGTGGTCGCCGTCCCGATCCGGATCGACTCCTGGGTAGACATGCCGTTCTCGCGGGCCTCGACCATGCGGGAGACCAGGAAGACCTCGTAGTCGGTGGCCAGGCCGTAGCCGACCGCCACCACCAGCGCGATGATCACCACCATCAGCGGTGTCGGCGTGAAATTCAGCAGGCCGGCGCCATGGCCGTCGATGAATATCCAGGTCAGGATGCCCATTGTGGAACCGAGCGTCAGCACGCTCATGACCGCGGCCTTGATCGGCAACACCACCGAGCCGAAGGCCAGGAACATCAACAACATGGTGGTGCTGATCAGCACGATCACCATCAAAGGTGCCCTGTCCACCAGGCTGTGAATCGAGTCCTGCTCCAGCGCCGGTGTGCCGCCGACGTAGATGTCGATGCCCTTGGGCGGTGTGATCGAGCGCAGCTCGGCGAGCTTACGAGCCGAGTCGGCCGGGTTGTTCAGGGCGTTCTGCAGCACCCGGACCGACGGATCCTTCGAGGCATCCGGAGCCTGCGAACGCTCCTGCCACATGTTCGCCGGATTGTTGTCCCGGACGTTGAACCCGCTGATGGCCATGGCCTTCGCCCGCACGTCCGCGACCTGCTGGTCGGTCACCGGCTGATGATTGGTGGACCGGATCACCAGCGTCAGCGGATTGGTGCGGTAGCTGGGGAAGAGCTGGTCGAAATGCTCCTGCGACTGGCGCGCCGCATTGTTCGGCGGCAGATACTTCTCGCTCATCCCGCCCAGCGACATGTTGCCCAGCGGGATGATCAGCAGGATCATGCCGACCACGATCGGGATGGCGAAGGCTAGCGGGCGCTTCATCACGAAGTTCGTCAGCTTGCCCCAGAACCCGGCCTCGACCTCTTCGCGGGTCTTGGTCTTCTGCAGGCGGTCGGCCAGCCAGTTCAGGTAGGCCCGGGACACCTTCCAGTTCCGCAGGAACGGCACCCGGAACGCGGTCCGGACACCGAGCGCATCGACGTTCTTGCCGAGCACACCCAGGCAGGCCGGCAGCAGCGTGATCGACAGGATCGCGGCCAGCGTCACCGCCGTGATCAGCGCGTAGGTCAGCGACTTCACGAAGCCCTGGGGCAACAGCAGCAGGCTGGCGCCCGAGGCCGCGATCAGGACTGCCGAGAACACCACGGTGCGTCCCGCCGTCATCACGGTGCGGCGCACGGCGGTCTCCGTGTCGTAGCCTTCGGCGATCTCCTCGCGGAATCGGCTCACCACGAACAATCCGTAGTCCACCGCGATGCCCAAGCCGATCAGTGAGACGACGGGCTGGGCGAAGAAATGCACCGGTCCGAACATCGCGATCAGCCGCAGGATGCCCAGTGACCCGGCGATGCTCAGACCGCCGACCATGACGGGCAGGCAGGCCGCGACCGCGCCGCCGAACACCAGGAACAGCACCACCGCGACCAGCGGGAGCGCCAGCACCTCCATCCGGCGCTGGTCGGTGGCGATGGTGCCGGTCAGTGCGCTGGCGATCGGTTGCAGGCCGGCCAGCTGCACGGTGCCGCCGTCCAACTTCTGCAGTGCGGGTTCGATGTCCTTGTAGTTGGTCAGGATGGTGTCGTCGTTGTCGCCGTTGAGGGGGATCGACACGAAGGTGTAGCGCTTGTCGTCGGTCACCATGCCCTTGATCACGGGGCTGGGGTTATCCGGCGCGCGTAGGTAGCCGGCCCAGCCGAACACCTGTTTGGGGTGGTCGGCGACGAACTGGTTGAGCTCGTCGGTGACCTTCTTCGACCACGCCGGGTCGGCGACGGTCTTGCCGTCCGGCGCCTTGAAGATCGCGACGATGTGGCCGGTCCGATCGCGTCCGTAGACCTCGTCACCGAGGATGGAGGCCTTGACCGACTCACTGCCGTCGTCGTAGAAACCGCTCTGCGTGACGTGCTTGCCGAGACTGAGCCCGAAGATTCCGCCGAGCAGGCACAAAGCCACCGTGACCCCGATTACGATGAAACGGAATCGGTACACAGTTCGACCCCACCAGGCGAACACTTAGGCTCCTTACTGGATCTCTAGCGACCCGCGCATTGCTCTTCTGTTGTCACACACGCGAGATCAACAGGGACGACAGCGGCCGGAACGGCTGCAACCAAGCCCCCTGCTCAGGTAGCGAATCCAGGCCGATCCGCGGCAGTGGCTCCCGGAAAACACCCGCGATGTCCTCCAGGTCGACGAACTCCAAGCTATCCGACGCTAACGCCCAACTGGCGTGTTCGCGAAATCCAAGCACTTGAACAGGAGTTCCGCCACGGGCCACCGCCTCGAGCGGCTGGCGGAAGGCCTGACCGTCGGCGGAGGCCACCACCAGCGCCGCCAGCCCCTCCCGGTAGCGCAGGTCGATGTGCTCGAGCATGTCGCGGTCGACGTCGCTGTCCTCGTCGATCTTGGGCTTGGCGAAGACGGCGAAGCCGACGTTGCGCAGCGCGTCCACCCACGGCCGGACCACTTCGGCGCTGCCCGGGGCGATGTTGGTGAAGACGGTGGCCTCGGGCTCGATGCGGGCATCGGAGCCGTCGGACGATCTCGCACTGACCTCGGCGGTGCGGGCCAGCAGCCAGCGGCCCAGCGCGTCGAACCGGGGCCGTTCCAGCCCGGTCGGCCGGCGGCCC
Source organism: Mycobacterium sp. NGS67 (assembly GCF_059812185.1). Lineage (NCBI taxonomy): Bacteria > Bacillati > Actinomycetota > Actinomycetes > Mycobacteriales > Mycobacteriaceae > Mycobacterium > Mycobacterium sp. NGS67. The sequence continues at coordinate 68,096 of NZ_JCALCF010000023.1, forward strand.
AGGATCGAACCCAGACCCATGTCCAGGTTGGGCGCGTCCCAGACCAGCAGGACCCGCTGCACGGGTTTCGCGAGCCCGGTCAGGCCGTCCTGCGCCAGGTCACCCGCGGCCAGCATCGGCCGGGCCATCGTCTCCGACGCCGGCGTCGTCACGTCTTCGGTGAGGCTCATTTGCTCATCTGATTTCGGGCTTCTTCCATACGAACTCACAGACGCTGCTGCCCGCTTCTTGAGCCTTCGTCTCGTACTTGGTGATGGGACGGACGATGGAGATGGGTAGGGATTCGGTGCCGGGATCGACGCGGACGAGGCCGGGTGGTCGCAGTGCGGCAATGTGCTCGGCGTAGCCGGGATGGTCGGTCGCGGCATGCAACACACCCCCGGGGAGTAGCCGGTCGGCGATCAGGGAAACCGTTCCCGGCTGAAGTAGCCGGCGTTTGTGGTGGCGTGCCTTGGGCCACGGGTCGGGAAAGAAGACCCGCACCCCGGTCAGCGATTCCGGCGCGATCAGATCTTTCAGCACGTCTATTCCGTTGCCGCGGATCAACCTGATGTTGTCGACGCCGGCGCTGTCGATTCCGCACAGCAACTGGGCCAGGCCGCGGCGATAGATCTCCACCGCGATGACGTCGATGTCGGGCTCGGCTTGGGCCATCGCCAGCGTGGACGTCCCGCTGCCGCAACCGATTTCCAGCACCAGCGGCGCGTCCCGGCCGAACCAGGCACGGGTGTCCAGCGGCTGCTCGGGCGGGGTGTCGGCCTGGCGGCCGAGTTCCGGCCAGCGACGTTCCCAGGTCTCGCGCTGCGCGTTGGACAGAGCCGAGCGCCGCGACCGGAAACTCGTGGCAGGCAGATAGCCCCAGGGCGTGTCGGGCCGTAACCCCACCCCGGGTTGCGCGTGCATTCGTCCATGGTGGCCCATGATCGGCGGATGTAGCCGCCTCTGGTCCAGATTGATACCCAACAGTTGCCTTCGGCTGGTATCGGGGGCACCTGGCTCGCGTGCCGGTGGCGGGGATGCCACCATTCGGTGGGGCCGCCAACAGCCGGAACACATGGGACAGGGGCATCAGATTTTCGTCGACGAGCTGACGCGATTCGCCCGGCAGGCCGCTGACCAGCGGATCCAGGCGCTCGCCGAGCGCACCGCCGCGCCGCTGCGAGTGGCGGTGCGCGGACGTCGCGGGGTGGGCCGCGGCACGGTGGCACGGGCCCTCGACCGCGCCGGCGTGCGGGTCACGCCCCCGGGGGCCGCCGCGGATCTGCTCGTCCAGGTGGTCGCCGAGGTCGCCAAGCCCGAGGACATCCGCGGGCCGCGCCCGGCGCTGGCGTTGCTGAACAAGGCCGACGTGACCGGCCTGGCCGGGGACGCCCGGGTGGGGTCGCAGTGTGCCGGGCTGGCCGCCCGAATGGGGGCGCCCGTGCTGCCGATCAGCGGGCTGCTCGCCGTCGCGGCCCTCGACGATGCCGATGCGCAGTGCTGGGTCGATGCGCAGTGCTGGGCCGGCCTGCGGGCACTTGCCGCGCATCCGGGCGGTTCGACGTGCCTCGACCGCTCCTTCGACGGGTTCCTGACGGCGCCGCTGCCGGTTCCGGTGGCGACGCGGGTGCGGTTGCTGCGCACGCTGGACCTGTTGGGCGTCGCGCTGGGCGTCGCGGCGTTGCGCCAGGGCGCCGGGCCCGCGCAGGTCCGGACGGTATGGCGGCGGGCCAGCGGTGTGGACGCGGTGATCGAACGGTTGGCCGTCGCCGGCGCCCAGGTGCGCTACCGCCGGGTGCGCGACGCCGTCACCGAACTCGAGGCACTGGCCGTCTCCGACGCGGCCGTCGCCGAGTTCCTGTCCCGCGACGACACGGTGATCGCCCGGATGGCGGCGGCCCTTGACGCCGCCGCGGCCGACGGGCGGGGACCCGGTCCGGACGCGCCCCTGGCGCGCGCGGTGCACTGGCAGCGCCACCGCCGCACACCGCTCACCGAGCTGCAGCGGGCCTGCGCGGCCGACATCACCCGGGGATCGCTTCGGCTGTTCTCGCGCGCCGGTGGCGCCGGATTTCGGGTGTCGCGGTGACCGGCGGGCGGCGGGACGACCCGGTGGCCCGGGTCGATGCTCTGGTGGCCTCCATCGGGCCGAGTCTGGATGCTCCGGCCGTCAACCGGCTGGACGTGGTGCTGGTGACCGGCCCGTGGCTGTCCGGAGTCACCGCGGTGGCCACCGCGCTGCGCGAACGGCTCGGGCAACACACCTTCGTCGAGGCTGCCGAGTTGGCACCCGGAGCGGCGCCCAAGGCAGTGGTGTTCGTGGTGTCGGGCGCGGCGCCGATGACCGAATCCGACTGCGCGCTGCTCGACGCCGCCGCCGAGAACACCGATGTGGTGGTGGCCGTGGTGAGCAAGATCGACGTGCATTTCGGCTGGCGCGACGTGCTGGCCGCCAATGTCGCCAAGCTGGCCCGCCACGCGCCGCGCTACGACCGGGTGTCCTGGGTCGGTGCGGCCGCGGCGCCCGACGTGGGTGAGCCGCAGCTCGAAGAGCTGGTCGCCACCGTCCAGGGACAGCTCGCCGACGTCGACGTGGCACGCCGGAATCGGTTGCGGGCGTGGGAATCTCGCCTGCAGAAGGTCGCGCAACGCTTCGAGCGCGACGCCGACGGCGCCGGCCGGCGAGCCCGGGTGGACGCCCTGCGCGAGCAGCGCAGCGCCACGCTGCGGCAACGACGGGAGACGAAGTCGGAGCGCACGATCACCCTGCGCGGCCAACTGCAGCAGGCCCGGGTCCAGTTGTCCTACCTGGCGCGCACCCGCAGCGCTTCGATACGTACCACCCTGCAGGAGGACATCGCCAACTTGCCGCGCCGGGCCATGGGCGGTCTGGAAGAGGACGTGCGCGGTCGATGTGACGAAGCGGTCGGCGAGATCGGAGCAGCCGTCGACGCCAACCTCGCCGAGATCGCGCAGGGGGCCGGCGTGCCGTTGGACCTCCCGCCGTTCGAGCCGCCGACGGTCCCGCTCCCGTCCGTCCAGCTCAAGTCGCGCCGGTTGGAGACCCGGCTGATGATGGTTTTCGGCGTGGTGTTCGGACTCGGCGTGGCGTTGACGCTGAGCCGGCTGCTCGCCGGTCTGGCCGGCCATCTGCATCCGGCGTACCTGGTGGCCGGGACCGTCGCATGCGGTGCGCTCGGCTTGGCGATGACCGTCTGGGTGGTGCACATCCGGACCCTGCTCGGCGACCGTGCCGCCCTGGACCGCTGGGCGGGGGAGGCCACGTCGTCGCTGCGGTCGGTCCTGGAGCAACTGGTGGCCAGCCGGGTGCTGGTCGGCGAGTCGCTGCTGAGCACCGCGGCGACCGCGCGCGACGAGATGGAGAACTCCCGGGTGAACGATCAGGTCAGCGTGATCGACACCGAACTGCGCGAACACGCGCTGGCCGCGGCCCGGGCCGCCGCCGCCCGGGACCGGGAGATGCCGACCGTGCAGGCCGCGCTCGACGCGGTGCGTGCGGAACTCGGCGATCCGGGTGCCCGATCACACGGTTTGCCGTAGGGCGAAATGCTTCTGAATCGGTCTTGTGAGCAGTCTTATACCCGCCCAGCACTTTCCCTACAAGTGAAGCGCGATAATCTGTATAAGAAAGCGTTAAGTGTGAGCAGAACCGCGCTGGCAATACCATTACCGACCAGCACCACGCAGCAGAATTCAGGAGAGTTCGATGACCTCAGCAACCGTCCCCGGTCTGGATACCGCGCCCACTAAACACAAGGGGCTGCTGTCCTGGGTGGAGGAGGTTGCCGAGCTCACCCAGCCCGACCGGGTGGTGTTCACCGACGGTTCCGACGAGGAGTTCAAGCGGCTCTCCGAACAGCTGGTCGAGGCCGGCACGTTCACCCGGCTCAACCCGGACCGGCACCCCAACTCGTTCCTGGCGCTGTCGGACCCGTCCGACGTCGCCCGCGTGGAGTCCCGCACGTTCATCTGCTCGGAGCGCGAAGTCGACGCCGGCCCCACCAACAACTGGAAAGACCCCGCCGAGATGCGGTCCCTCATGAAGGACCTCTACCGCGGGTGTATGCGTGGCCGCACCATGTACGTGGTGCCGTTCTGCATGGGCCCGCTCGGCGCCGAGGACCCCAAGCTGGGTGTGGAGATCACCGACTCCGAGTACGTCGTGGTGTCGATGCGCACCATGACCCGGATGGGCAAGGCCGCGCTGGACAAGATCGGCGACGACGGCTTCTTCGTCAAGGCGCTGCACTCGGTCGGTGCGCCCCTCGAGGACGGCGCGAAAGACGTGCCGTGGCCGTGCAACGAGACCAAATACATCACCCACTTCCCCGAGACCCGCGAGATCTGGAGCTACGGGTCGGGCTACGGCGGCAACGCGCTGCTGGGTAAGAAGTGCTACTCGCTGCGCATCGCTTCGGCGATGGCTCACGACGAGGGCTGGCTGGCCGAGCACATGCTGATCCTCAAGCTGATCTCGCCGGAGAACAAGGCGTACTACTTCGCCGCGGCGTTCCCGTCGGCCTGCGGCAAGACCAACCTGGCGATGCTGCAGCCCACCATCCCGGGCTGGCGCGCCGAGACCCTGGGCGACGACATCGCCTGGATGCGGTTCGGCAAGGACGGCCGCCTCTACGCCGTCAACCCGGAGTTCGGTTTCTTCGGGGTGGCGCCGGGCACCAACTGGGACTCCAACCCCAACGCGATGCGCACCATCGAGGGTGGCAACACGGTATTCACCAACGTGGCGCTGACCGACGACGGTGATGTCTGGTGGGAGGGCCTGGAAGGCGACCCGCAGCACCTGACCGACTGGAAGGGCCGCGACTGGACTCCGGAGTCCACCGAGAAGGCAGCCCACCCGAACTCCCGTTACTGCACCCCGATGTCACAGTGCCCGATCCTGGCCCCGGAATGGGACGACCCGCAGGGTGTGCCGATCTCGGGCATCCTGTTCGGCGGCCGCCGCAAGACCACGGTGCCGCTGGTCACCGAGGCGCGCGACTGGCAGCACGGCGTGTTCATCGGCGCGACCCTGGGGAGCGAGCAGACCGCCGCGGCCGAGGGCAAAGTCGGCGCGGTGCGTCGCGACCCGATGGCCATGCTGCCGTTCCTGGGCTACAACGTGGGCGACTACATGGGCCACTGGATCAACCTCGGCAAGAACGCCGACGAGTCCAAGTTGCCGAAGGTGTTCTTCGTCAACTGGTTCCGCCGCGGCGACGACGGCCGCTTCCTGTGGCCGGGCTTCGGTGAGAACAGCCGGGTGCTGAAGTGGATCGTGGACCGCATCGAGCACAAGGCCGGCGGCAAGACCACGCCGATCGGCACGGTTCCCGCCGTCGAGGACCTGGACCTGGATGGCCTGGACGTCGAGGCCGCCGATGTCTCCGCCGCGCTGGCCGTCAACACCGACGAATGGCGCGAGGAACTGCCGCTGATCGAGGAGTGGCTGGAGTTCATCGGCGAGAAGCTGCCGACGGGTGTGAAGGACGAGTTCGACGCGCTCAAGGAGCGGCTGCGCGAAGCCGACTAGCTTCCCGCGAGCAGACGCAAAATCGCCCAATTCCGCTGGAATTCGGGCGATTTTGCGTCTGCTCGGCAGGGTGCGCGGGTCAGGGTATGAGGTTTGCCAAATAGAAAGTTTCGGTAGGCCAAACTCATTGATGCGAGTCTCTGAACAGCAAAAATAAGGACACCCTGGCCAAGAAAATCGTAGCCTCGCTAAGTTGCCAGACGATCGCGGGCGGGCTAGCCTCGCGGACATGACCTTGCTCGCCGACCGGCGTCGGAGCCGCCCTGCGGCGGCAAAGACGACGGCGGACACGCTGGTTCGGTCCCTGCTCACCACCCTGCTGTTCATCGCGCCGGCGCTGGTGATCCGGTTCATCGGGCTGCATCCCGACCCGGTCGTCGCGCTCGTCGTCTATGGCGCTGCGGTCGTTGCCGCGAGTTTCCTGCTGGCATGGGGAGCCGAGGCCGCGCAGGTCGACGTGTCCGGTGGGCTGGCGGTCGCGGTTCTGGCCCTGATCGCGGTGTTGCCGGAATACGCCGTCGACCTCTACTACGCCTATACCGCCGGATCCCACGCCGAATACACGCAGTATGCGGCGGCGAACATGACCGGCTCCAACCGGTTGCTGATGGGGCTGGGCTGGCCGGTGGTGGTGCTGCTGGGCGTGTGGACGACCCGCAAGATCAGCGGACGGCAAGTGGTGGGGCTCAGGCTCGAGCGCGGCAACCGCGTCGAACTCGGCTTCCTGCTGATCGCGGGTGTCGTCGCGTTCGTGGTGCCCGCCACCGGTCGCATCCCGATCACCCTGGGTGTGGTGCTGCTGGCCTGGTTCGGGTTCTACCTCTACCGGCTCAGCCGCGGGGACGTCGAGGAACCGGAGCTCGTCGGAACGGCCGCCGCGCTGGCCGCGCTGCCGCGGCGGGCCCGTCGCAGCGGCGTGATCGCGATGTTCGTGTTCGCGGCGGTGGTGATCCTGGTGTGCGCGCAACCGTTCGCAGAGAGCCTGATCGGGGCCGGTACCCGGCTGGGAATCGATCGGTTCCTGCTGGTGCAGTGGCTGGCGCCGCTGGCCTCGGAAGCGCCGGAGTTCGTGATCGCGATCATTTTCGCCGCCCGCGGCAAGGGCACGGTGGCCATCGCCACGCTGATCTCGTCGAAGGTCAACCAATGGACGCTGCTGGTCGGTTCGCTGCCGATCGCCCACCTCGCCGGGGGCGGCGGGACCGCGCTGGTGCTGGACGGCAGGCAGGTCGAGGAGATGCTGCTGACCGCCACTCAGACGCTGATGGGGGTGGCGCTGATCCTGGCGCTGCGTTTTCACCGGCACCTGGCCTGGGCGCTGCTCGCGCTGTTCCTCGTGCAGTTCCCGATCACCTCGACCGAGGGTCGGCTGGTGCTGAGCGGTGTCTACGCCGCGGCGGCCGTGGTGGGCCTGATCGTGCACCGGCGCCATCTGCTGCCGACGCTGCGAGCGCCGTTCGCCGCGTGAGGCTCGGGTCGTACAGTCGGCCCCATGCAGATTCGACCGCACGCGCAAACCCACCCCGACAAACCGGCCGTCATCCTGCACCCGTCGGGCACGGTGGTGACGTTCGGCGACCTCGAGGCACGTGCCAACCGGCTGGCGCACCTGTTCCGGCAAGCGGGCCTGCGCGAGGGCGACGCGGTCGCGATCCTGATGGAGAACAACGAGCATCTGCACGCGGTGATGTGGGCGGCGCGGCGCAGCGGCTTGTACTACGTGCCGATCAACACCCACCTGACCGCGCCCGAGGCGGCCTACATCGTCGACAACAGCAGCGCCAAGGCGATCGTCGGCTCGGGGGCGCTGCGCGAGGTCTGCGCGGGGCTGGCCGACCACCTGCCCGGCGGACTGCCGGAACTGCTGCTGATCGCCGACGGTTCGCTGCCGGGCTGGCAGCGCTATCCCGAATGTGTTGCCGACCAACCGGATTCCCCGATCGCCGACGAGATCGAAGGCGACCTGCTGCAGTACTCCTCGGGCACCACCGGCCGGCCCAAAGGGATCAAACGCGAATTGCCGCACGTGCCGCCATCGGAGGCGCCGGGCATGATGTCGGCGCTGGTCGGGTTCTGGATGGACCCCGAGACGGTGTATCTGAGCCCGGCGCCGCTGTATCACACGGCGCCGTCGGTGTGGTCGATGACCGTGCAGGCCGCCGGCCTGACCACCGTGGTGATGGAGAAGTTCGACCCCGAGCAAACGCTGGCTGCCATCGAGCGGTACCGGGTGACGCACGGCCAGTTCGTGCCGGCGATGTTCGTCCGGATGCTCAAACTGCCGGAGCCCGTGCGTAATTCGTACGACCTGTCCAGCCTCAAGCGGGTGATGCACGCCGCCGCGCCGTGCCCGGTGGAGATCAAGAAGCAGATGATCGACTGGTGGGGACCGATCGTCGACGAGTACTACGCGTCCTCGGAGGCGATCGGTTCGACGCTGATCACCGCCGAGGACTGGCTGGCCCATCCGGGTTCGGTGGGCAGACCCATGACGGGCGCGTTGCACATCCTCGACGAGGACGGCAACGAACTGCCGCCCGGGCACGCCGGCGAAATCTACTTCGAGGGCGGGTACACCTTCGAATATCTCAACGACCCCGCCAAAACCGCCGGCTCACGGGACCAACACGGTTGGATGACCGTCGGCGACATCGGTTATCTCGACGACGAGGGCTATCTGTACCTGACCGACCGACGGCACCACATGATCATCTCCGGCGGGGTCAACATCTACCCGCAGGAGACCGAGAACCTCTTGGTGACTCACCCGAAGGTGCTGGACGCCGCGGTGTTCGGCGTTCCCGACGACGAGATGGGCCAACGGGTGATGGCCGCGGTGCAGACCGTCGACCCCGCCGACGCCACCGACGAGTTCGCCGAGGAACTCTCGAGCTGGCTTCGAGACCGGTTGTCCCACTTCAAATGTCCGCGAGCGATCGCATTCGAGCAGGCGCTGCCGCGCACCGACACCGGCAAGTTATACAAGAACGAACTGGTCGACAAGTACTCAGGCTGATCGATGATCCGGGTGATCGATCTGTCCAGTGCGCCGGAGCGCGAAGCGCCGGTGCCGCCGGGCGTGATCGTCGCGTACGGCTCGGTGACCGACGAATTCTGGTTGCAGCAAGCAACTTTCACGCTGACCGAACAACCGTGCGCCGATCCGCGCACGGTCACCGTGGCGTCGGTTGCCGACACCCTGACGCAGTTGACGCTGCGTTGCCGGCGTTGGCCGCACGCCAGCGCGGTGTGTGACGACGTACTGCGGTGCTTCGATCCGGCAGGTACGACGCTGGCCGGTGTAGTGACCGAGTCGCTGGCCTATTCGACACTGCAAGCCGGACCCGAATTCGCTCGCTGGCTTGCCGAGCGCGGCCCCGCTCAGATGCCAGAACTCCCCGATCCTGTTGCGGTGCAACGCGACGGCGACACCCTGCGGATCGACTTCGACAGGCCGCAACGGCACAACGCCTTCTCCACCGACGCCCGCGCCGCACTGCTCGAGGCGCTGGCGGTGGCGCAGCTGGATCCGTCGGTGGCCGGAATCGTGTTGGGCGGCAACGGACCGTCGTTCTGCAGCGGCGGTGATCTCGCCGAATTCGGCACCTTCGCCGACCCGGCCAGCGCTCACCTGGCCCGCACCCGGCACAGCCCGGCGTTGGTGCTGGACGAGCTGACCGGCCGGCTTGGGCGGGCCTGCCGCGCCGAGGTGCACGGGCAGGTGCTCGGCAGCGGACTGGAGATGGCCGCATTCTGCGGATGGGTTGCGGCCGAACCTGATTCGGTGTTCGGACTACCCGAACTGAGCCTGGGGCTGATTCCCGGCGCCGGCGGAACGGTGAGCGTCACCCGGCGCATCGGCCGTTGGCGCACCGCCTATCTGGTGCTCTCCGGTCAGACGATCGGCGCCGAAACCGCGCTGGCGTGGGGGTTGATCGACGCGATCAACGCTCAGTAGCCGTAGGTGGTGTACGTCGTGTGGATGCTGTGGTCGACCGATGAGATGGCCGCCGCAAAGACGAGGAACCACAAGAGAATGAAGATCAGATAGCTGGCGGCACCGGTGACCGCGCCGATGATCGCCCACTTCTTGGCGCTGGCCGCGGCGGCGTAGGCCTCGGCCTGCCGGCCTTGCGCCCACAGCCCGGACACCTTGGTGGAGTAGACGATCGAGACGATCCCGAACGGAATGCAGCACAGCACGGTGCTCAGCACCGCCCAGACCAGATAGTTGTCCGGCTGGGCCCCGTAGCCGGGCTGCCCGCCGAACTGGGGTTGCTGACCGGGCCAACCCGGGGAGGCGCCGTACGGATCTGACGGATAGCTCATGGCGATTGCCTTCCCTGGATGTCCGAAGTCAGGCAAATATACAGCACCACAGCGCGTTCGGCGGCCCTATCCGCCTCAAATTCCGCCCCGGGCAACGAGCTGCGCGGCGATGACGTTGCGCTGAATCTCGTTGGTACCCTCACCCACGATCATCAGCGGCGCGTCCCGGAAGTAGCGTTCCACGTCGTACTCGGTGGAATAGCCGTAACCGCCGTGGATTCGCACCGCGTTCAGCGCGATTTCCATCGCCACCTCCGAAGCGAACAACTTGGCCATGCCGGCCTCCATGTCGCAGCGCTGCCCGCTGTCGTAACGTTCGGCGGCGTAACGGGTCAACTGGCGGGCGGCGGTGAGTTTGGTTGCCATGTCGGCCAAATAGTTGCCGACGGATTGATGCTTCCAGATCGGCTGACCGAAACTCTTCCGTTGCTGGGCGTAGGCGAGCGCATCCTCCAACGCCGCGGTCGCCACACCCAGCGCACGGGCCGCCACCTGGATGCGCCCCGTCTCGAGCCCCTTCATCATCTGCGAAAAGCCTTCGCCCGGAACGCCGCCCAGCACCGCGGAGGCCGGCAGCCGGAAGCCGTCGAAGGAAAGTTCGCACGACTCGACGCCCTTGTAACCCAATTTGGGTAGGTCCCGCGACACCGTCAGTCCCGGTCCGTGCTCGACCAGCAACACCGAGATGCCTTTGTGCCGCGGCGTTGCGCTGAGGTCGGTCTTGGCCAGCAGCGCGATCAACCCGGACCGGCGCGCATTGGAGATCCAGGTCTTGGCGCCGTTGACCACCAATTCCGTTGTGCCGTCCGGCAACGCGGTGGTGCTCATGTTCTGCAGGTCGGAACCACCGCCCGGCTCGGTCAGCGCCATGGTGGCCCGCAGCTCACCGGTTGCCATCGGCGGCAGGAACTTTCGCTTCTGCTCCGCGGTGCCGAACAGCGTGAGCAGCTTGGCGACCACGGTATGGCCGCCCATCGCGCCCGCCAGGCTCATCCAGCCGCGCGCCAACTCCTGAGTGACCTGCACATAACACGGCATCGACACCGGCGAGCCGCCGTACTCCTCGTCGATCGCCAGACCGTAGATGCCGATGCGTTTCATCTGCTCGATCCACGCCTCCGGATAGGTGTTGGCGTGTTCGACCTCACGCACCGTCGGCTTCACGTCGCGGTCGACGAAAGCGCGCACGGTGGCGACCAGCATGGCTTCTTCGTCATCCAGGTCAGCGCCCAGGTTGTTGGATTCCCGGCTCATCACTACCGCCCTCCCGCGTGCACATTCGGTTTCCCAGCCTGCCAGCATGGGGCTTTGTGACTTACGGGTATGCGGGCATCCGGGCGGGCGGGGCCTACTTCGACGACCTCTCGGTGGGCCAGGTGTTCGACTGGGCGCCTTCGGTGACGCTGACGGCCGGGCTGGCGGGCGCCCACCAGGCGATCGTGGGGGACCGGCTGCGGCTCTCGCTGGACAGCTCGCTGTGCACCGCGGTGACCGGCGCACCGGCCGCACTGGCGCACCCGGGCCTGGTGTGCAACGTGGCGATCGGCCAGTCGACGCTGGCGACCCAGCGCGTCAAAGCCAACCTGTTCTACCGCGGGCTGACGTTCCACCGTTTCCCGGTGATCGGCGACACCATCTACACCCGCACCGAGGTCGTGGGGTTGCGCGCCAACGCCGCCAAGCCCGGCCGGGCCCCCACCGGTCTGGCGGCGCTGCGGATGACCACCATCGACCAGGCCGACCAGTTGGTTCTGGACTTCTACCGCTGCGCGATGCTGCCGGCCGGCCCGGACGGGCAGGGCACCGACCGGGCCGACGACCTGTCTGCCATCGGCGCCGACGCGGTGCTCCCGGTGACCGCGCCCACCGAGGATTGGGACGGCGAGGCCTTCCGGCGGCGCGTACCGGGACCGCATTTCGACCCCGCGCTGGCGGGTGCGGTACTGCACAGCACCGCCGACGTGGTGACAAGCGCGCCCGAGTTGGCCCGCCTGACGCTCAATATCGCTGCGGTACACCACGATTCGCGAGTCGGCGGGCAGCGGCTGGTCTACGGCGGGCACACCATCGCGTTGGCGTTCGCGCAGGCCAACCGGTTGCTGCCGAACCTGGCGACGGTGCTGGGCTGGGAGTCCTGTGACCACACCGGGCCGGTGCGGGAGGGGGACACGCTCTACAGCGAGCTGCACATCGAATCCGCCGAGCCGAGGCCCAATGGCGGCGTGCTGGGGTTGCGGTCGCTGGTCTACGCCGTCGCCGGCTCGGGGGAGCAGCCGGACCGGCAGGTACTGGATTGGCGTTGGCGCGCACTGCAGTTCTGACTGGATAGCAGGCCGACCGCCAAGCCACGCTGCTGGACCCGGCGGTCGGCCTGCTCGTCTATCAGGTGCCGGCCTTGCCCGCGGTGCCGTTGCCGCCCTTGCCGCCCGCGACGCCGGCGATCCCGGTGCCCGCCGCCGCGCCACCGGTCCCGCCGTTGCCGCCGGTGCCGGCGGCGCCGCCATTGCCGACGCTGCCCTTAGCGCCCGCGGTGCCGCCCGACCCGCCGCTACCGGCGTTGCCGCCGTCGCCGCCGCTGCCGCCGTTGGGGCCCGTGCCGCCGTTGCCGCCGTTGCCGTTGACGCCGCCACCGCTGCCGCCCGCGCCGCCGGTGCCGACCGCGCTGCCGCCCGCACCACCGGTGCCGCCGTTGCCGCCCTTACCGCCGGTGCCGCCCGCCCCGGCGCTACCGCCGGTTCCGCCTGCTGCGCCGGCGCCGCCCTTGCCACCGGTGCCGCCGTCGCCGCCCTTACCGCCGTCGGGGACGGCAGCGGTTCCCTGCGCACCGGCCCCCCCGGCACCCGGCGTGCCGCCGCCACCGCCGCTGCCGCCGTTGCCGCCCAGACCGCCCGCGCCGGTCGTCCCGCCGCCGGCGCCGCCGGTGCCCGCGGCGCCACCGGCACCGCCGATCCCACCGTCGCCACCCTTGCCGCCGGCACCGGCGTTGACGTTGATGTCACCGGTCGCCCCGGCGCCGCCCGCCCCGGCCTTACCGCCGGTGCCGCCGTTACCGCCCTTGCCACCTGCGCCATCGGTGCCCGCGGTGCCCAGGGTGACCGATCCGGCCTTGCCGCCTGCGCCGCCGTTGCCCCCGGCGCCGCCGCTGGCGCCGTTGCCGCCGTTGGTGCCGGCGCCGTTGTTCACACCCACCGTGCCGGTGGTGCCGTTGACACCGGCGCCCCCGGTGCCGCCGTTGGCGCCGTTTCCGCCGGTACCGCCATTGCCGGCGTTGCCGGAGATCGAACCGCCGTTGCCGCCGTCACCGCCGATGCCGCCCGACCCGCCGTTGCCGCCGACGAGGCCGGTCCCGCCGGTCGCGCCGACGAAGCCGTTGCCGCCGGCACCGCCGTGACCGCCGTTGCCGTAGGTGCCGCCGTTACCGCCGTTACCGCCGTTGCCGCCGCTGGCCCCCGCGGTGCTGGTCTGGGTGAACCCGGCGCCACCAGCGCCGCCGTTGCCGACCGCGCCGACCGGAGCCGCGCCGTTGGCGCCGTTGCTGCCGGTGCTGCCGGTGCCACCGCTGTTGGTGCCGCCGGTGCCGCCCTTGCCCACGATGGCGGTGCCGCCGTCGCCGCCCTTGCCGCCGTGCGGGTTGGTGGCCGTGCCGGCCGCACCCGCGCCGCCGTCACCCGGGGTGCCGGCCTTGCCGCCGTTGCCGGCGTTGCCGCCGTTGCCGTCGGCCCCGGCGATCCCGCCCGGCGCACTGCCGCCGAGACCGGCGTTGCCGCCGTTGCCACCGTTGCCACCGGTGCCGCCGTTGCCGCCGTTCTGTCCGGCCCCGTTGTTGGTTCCGGCCACTCCGGCCGCACCGTTCACGCCGGCCCCGCCGTCGCCGCCGGTGGCGCCGGTGCCGCCGTTGCCACCCTTGCCGCCGTTGCCGGAGACCGAGCCGCCGGCGCCGCCCTTGCCGCCGTGACCGCCGGCCCCGCCGTGCATGCCGTCGGTGCCGCTGGCGCCGGCCCCGGATCCGGCGTTGCCCGCCGTGCCGGCCGAACCGTTGCCGCCGTTGCCGCCGGCCCCGCCGTTGCCGTGGCTGCCGGCGTTGCCGCCGGCTCCGCCGTTGCCGCCCGCGGTGCCCGGGTTGGCGGCGGTCTGGCTGTAGCCGTTGCCGCCGCTGCCGCCATTGCCGACCGCACCGCCGGCGATGGCGCCATTGGTGCCCGGCGTGCCGGGCTGGGTGCCGGAGGTGCCCGCGGTGCCACCCTTGCCTGCGGTCTCGTTGCCACCGTTGCCGCCGACGCCGCCGTCGGGGTTGGTCACGGTGCCGTTCGCGCCGTTGCCGCCGTCGCCCGGGGTGCCGGCCTTGCCGCCGTTGCCGCCGTTGCCGCCGATTCCGTCGATACCGTCCAGACCCTTACCGGGGGTGGCCTTGCCGCCGACGCCGCCGTTGCCGCCGTTGCCGCCGGCGCCGCCGGCGCCGCCGTTGCCACCGTTCTCGCCGCCGCCGACGCCGGTGCCGTACTGGTCGACGTCCGCGACCCCGTTCAGCCCGGACTTGCCGTTGCCGCCGGCGCTGCCGTTGGCGCCGTTACCGCCGGCACCGCCCTTGCCGCCGTCACCGGAGATCGAGCCGCCCTGGCCGCCTGCGCCGCCGTTACCGCCGTTGCCGCCGGCGCGGCCGTCGACACCGGAGTCGCCGGGGCTGGTGGCGTTGGCGCCGGCGATGTTGTCGACGCCGTTGCCGCCGGCGCCGCCGTTGCCGCCGTTGCCGATGGTGCCGGCGTTGCCGCCGTTGCCGCCGTTGCCGCCGCTGGAGCCCTTGGTCAGCGGGTTGTAGCCCGCCCCGCCCTGGCCGCCGTTGCCGGCCGGGCCGACCACCGACGCGCCGTCGGTGCCGGCGGTGCCGCTGGTCAGGCCGACGCCCGCGGCGCCGCCCTTGCCCGCGATGCCGGCGTCGCCACCGTCGCCACCGTTGCCGCCGTTGGGGTTGGTGACGGTGCCGTTGGCGCCGGCGCCGCCGTTGCCCGGGGTACCGGCCTTGCCGCCGTTGGCGCCGTTGCCGCCGTTGCCGTCGGTGCCCTTGGTGCCGGTGCCGAGCAGGTTGCCGGCCTTGCCGCCGTTGCCGCCGGCACCGCCGTCGCCGCCGTTGCCGCCGTCGCCACCGCCCCCGCCGGCGCCGTTGTTGACTCCCTGCAGACCGGCCTTGCCCTGCACGCCGTTGCCGCCCTTGCCGCCGGTCGCGCCGTTGCCGCCGTTGCCGCCGTTGCCGGAGTTGCCTGAGATCGAGCCGCTGTCGCCGCCGTTGCCGCCCAGGCCGCCGGAGCCGCCGGACTGGCCGCTGGTGCCGCTCTGGCCGAGCGCCGTGCCGTTCACGCCCGCGGTGCCCGCGGTCCCGTTGCCGCCGTTGCCGCCGTTGCCGCCATTGCCGATCTGGCCCGCGGCGCCGCCGTTACCGCCGTTGCCGCCGCTGGTTCCCGGCGTGGTCGGGTTGAAGCCGTTACCGCCGTTGCCGCCGTTGCCGCCGGTCCCGACGGGCACGCCGCCGGCCTTGCCGTCGGCGCCGGTAGTGGACCCGGTGCCGCCGGCGCCGAGACCACCCGCGGCACCGAGCACGCCGCCGTCACCGCCGTGGCCGCCATGGGGGTTGCCTGCCGTGCCGTCGGCGCCGTTGCCGCCGTTGCCGCCGATGCCCTGGTTGCCGCCGTTGCCGCCGACGCCACCGGCACCCTGGTTGTAGCCGGGGACGCTGGGCGCTCCGCCGGTGCCACCCTTGCCGCCTCCGGCGCCGTTGCCGCCGGTACCGCCGTCGCCGCCGTCGCCGCCGTTGATGCCTCCGGCGCCGTTGCCGCCGGTACCGCCGTCGCCGCCGTAGCCACCGGCGCCACCGATGCCGCCGTCACCGGCGATCGTGCCGCCCTTGCCGCCGGTACCGCCGTCGCCGCCGGCGCTGGCGTTGCCGCCGCTGCTGCCGTTGGCGCCGGGGGCGGCACCGTTTGCGCCGGTCGAACCCTTGGCCCCGTTGCCGCCCTTGCCACCGGCGCCGCCCTCGCCGTACTGCCCGGCGTTGCCGCCGACCCCGCCGTTGCCGCCGGCCTTGGTCGGGTCGTCGGAGTTCCAGCCGGCACCGCCGACGCCGCCGTCGCCGGCCAGGGTGGTCGGGATGCTGCCGCTGCTGCCGTTGGCGCCCGGCGTCGAACCGGTGCCGCCGGTGCCGCCGCTGCCGCCCGCCCCGGGGTTGGCGCCGTTGCCGCCGGCCCCACCGTTCGGGTTGGCCTTGGTGCCGGCCGCGCCGGTGCCGCCGACGCCGCTCACCCCGCCGTTGCCGCCGTCGCCGGCGTTGCCACCGGTGCCGACGGTGCCGTTGGTGACCAGGCCGGCGGCGCCGCCGTTGGCGCCCTTGCCGCCGGTGCCGCCGTTGCCGGCGTTGCCACCCTTGCCGCCGTTGACGCTGAAGTCGCCGGTGCCGCCCTTGCCGCCGACGCCGCCGGCTCCGCCGTCACCGCCGTTGCCGCCGTTGCCGCTGTTGCCCTGGATCGTGCCGCCGTTGCCGCCCTTGCCCGCGGCGCCGCCGGTGCCGCCGGTGCCGCCGACGCCGCCGTCCTGGCCCGGGCCGCCGGTGCTGCCGGTCACGCCGGTGCCGCCGGTGTAACCGTCGCCGCCGTTACCGCCGTTGCCGTACGCGCCGGCGTTGCCGCCGTTGCCGCCGGCGTAGCCGGTCTGGCCGGCGCCGGGGACGCCGAACGCGTCGCCGCCGTCACCGCCGTGACCGGTCGCCGTGGTGGGCGTGGTGCCGGGCGTCCCGTTGGTGCCCGACCCGCCCGGCCCGTTCCCGGCGGTGCCGTTGGTGCCGCCGGCACCGGGGTTGCTGCCCTGCCCGCCGTCGCCGCCGCCGAGGAAGCCGTCGCCGCCCTTGCCGCCGGCCGCTCCCAGACCGCCGTTGCCGCCGTTGCCGCCGTTGCCACCGAGGCCCGCGGCGGTGTTGGCGCCGTTGCCGCCGGTGCCGCCGGCCGCGCCGTTGCCGGCGTTGCCACCCGCGCCGCCGTGGCCGTTGAGGGCACCGCTCTTGCCGCCGTCACCGCCGGCCCCGCCATTGCCACCGGCTTTGCCGTCGGTGCCGTTCGGGTCGGTGCTGGTGCCGTTGGTGCCGTTCTGCCCGGTCGCGCCTTGGCCGCCGTTACCGCCGGCGCCGCCGTCGCCGTACAGGCCGCCGTCACCGCCGGCGCCACCCTTGCCGCCGTTGGCACCCGGGACGGTGGCGTTGTAGCCGTCACCACCCTGGCCGCCGTTACCGCCGACGTTGACCGGGGTGGAGCCGTTGGCCCCGCTGTTGCCCTTGGCCCCGGTGCCGGTGCCGCTGCCGTTGGCGCCGCCGCTGCCGCCGGCGCCGCCGGCCGACCCGCTGCCCGGGTCACCGCCCTTGCCGCCCTTGCCGCCGTCGGGGTTGGCAGCGGTGCCGGCGGCGCCGTCGCCACCGTTGCCCTGGGTTCCGCCGTCACCGCCGTTACCGGCGTTGCCACCGGCCGCGCCGGCGCCCGCGACGCCCTTGGTCGCCGTGCCACCCGCGCCGCCGGCGCCGCCTGCGCCGCCGGTACCGCCGGTACCGCCGTCGCCGCCGTTCTGTCCGCCGCCGATGCCGGTGCCGTAGTAGTCCTTGTTCGGGACGCCGTCGTCGCCGTTGGTGCCGTTACCGCCGTTGCCGCCGCTGCCGGCGTTGCCGCCCTTGCCACCGGCGCCGCCGTCACCGATGGTCGTGCCGCCGGCGCCGCCGGCTCCACCCTGGCCGCCGGCGCCGCCGTTGCCGCCGTTGCTGCCGTCGGAGCCGGTGTTGCCGTTGTTGACGCCGTTGGCTCCGTTGGAGCCGGCACCGCCGGCGCCGCCGTTGCCGCCGTTGCCGTTGGTGCCGCCGCTGCCGCCCTTACCGCCGGCACCGCCGGCCAGGCCGTTGCCGTTGGCGTCGGTGGCGTTGGGCGCCCAGCTGTGGCCGACGCCGCCGTTGCCGCCGTTGCCGGACGGGCCGGTGAAGCTGGCGCCGGCCTTGCCGTTCAGGCCGCTCGCGTCGCCGGCACCGTCCACGCCGCCGATGCCCCCGGCACCCGCCTTGCCGACATTGCCCGCGTTGCCGCCGTCGCCGCCGGCGGTGGCGCCGGAGATGCCGGCCGCGCCGTTCCCGCCGCTGCCCGAACCACCCGCGGCACCGCCGTTACCCGCATTGCCGCCGTCACCGATGACGCCCTTGACACCGAACGGACCCGCGTTTCCGCCCGCGCCGCCGGCACCGCCGCCGCCGCCGACACCACCGTCGCCGCCGTTGCCACCGTGCTGGCCGGCGCCGACGCCGTTGCCGTACTCGTCGACGCCGGACACGCCGTCGCCGCCGCCGTGGCCCAGGCCGCCCTTGCCGCCGTCGGCCCCGGCGCCGCCCTTGCCGCCGGACCCGCCGTCGCCCAGCTGGCTGCCGGCGTCACCACCGGCGCCGCCCTTGCCGCCGGTACCACCGGCCTGGCCGGTGCCGCCGTTGTCGCCGTCGCTGACCCCGTTCTGGCCGACCGCGCCCGCCACACCGTTGCCGCCGGCGCCGCCGTTGCCGCCGCTGCCGTAGTTGCCGCCCTTGCCACCGGCGCCGCCGTCACCACCGTTGGCGCCGGCAGCGGTCGAGGTGAACCCGGCTCCGCCGTCGCCGCCGTTGCCGACCGGGGTGGTGGGCAGGGCGCCGTCGACGCCGTACTTGCCGAAGCCGACGCCGTTGCCGTTGCTGCCGCCCTCGCCGCCGGCGCCCACGCCACCGGCGTTACCGCCGTTACCGCCGGCCCCACCGGTGGGGTTGGTGGAGGTGCCGGCCGCGCCCGCGCCGCCGTCACCCGGAGTGCCCGAGTCGCCACCGTTACCGGCGTTGCCGCCGGCACCGGAGGTACCCGCGATGCCCTTGGTCGAGTTGCCGCCGAGGCCGCCGTTGCCGCCGCTGCCACCCTTGGCGCCGCTGCCGGCGTTCCCACCGTTCTGACCGGCGCCGATGCCGTTGCCGTACTTGTCCTGCCCGGCCACACCGGCGTTGCCGTTCTGGCCGTCGCCACCATCGCCGCCGTCGGCGCCGTGACCGCCGGCACCGCCGGCGCCACCGTTGCCGGCGTTCACACCGGCCTTGCCGCCGCGGCCGCCGTCACCGCCGGACCCGCCGACCTGCGCGTTGCCGCCGTCGCCGCCGGCTTTGCTCGCGTCGACGCCGTCGTTGCCGGCCACGCCGTTGCCGCCCTTACCGCCGGCGCCGCCGTTGCCGTAGTTGCCGCCGTCACCGCCGGCGCCACCGTCGCCGCCGCTGGCGCCCGCAGCCTGCGGGCTGAACCCGCTACCGCCGCTACCGCCGTTGCCGACGATGCCGGTGATCCCCGCACCGTTGGCGCCACTTGCCGCCGTGCCGCCGCCGCCGTTGGTGCCGCCGGCGCCGCCCTTGCCGATGGCGCCGGCGTTGCCGCCGTTACCGCCGTTGCCGCCGTTGACGTTGGTGCTGGTGCCTGCCGCGCCGTTGCCGCCGTTGCCGGGTGTGCCGGCGTTGCCGCCCTTGCCGCCGATGCCGCCGGTGCCGTTGGTGCCCGCGCTGGCGCCGGAGCCGCCGGCCGCGCCGCCCGTGCCGCCCGCGCCGCCGACGCCACCGGTGCCGCCGTTGCCGCCGTCGCCGCCGGCCTGGCCGCCGCCGATGCCGTTGTTGTAGTTGTTCGCGTCGCTGACGCCGTTGGCGCCGGTGAAGCCGGTACCACCGTTGCCTGCCGCGCCGCCGGTGCCACCGTTGCTGGCGTTGCCGCCGCCGGCGTTGGTCCCGGCGGTGCCGCCGGTGCCGGAACCGGCCGCGCCGCCGGTGCCGCCCTTGCCGCCGTTGCCGCCCTTGCCGCCGGCACCACCTTCGCCGCCGGCGTAACCGGCGCCGTTGTTGGTGTTCGAGGTGCCGTTGGCGCCGGCCGCGCCGCTGCCGCCATTGCCGGCGGTGCCGGCGTTGCCACCCTTGCCGGCGTTGCCGCCGCTGCCCGCGGTGCCCGCGGCAGCGCCGCCGTTGGCCGCTCCCGCGGCGCCGCCGGCGCCGCCGCTGCCGCCGGCGCCGCCGCTGCCCGCGTTACCACCGGCGGTTCCGGCGCCGCCGACCCCGGCGGTGGCGACTCCGTTGCTGCCGTCTATGCCGCTACCGCCGTTGCCACCGGTGCCACCCGTACCGCCTGCGCCGCCGTTGCCGCCTTTGAAGCCTGCGCCGAAGCCTTTGCCGCCAGCACCGCCGGCGCCACCCGTTCCGCCGGCCGTGCCGTCGGCGCCGTGCGGGTTGAGGGCGTTGGTCCCGTTGCTGCCGGTCGTGCCGGCCAGGCCGGCGCCGCCGCTGCCGCCGTTGCCGCCGCTGGCACCGGTACCGGTTGCGCCCGTGCCACCGGCAGTGCCGCCGGTACCGCCGGTACCTGCGCTGCCCCCGGTGCCGCCCGAGCCGGCCGCGCCGGCGTTACCGCCGGCGCCACCCGCACCGCCGTCCGGGTTGCCCAGGGTGCCGGCCACGCCGTTGCCGCCGTTGCCGGCCGCACCGGAGTTACCGCCCTTGCCGCCGGCGCCGCCGTTACCGTTGGCCCCTGCGGTGCCGCCGGTGCCGCCGGTGCCCGCGGCACCACCGTTGCCACCGGTTCCGCCGGCGCCGCCCTTGCCGCCTGCGCCGCCGTCGCCGCCTGCGGTGCCCGCGCCCGCGTTGACTCCGGTCTGCCCGGCAGCGCCGCTGACGCCGTTGCCGCCGGAACCGGCCAATCCGCCGGCGCCGCCGCTGCTGGCCGCGCCGCCGTTGCCGTTGGTTCCGGCGATCGCTCCGGCACCGCCGGCCGCGCCGCCGTTGCCGCCCTTGCCGCCGTTGCCGCCGGTACCGCCGGCGCCGCCGCCACCGCCGGTGTATCCAGCGCCGTTGTTGATCCCCGCGGTGCCGTTGGCGCCGCTGGCGCCGACCCCGCCGGCCCCGGCGTTGCCCGCCGCGCCGCCGTTGCCGGCCGCGCCGCCATTGCCCGCGGCGCCCTTGGTGATGCCGGCGGTGGCTGCGCCCGCGGCGCCGCCGTTGCCGCCCGCGCCGCCGTTGCCGCCGTGGCCGGCGTTGCCGCCGGCACCGCCCGCGTTGCCCGCACCCGCGGTCATCGTTCCGGTCGCGCCGTTGAGCCCCGAGCCGCCCTTGCCGCCGACGCCGCCCTGACCGCCGGCGCCGCCGGCGCCCGTGGTCGTACCGGTGCCGCTGGCGGTGCCGCCCTCGCCGCCGTTGCCGCCCTTGCCGCCGGCGGTTCCGTTGGTGCCGCTGTCACCGGGGTTGATTCCGTTGTCGCCGTTGGTGCCTGCTGCGCCGTTGCCGCCGGCGCCGCCGTCGCCGCCGTTGGCGCCCAGACCGTTGAGTCCGCCCTTGCCGGTGCCGGCGGGTCCGGTGCCCGCGGTGCCGCCGACCCCGACCGT
>NZ_JCALCF010000024.1:0-88946 GCF_059812185.1 Mycobacterium sp. NGS67
TCGCCGCCCTTGGTGCCGGTGGCGCCCCCACCGGCACCGCCGCTGCCGCCTGCGCCCACCGCACCGGCGTCGCCGCCCTTGCCGCCGGCGCCGCCGTCGAGCACACCGGAAGTCGCGCCGTCCGCGCCGCGGCCACCGTCGCCGGCGGTCCCGGCGTCGCCGCCGGCTCCACCGGTGCCGCCGTTGCCATCGGCACCCTTGCTGCCGGTAGCGCCACCGGCCTTGCCGCCGGTCCCGCCGGCGCCGCCGTCGCCGCCCTTGCCACCGGCCCCGCCGTTGCCGCCGGAGTTGCCGGCCGCACCGGCAGCCACCGCGTCGGCACCGGTCAGGCCGGCCCCGCCGGAGCCTGCCGCGCCGCCGGCGCCACCGGAGCTCGCCGCCCCGCCGTTGCCGTCCTTGCCCGCACTGGCGCCGGTACCGGCACCGGCCTGGCCGCCGGCCCCGCCGTCGCCGCCGCTGCCGCCCTTGCCGCCGGCGCCACCATTGCCACCGGCGAACCCGTGGCCCGCGCTGGCCGCGGTTCCGTCATGACCCTGGCCGCCGGCGCCGCCCGCGCCCGCGGTGCCGGCCGCGCCACCGTTGCCGGCCGCGCCACCACTGCCGGCATTACCGTCCTTGCCGCCACCGGTTCCGCCGCTGCCGGCGTCACCGCCCTTACCGCCGGCCCCACCGTTGCCGCCGTTACCGGCGTTGCCACCGGCCTGCCCCGCCGTACCGGCCCCACTGGTGATCTTGCCGTCGGCACCGCCCACACCGGAACCGCCGGCACCGCCGGCCCCGCCCTGACCACCGGCACCGCCGTTACCGCCCACGGTGCCCGCACCGCTGGCGGTACCACCGGCGCCACCTTCGCCACCACGACCGCCGGCAGCACCGTCTTTACCGCTGGCACCCGCACCGACGCCGTTGTCGCCGTTGGCGCCGGCCGCGCCGTCGCCGCCGGCGCCGCCGTGCCCGCCGTTGGCGCCGTTGCCGTCCACACCGGTCGCGCCCTTGCCGGCGGGTCCGGCTCCGCCCGCGCCGCCCTGGCCGACCGCGCCAGCGTCGCCGCCCTTACCGCCCGCGCCGCCGTCGAGGACTCCGTTGGCGACCCCGTCGGCACCCCGGCCGCCGTCACCGGCGGTGCCCGCATTGCCGCCGGCGCCACCGGCTCCGCCGCTGCCGTCCTTGCCGGCGTTGGTGCCCGTTCCGCCGCTGCCGCCCTTACCGCCGGCGCCACCGGTGCCGCCGGCACCGCCGTCACCACCGTCGGTTCCGGCCGCACCCGCGGCCGCCGCGTCGGCGCCTTTGAGGCCGGCGCCGCCCGCACCGGCCGCGCCGCCGGCGCCACCGCTGCTGGCGTTGCCGCCGTCGCCGGTCTTGCCGGCAACACCGCCGGTGCCGGCGCCGGCTTGCCCACCGGTACCGCCGTTACCGCCGTTGCCGCCGTTGCCTCCAGCACCGCCTCGGCCGCCGGCGTAGCCGTCGCCGCTGTTGCCCACCGTGCCCACCGCACCGGCCGCGCCGATACCGCCCTTGCCGGCGGTGCCGGCGTCGCCACCGTTGCCGCCGGCGCCGCCGGATCCCGAGTTGCCCGCGTTGCCACCCTGGCCGGTGCCGCCGGCCGCGCCGCCTTTACCACCGGCGCCACCCTCGCCGCCGCTGCCCGCGTTGCCGCCGGCCGTGCCGGAACCGCCCGCACCGGCGGTCGCGGCACCGTTCTCGCCGTCGAGGCCGTTGCCACCTTTACCGCCGGCGCCACCTTTACCACCGGCGCCGCCGTCACCGCCGACGGTGCCTTTGCCGCCGGCCGCGCCGCCCGCGCCGCCCTCGCCGCCCTTGCCGCCGGCCAGGCCGTCGCCGCCGTGACCCCCCGCGCCGGCCCCGTCGGCGCCGGTTGCGCCTGTCGCGCCGTCACCACCGGCCCCGCCGGTACCGCCGTTACCGATGCTGCCGCCGGCGCCACCGGCCCCGCCGTCACCGCCGTCGGCGCCGGGAGTCGTCGCGGTGAAGCCCGCACCACCGTTGCCGCCGTTACCGGCCGGCCCGACCACCGAAGCACCGTTCTTCCCGTCGGCGCCGGTGCCGACGGTGCTGCCGTTCAGGCCGCCCTTGCCGCCGCCACCCGCGGTTCCGGCGTCACCGCCGGCGCCACCGGCACCGCCGTCGATATGAGCGGCGTTGCCGTCGGCGCCCGTGCCACCTTCACCGGGCCGCCCGGCCGCACCGCCGTCACCGCCGGTGCCTCCCGCGCCGTCGCCGGCCGCGGCGCCTTTGCCCAGCACCTGTCCGGCCTTGCCGCCGGCGCCACCGTTGCCGCCGGATCCGCCGTCACCGCCGTCGCCGCCGGCCAGACCTGCCTGCCCGGCGGCGGTGCCGTCCTTGCCGTCGATGCCGAGCCCGCCGGTGCCGCCCTTACCGCCCGCGCCACCGGCGCCACCGGCGCCGGCGTTACCGCTGATCGAACCGCCATTGCCGCCGACACCGCCGGAGCCACCGCGACCGCCGTCGGTACCGTTGCCGCCGCTGTCACCCGGGTTGGCGCCCGCGGTGCCGTCCGCGCCGGCCGCGCCGTTGCCGCCGGCCCCGGCGGCGCCACCGTTGCCGTAGTTGCCGCCGTTACCGCCGTTACCGCCGTTGCCGCCGCTGGCGCCGGCCACGTTGCCGGTCGAGGCGTCATAACCCGCCCCGCCGTTGCCGCCGTTACCGCCGGTGAGGATGGTCCCGCTGCCGGACTTGCCGTGCGCGCCGATGACCGAGCCGTAACCGCCGGTGCCGCCGGCCCCGCGCGCGCCCTGGCTGTTTCCGCCGTTTCCGCCGTTGCCGCCGTGCGGATTGGCCGCGTTGCCGGCCGCGCCGTTGCCGCCGTTGCCCGCGCCGCCGCCGGTGCCGCCGTCACCGCCGGCGCCACCGCGACCGAGAATGCCCGACTCACCGAAGAGCAGACCCCCGCGGCCACCGGCCCCACCATTGCCGCCGTTACCGCCGGTCGCACCGGCCCCGCCGTCACCGCCGTCACCGCCGTCGCCGCCGGGGAAGGTCCCGTCCGCTCCGTTGGCGCCCTGGATGCCGGTGCCGCCCCGACCGCCGATGCCGCCATTGCCGCCGTTGCCGCCGTCGCTGAACAGCAGGCCGCCTCGACCGCCGGTGCCACCGTCGCCGCCGTGCCCGCCGTTCACACCGAGGGCGCCGATGCCGCCGTTTCCGCCGTTGCCGCCGACCCCGCCCTGGCCGTACAGCCAGCCGGCGCTGCCGCCCGCGCCACCGGTGGCGCCGTTGTGGCCGCCGCCACTGGTGCCGCCGGTTCCGCCGGAGCCACCGGTGCCCAGCAACCAGCCGGCATTGCCGCCGCGACCGCCGACACCGCCGATCGCGGCACCGGTCCCGCCAGTGCCGCCGGCCCCGCCGGGTCCGTACAGGCCGCCCGAGCCGCCGGCCCCGCCGAGGCCGCCGTTGTCGACGTTGCCGATGCCGCCGACACCCCCGGCGCCACCCGAAGCGCCGGAAAGCCCTCCCGCGTCGCCACCGGCACCGCCGCTACCGCCGATGCCCGCGGTGCCGCCCGCACCGCCGGCACCGCCCGCACCCGCGAACAGACCGCCATGACCGCCGGCACCACCGAAGCCGGCTTGACCACCGCCGGACGGACCGGTGCCACCGGCACCACCGGTGCCGCCCGCGCTGATCAGCCAGGCGTCGCCACCGCGTCCGCCGGTACCGCCGTAGCCGGTGGGACTCGTGTTGCCGCCGCCGGCCCCGCCGGCGCCACCGTCGCCGTAGAGCCAACCGCCGGCACCGCCGGCCGCGCCTGTCCCGCCGTTGGCCCCGATGCCGCCGGCTCCGCCGATCCCGCCGGCGCCGAGTAGCCAGGCACGGCCACCGGCACCGCCGATGCCGCCGGTGCCCAAACCGTTGAGGTTGGCGCCGCCGATGCCGCCGGCGCCGCCGCTGCCGTACAGCCATCCGCCGTTACCGCCGGCCCCGCCGGCTCCGCCGTTGGCGGTCGTCGAGGCCCCGCCGGCCCCGCCGACACCGCCGTGTCCGATCAACCCGGCGTTACCGCCGCGCCCGCCGGCCTGTCCGGCCGCGCCGCCGGCGCCCGCACCGCCGTTGCCCCACAGCAGACCGCCTTCCCCGCCGGCCTGGCCGGGCAGGGTTCCGTTGGCGCCGTCACCGATCAGCGGACGACCGAGCAGCACCTGAGTGGGGGTGTTGATGACTCCGAGCACCGCTTCGCCCAGTCCGGCCAGCGGCGCCGCGTTGGCGGCCTCGGCCAGGGCGTAGGAGCCCGCGCCGGCCGACAAGTTCTGCATGAATTCGCTGTGGAAGGCCGCGGCCTGGGCGCTGATGGTCTGGTAGGCCTGCCCGTGGGTGCCGAACAGCGCCGCGATGGCGGTGGACACCTCGTCCTGCGCCGCGGCGAGCAGGTTGGTGGTCGAGGCCGCCGCAGATGCGTTGGCCGCTTCCAGAACGGCGCCGATACCGGCCAGGTCCGAAGCCGCGGCGTTCAGGACGCTCGGCGCTGCGATGAAGTACGACATGGGAAACCGCCATTTGCTAGGTCACGGCCTGTTAAGGCCGACGTTCGCATGTCCCCCAGTCATGCTGATCATCAAAGCCGATACGAACGATAACTCGACTTGTGTCTAATCAAACTACGTTTCCGTCAAATTCGCCAAAACTCATACAAAAAGTCTCCGAAAGAGCCCGTTGAAGCACTTCGAGAGCGACAATCGGCGGCTTGCAGTGGCCTGCGTCACGCTTCCGCCGGACGGATGATGACCGTCGGTTGTGAACTTGGCGCGTTATCCGGATAGGCCGGCGGTCCCGGGCTGGCCGAAGAACCCGCCGCGGCCGCCGCCGCCACCCGTACCGTCGGCGCCATCGGGGTTGCCTTTGCCACCGGCTCCGCCGACACCGCCGTTGCCGCCGTTGCCGATGAAGGTGGCGTTGCCGCCGTTGCCGCCGCCCCCGCCCGGTCCACCGGCCGCGCCACTCGGGTTCTCGCCGCCGGCACCTCCGGCGCCGCCGACTCCGCCGTTGCCGTAGATGAACCCGCTGTTCCCGGCCGCTCCGCCGTGGCCGCCGGCCGCACCGACTCCGGCGACACCGCCGCCACCGGCTCCGCCGGCCCCACCGGCACCACCATGGCCGAGCAGCAGGGTCGATGCGCCGTTACCGCCGGCCCCACCGGCCCCGCCGGCCGACAATTGCCCGCCGGTTCCGCCGTAGCCGCCGGCCCCGCCGGCCGCACCGTTGCCGTAGAGGAACCCGCTGCCCCCGGCGTGACCGCCCTGACCACCGGTTCCGCCCGAGGTTCCGGCCCCTGCCTGGCCTCCGGTCCCGCCGCTGCCGCCGGCGCCGCCACTGCCGAGCAGTACCGCCGTGCCACCGTTGCCGCCGGTACCGCCGGCGCCGCCGGTCGCACCGGCGATCCCGACACCGCCGGAGCCGCCGTGCCCTCCAGCACCGCCGCGACCCCAGATCCACCCGGCGTCACCGCCGGCACCGCCACCGCCGCCGTTGCCGTAACCGGCCGCCGCGACCAACCCGCCGCCTCCGGCTCCGCCGTCGCCACCGAACCCGAACAGGATCCCGGCGTCGCCGCCGTTTCCGCCGTACCAGCCGTTCCCGTCGGCGATGGCGGCGATTCCGCCGCTACCGGCGCCACCGTGACCGCCGCTGCCGAGCAGCCAGGACCGGCCGCCGTTACCGCCGTGGGACGGGAGCTCGAAGCCGCCGTCGCCGCCGTTGCCGCCGTCGCCGAACAGCAGGCCACCGTTGGCGCCCGGACGCCCGGTGCCGCCGTCGCCTCCGTAGCCGATGAGGAACCCGGCCCGGCCTGCGGTCCCACCGATCACGCCGGTGCCGCCGTCGCCGCCACTGCCGAACAACCAGGCGTTGCCGCCGCCGCCGCCGATCCCGTCGCCGATACCGGCCACCCCGGTGCCGCCGTTGCCGCCGTCGCCGCCGCAGCCGAACAGGAATCCGCCGGTGCCGCCGTTGGCGCCGTTGGCGGCCAGCCCGCCGCCGGGGGCGCTACCGCCGCTGCCGCCGTGGCCGCCGTGGCCGAGCAGCCAGGCGCTGCCGGCGGTGCCGCCGCTGCCCGCGGCACCGGTGGCGAAGGCGGTCGAGCCGCCGGCGCCGCCGGACCCGCCGGATCCGATCAGCACCCCGCCGTTGGCTGCGGTCCCGCCGGCACCGCCGTCGCCGCCGACGCTGGATCCCCCGGCTCCGCCGCTGCCGCCGTTGCCGAGCAGCCAGGCGTTGCCGCCGGTGCCGCCGGCGCCGCCGTTTCCGCTGCCGCCCAGGCTGTGGCCGCCGGCCCCGCCTGCTCCGCCGCTGCCGATCAGCAGTCCGCCGGTGGCTCCGGCGCCGCCCGCCCCGCCGTACCCGATCGAGCTGGTGCCGCCCGCGCCGCCGCTACCACCCGGACCCAGCAACCAGGCCGCGCCGCCGGCGCCGCCGGCTCCGGCGTCGGCACCCAGGCTGTTGCCGCCGTTGCCGCCGTTGCCGCCGTGACCGGCCAGCCAGGCGTTGCCGCCGACTCCCGCGGCGCCGCCGGCGCCGGTACCGGTGGCGTTACCGCCGTTGCCGCCGGCCCCGCCGTGGCCCAGGAACAGCGAATTGCCGCCATCGCCGCCCGCGCCGGCAGCGCCCAGACCTGCGGAATCTCCGCCATTCCCGCCGAAGCCGCCGGGACCCAGCAGCCATGCATTGCCGCCGTGGCCGCCGGCGCCACCGGTCCCGCTGCCGCTGGCGTTGCCGCCGTTGCCGCCGTGACCGGCGTGGCCCCACAGCAGACCGGAGCCGCCGCCGTCCCCGCCGGCCGCACCGGCGCCGCTGGCGCTGGACCCGCCGGCACCGCCGAACCCACCACTGCCGATCAGGCGTGCGCTGCCACCGAGACCGCCCAGGCCACCCGCTCCCAGGCCGCCGGTGTTGGCGCCGCCGGCCCCGCCCGCGCCGCCGTTGCCCCACAGCCAGCCGCCGTTGCCGCCGGCACCGCCGAACCCGCCGGTGCCGGTCGGCGAAGCCCCGCCCGCACCGCCCACGCCACCGTTGCCGATCAACCCGGCCGACCCACCGGCCCCGCCGGCCTGACCGGCCGCACCGGAACCGCCGCGACCGCCGTTGCCGTACAGATACCCGCCGGGCCGGCCGGCGGCACCGGTTCCGTCCAGGCCGTCGGCGCCGTCGCCGATGATCGGACGCCCGAACAAAGTCTCGGTGGGCCAGTTGATCAGGTCGATCAAGGGCTGCAGGGGACCGGCGGCGGCCGTCTCGGCCAGCGCATACGAGTTCGCGCCGGACGCCAGCGCCCGCAGGAACTGGGCCTGGAAGGCCTCCGCCTGTGCGCTGATGCTCTGGTAGGCATGCCCGTGGGTGGCGAACAGCGACGCGATGGCGGTGGAGACCTCGTCCTGCGCCGCGGCGAGCACGTTGGTGGTCGAGGCTGCCGCTGCGGCATTGACCGTTTCCAGCGTGGCGCCCAGACCGGCCAAGTCGGAAGCCGCGGCACTCAGCACGTCCGGCGCTGCAAGAAGATACGACATCGGGGAACCATCCACTAGCTGGGTCACGAACCTTCAGGCCGCGTTTACATGTCCCCCGGTCATGCTGGTCGGCAAAGCCGATACGAACGATAACTTGATTTCCGTCAAAACAAACTGCATTCCCGTCAAAAACTTAGAAATCATCCGGATAGTCTCTGCATACTGGCGCTTCTTGTACCCCAGTCGGTCGCGCAGGACCGGCCCCGCGCCCACCTCCAGCGGGATGCGCGCAACCATGGTGTGGTGAGTGTCCAATGGGCCGGCAGCGGGCTGGCCTGCCTGACCGGTCCGGCCGACGGGCCACCCGACTTCTCCCGGGCGGCCGTGTTGGACCGCGCCAGCCAGATCGCCCCCGACGCGGCCACGTTGCTGACCGGGCGGGCCGCACTGCTGGGTCTGACCCGCGCCGGTCGGGTGTCGGCCGGCGGTGCCACCCGGCTGCTCGCGGCCCGCGACGGTTGGTGCGCGCTCACCCTGTCGCGTCCCGACGACGTCGCCGCGGTTCCCGCGCTGCTGTGCGTCGACGCGCCGCCCGACGACCCGTGGCCGCCACTGGGCCGCTGGGCCGAGGCGCGGCCGGTGAGCGAGATACTCGAGCGCGCCGAACTTCTCGACCTTCCCGCCGCCGCACTGGGCGAGGCCGCCGCCGCGCCGCCGGTGGGGCGCCGCATCGCACCGCGGGTGTCGGCGCGCTCGCCCGCCGGACTGTTGGTCGCCGATCTGACCTCGATGTGGGCCGGCCCGTTGTGCGGTCGGCTGCTGGCCCGGGCGGGGGCCACCGTGGTCAAGGTCGAAAGCCCCGCCCGCCCGGACGGGACCCGGGCCGGCAACCGGGTCTTCTTCGACTGGATCAACGGCGCCAAGCTGTCCTACTGCCTGGATTTCGACCGCCACAGCGTCGAGCTGCGCGAGTTGCTGACGGCCGCCGATGTCGTCCTGGAGGGATCCCGGCCCGACGGACTGGCGCGGCGCGGACTCGGGCCCGACGACCTGGCCCCGCGGGCCGGGCGGATCTGGCTGCGGATCTCCGGGCACGGCGCAGGGTCCCGACGTCCGGCGTTTGGCGACGACGCCGCGGTGGCCGGCGGGCTGGTGGGTCGCGGACCGGTGTTCTGCGGCGACGCGATCGCCGATCCGCTGGCCGGGTTGGAGGCGGCGCGCGCGGTGACCGATTCGCTGCAGCGTGGCGGCGGGGAGTTCATCGAGGTCGCGATGGCCGCCGTCGCCGCGACCTACGCGGCACTCCCGGCCAGCGCGTCGGAGTCGGACCTGCCCGCCGTACCGCCGCGGCCACCGGTGGTGACGACGGCGGCCGCCGACCTCGGTGCCGACAACGACGCCGTCCGCCGCCTGGTCGCCGAAAGGTTCCGCGTGCCATGTTGACGTCGCCATGTTGATCAAGAGGGCGACCCTGTTGAACGGCAACAGCGTCGACATCCGGGTGAGCGCGCGCATCGAAGAGGTCGGCACGGCGCTGCGGCCCCGACCGGGGGAGGGGGTGCTCGACGCCGGCGGCGGGACGGTACTGCCCGGACTGCACGACCATCATGTCCATCTGCGCTCGGCGGCCTCGGCGCTGGACTCGCTATCCGTCGGTCCGCCCACGGTGCACACCAAAGAGCAACTGGCGCAGGCATTGTCGACGGCCGTGCCGGGACCCGACGGCTGGATTCGCGCCGTCGGCTACCACGAATCGGTTGCCGGCGAACTCACCCGCGCCACGCTGGACGCCGTGCTGGCGCACGTGCCGCTGCGTGTCCAGCACCGCAGCGGCGCCCTCTGGGTGCTCAACTCGGCGGCGTTGGGGCGCGTCGGGCTGGCCGCGCATCCCGACGGCCGGCTGCGCAGCGCCGACCCGTGGACGCAGGCGCTGGCGCGGCGCGAGACCGATCTGGCCGAACTGAGCCGCCGGATCTCCGCGCGGGGCGTCACCGGGGTCACCGACGCCACCCCGGACATCGACGCCGGCGACTTGATCTCGCTGATGATGGCGCATCGCAACGGCGAGTTCCGACCGGGCGTGCGGCTGCTGTCACCGGGCAAGAGGATCCTGCACGACGACCGACTGGACCTCTACGCCCTGACCGGGTGGATCGCCGAGCGGCACGGGCTGGGTCAACCGGTCGCCGTGCACTGTGTGACGGCGGCCCAACTGGTGGTGACCATCGCCGCGTTGCGGGCGGCAGGCAGTCATCCGTTCGACCGGATCGAACATGCCGCCGTGGTGCCCGACGACAACCTCGCCGACCTGGCCGAGCTGGGCGTCACGGTGGTGACGCAGCCCAACTTCGTCGCCGAGCGCGGCGATCAGTATCTGTCCGACGTCCCGGTCCACGAACACGACCAGCTCTGGCGGGTCGCCTCGTTGCTGCAGGCCGGCATCCCGGTGGCGCTCTCCACCGACATGCCGTTCGGCAGCGGTGACCCCTGGGCGGCGATGCGGGCCGCGGTATCGCGCGCCACGCCCAGCGGGGCGGTGCTCAATGCGGCCGAATCCGTCTCGGCGCGAACCGCTTTGACGATGTTCCTGGGTTGGCCCGATCGTCCCGACCGGCCGCGGACCGTCGAGATCGGGGAGCCGGGAGACCTGTGCGTGCTCTCCGAGCCGCCCGAGGTGGTGCTGGCGGAGTTGGATGCCGCGTTGGTGGCGGCCACCCTGATCAAAGGCGAACTCGTCTACTTCGCGACGTGACCCGCCAGCGCAGGTCGCAGCGCGTCACACTGCATGGCGAAAAACTGTTGTGACACACCAACTTTCGGTGCCACCAAGTCGAATCCGTGGAACGCGCCCGGAATGGTTTCGAGCCGGCACGGCACCCCGGCCTCGGTGAGCCGTCGCGCATATTCGACGTCCTCGTCGTGGAACAGGTCGTGGGTGCCGACCCCGATCCATGCCGGCGGCAGCCCGCTCAGGTCGGCGCGCCGTGCCGGGACGGCGATCTGCGGGTCCGCGGTGCCCAGATAGGAGTCCCAGCCGAACCTGTTGGCCGCCGGGTCCCACAACCGGAAATTCGGGCTGGCCGGCGACGACGCGCTGCGATCGTCCAGCATCGGGTAGACCAG
Source organism: Mycobacterium sp. NGS67 (assembly GCF_059812185.1). NCBI lineage: Bacteria > Bacillati > Actinomycetota > Actinomycetes > Mycobacteriales > Mycobacteriaceae > Mycobacterium > Mycobacterium sp. NGS67. Next base: position 10,599 of record NZ_JCALCF010000024.1, read on the forward strand.
CAGCTGGAACACCGGCGTGATCTCGCCGCGGTCGTGGGCGAGCAACGCCAACGCCGCCGCCAGACCACCGCCGGCGCTGGCGCCCCCGATCGCCACCCGGTCGGGATCCACCGCGGGCAGCCCGGCCAGCCAGGTCAGCGCCGCATAGCAATCTTCCAGCGGCGCCGGGTAGGGATGTTCGGGCGCCAGCCGGTATTCCACCGAGGCGACGGTGATGCCCAGGGCCCTGCTGAACCCCAGGCAGATCCGGTCGTCCTGCTGCGCCGAACCGAACAGGTACCCGCCGCCGTGAATCCACAACAGCGCCGGCGCGGCCCCGGTGACCCCGACCGGCCGGTACAGCCGGACACCCACCCCGGAGGGCAGCGTGAGCACCTCGATGTCGCGGGGCACGCGGCTCAGCCGGGTGCGCAGCCCGGTCAGGCCGCGCATCGCCCGCAACGTCCGGGGACTGACCAATCGCGACGGCGCCAGGCGGGCGATCCGGCGCAGGTCGGGGTGGACGGCAACGTCTGGGGCATCGGCCATCGGTCCAGTATCCAGTTCCGCCCAACCTCGCGGGCCGGGGTACCGAATCACTTCGGTGAGCCTTTTACCGACGGTGAGCGAAACCGTTGACAGCGGGCGGTGTAGAGCGCTCGGGAACGGGGTACCGGGTGGGTGCCGGGAGCGGCGGATGTTGCCGGCGAGCGGCGCGTCTTCGCGCGACGTGGTCGAGCGAGTGCGAGGAGCGTGACGATGCTGGGGCAACTGTACGACCGTGCGCTCGGTGGTGAGCGATGTTGGATCCGCCACGACGACGACGACGGCGAGGTGTGTCAGCTGCCGGCCCAGCGTTGGCTCAGCGACCGGGTTCCCGACGCTTGTGACGACGCGTTCGACGACGCGGTCGCCCGGATGTGTGACGGCCCGACCATCGAATTGGGTTGCGGCCCGGCACGATTGGTGGCGCGGCTGGTTCAGCTCGGTATCCCCGCGCTGGGTATCGACCGGTCGGCGACGGCGATCCGGCTGGCCGCTTGTGGCGGTGCCCCGGCCATTCTGGGCGACGTGTTCGATCCACTGCCCGGCATCGGGCGCTGGCAGACGGTGCTGTTGGTGGACGGCAACGTCGGCCTGGGCGGGGATCCGCGCCGCATTCTGGGCCGGGCCGCGCAGCTGTTGCGCCGCGGTGGTCGCTGCGTCGCCGAGTTCGACGTCCGCGCCATCGGCGTCCAGGGCCGCCGGGTCCGACTGGAGTCGGGTCGCGAGGTCGGGCCGTGGTTCCGCTGGGCATCGGTCGGGGTGGACAGCGCCGCAGCGCTGGCCGCGCAGGTCGGTTTCAGCCTGACCGGGGTCTCGGTGATCGGCGGGCGAGCGGTCGCGACGTTGACGCTGAGATGACCCGGATCCGTTGCCGCACAATCTCGCCGCACTCTGTCGCGCCGAGATTTGCAGGTCGGTAGGTTTTCAGTCGAACTTCGGCTGCAGAGATTCGATGTGGCTCAGAAAAGATAGGGATTCGATGTTTTCCGCTGCCCGACCGCGACCCCCCGGGAATGCTGGGTTATTACCCGGCGGTAGGGGTACGCTCCCCTCCATGACGGCGACTGGACAGTCCAAATCCTGCGTCAAGCGGTTCCTGCGCGCCAGTCCTGCGGACCGGCTGCTGGCATTGACCCGCGCAAGTGCATCGCTGCCGGTGATCGGCAAACGCCTCGAGCCGCTGGGCACCGTCGCGGCCATGAGCGTGTGGGGCATGCGGATCGCGCCGGAACTCGTGTCGGAATCAGCCAAGAGCTGGTTTTCCTCCGGCGGTGGTGACGTACGCCGACAGGACCGGGAAAGCACCCACGAGGTGTCCATCGCGGCCCTGCGCGGCACGGTGTCGGCGGCCGAACTGGACCTGGAGTGGCCCGTCGCGGACCGCACGCCGCCGGTCTGGGCGGCGCTGCGCGGCAGCCGGTTCCTGCACCGCCGTGGCGTGCACTACGGCGACAATCCCGCCCAGAAGCTCGACGTGTGGCGCCGTGCGGATCTGCCTGTCTCGCCCGCCCCGGTGTTGATCTTCGTGCCCGGCGGCGCCTGGGTGCACGGCAGCACCACGATGCAGGGCACCGCCCTGTTGTCCCGGCTGGCCGAGCAGGGCTGGGTCTGCCTGGCCATCAACTACCGGGTCTCGCCGCACAACCGCTGGCCCAAGCACATCACCGACGTCAAGACCGCGATCGCCTGGGCACGTGCCAACGTCGACAAGTTCGGCGGCGACCGCAATTTCATTGCCGTCGCAGGTTGTTCGGCGGGTGGGCATCTGGCCGCGCTGGCCGGGCTGACCGCCAACGACCCGAACTTCCAGGCCCCGCTGCCCGAAGGTGCCGACAGCTCGGTGGACGCCGTGGTGGGGATCTACGGGCGCTACTGCTGGGAGGATCGTTCCACTCCCGAGCGGGAGCGGTTCGTCCAGTTCCTGGAGCGCGTGGTGGTGCAGCGCTCGATCGACCGTCGCCCCGAGGTGTTCCGGGACGCCTCGCCGCTGGCGCGCGCGCACCGAAATGCGCCGCCGTTCTTGGTGATTCACGGCAGCAGGGACAGTGTGATCCCGGTGGCTCAGGCCCGCAGCTTCGTCGAGCGGCTGCGTTCGGTGTCGGCCTCGCTGGTCAGTTACGTGGAGTTGCCGGGGGCGGGCCACGGTTTCGACATGCTCGACGGCCACCGTGCCGGCGCGATGGCGCACGCCACGGCGTTGTTCCTCAACCAGGTGCACCGCACCCGCACGCAGTTCGCCCAAGAGGTCATCTGACAGCGCTACGCTCACTCAATGAAGAGGGGACTGCGGTGAAACGGCTCACCGGCTGGGACGCGGTGCTGCTGTACAGCGAGACGCCGAATGTGCACATGCACACCATCAAAGTCGCGATCATCGAATTGGACCCGGACAGACGTGGATTCACCGTCGACGCCTTCCGCCAGGTCATCGCCAGCCGGATGGACAAGCTGGTACCGCTGGGTTATCAGCTGATCGACGTCCCGTTCAAATTCCATCACCCGATGTGGCGGGAGAACTGCGAAGTCGACTTCACCTATCACGTCCGGCCGTGGCAGCTGAGTGCCCCCGGGGGCCGTCGTGAGCTCGACGAGGCGATCGGCGAGATCGCCAGCACACCGCTGGATCGCACCCGGCCACTATGGGAGATGTACTTCGTCGAGGGCCTGGCCAACGACCGGATCGCGGTGGTGCTCAAAATCCATCACGCCCTGGCCGACGGGGTCGCCTCGGCGAACCTGATGGCGCACGGCATGGACATGATGCCGACCCCGCAAAGCTCTTCCTACACAACCGATCCGGCGCCCACCAGGCGCGAACTGATCAGCACGGCGTTCGTCGACCACATGCGCCACATCAAACGCATCCCGGGCACCTTCGCCTACACCGCCCAAGGCATCCGGCGGGTGCGCAGCAGCTCGTACAAGTTCTCCACCAAGCTCACCCGCCCGATCGACCCGCCCCCGTCGTTCATGAACCACAAGATCACCCCGGAGCGCAGGTTCGCCACCGCCACACTGGCGCTGGCCGACGTCAAGGAGACCGGTAAGAAACTCGGCGCGACGATCAACGACATGGTGTTGGCCATGTCCAGCGGCGCCCTGCACAACCTGCTGTTGCGCTACGACGGCAAGGCCGAGCCGTTGCTGGCGTCGGTGCCGGTCAGTTATGACTTCTCCCCGGAACGGATCTCGGGTAACCAGTTCAGCGGGATGATGGTGGTGCTGCCGACCGACCTGGACGACCCGCTGGAACGGGTGCGCGCCGCCCACGACAACGCCGTCTCGGCCAAGGAGAGCCACCAGTTGCTGGGACCGGAGTTGATCAGCCGCTGGGCCGCCTACTGGCCGCCCACGGCAACCGAAGCCATGTTCCGGTGGCTGTCGGGCCGCGACGGGCAGAACAAGGTGCTGAACCTGAACATCTCCAACGTGCCCGGGCCCCGCACCCGCGGCCAGGTGGGCGGCGCGCTGGTCACCGAGATCTACTCGGTGGGCCCGCTGACCGCCGGCAGCGGCCTCAACATCACCGTGTGGAGCTACGTCGACCAACTCAACATCTCGGTCCTGTCCGACGGATCGACCCTGAAAGACCCGCACGAGGTGACCGGGGCGATGATCGCCGAGTTCGTCGAAATACGTAGGGCCGCAGGGATTTCCGAGGAACTGACCGTCGTCCCGGAGGCGATGGCGCCGGCCTGAACCGACGTTACACACACCGGCCGATTCGTCACGCGCACCGGCGGCTACCATCTGCACTGTGAGCGACGAAGCCAACGAACCCGAGGTCCTGGTCGAACAGCGCGACCGGATCCTGATCATCACCATCAACCGGCCCCGGGCCAAGAACGCCGTCAACACCGCCGTGGCCCACGGGCTTGCCGACGCCATGGACCGTCTCGACGGCGACGCCGGCCTGTCAGTGGCGATCCTCACCGGTGCCGGCGGCTCGTTCTGTGCGGGCATGGACCTCAAGGCGTTTGCCCGCGGCGAACTGCCCATCGTCGAAGGCCGCGGCATGGGCTTCACCGAGCGACCCCCGGACAAGCCGCTGATCGCGGCGGTCGAGGGTTACGCCCTGGCCGGCGGTACCGAGCTGGCCCTGGCCACGGATCTCATTGTGGCGGCGCGGGATTCGGCGTTCGGCATCCCGGAGGTCAAGCGCGGTCTGGTGGCCGGCGGCGGGGGACTGCTGCGGCTGCCCGAGCGCATCCCGTATGCCATCGCCATGGAGTTGGCGCTCACCGGTGACAGCGTCTCGGCCGAGCGCGCGCACGAGTTGGGTCTGGTCAACGTGCTGGCCGAACCGGGTGGCGCGCTGGATGCCGCGGTGGAGCTGGCCGAGAAGATCGCCGCCAACGGACCGCTGGCGGTGGCCGCGACCAAGCGGATCATCGTGGAATCGCGCAGCTGGAGCCGCGAGACGATGTTCGCCGAACAGACCAAGATCCTGGGTCCGGTGTTCGCCTCCAACGACGCCAAGGAAGGCGCCATCGCCTTCGCCGAGAAGCGCCCGGCGCGCTGGACGGGTACCTGAGCACCCGCGACCCGCGGCCGGGGGCCCCTGGCACCCATCAGTTACACTACGGGCAAGATTTGTAAAGGGCGGGGCTGCGGAGAAGGATCGAGGATGAGCGTTTCGTTGCTTCTCGAGATGGCTGCGTCGAGCAACCCTGACCGCACCGCCGTGGTATCCGGCGAGCTGCGCCTGACGACGCAGCAGCTCAGCGACCTGGCCGACGGCGGCGCCGGCGTCATCGCGACATCGGGCGCCCAGCACGTCGTCTACGTCGGCACTGGCGGCGCGATGCTGCCGCTGCTCATCTTCGCCAGCGCCCGCGCCGGCTTGGCCTTCACCCCGATCAACTACCGACTGTCCGCCGACGGCATCCACGCCCTCATCGACCGGCTGCCCGACCCCCTGGTGGTCGTCGACGAGCGCTACCGGGAGATGCTCGGGGACGGGTCGAAGCGGCTGGTCACCTCCGACGATTTCGTGGCCGCCGCCCGCACCGCAGAGCCCGCCGCGGAATTCGCCGATCCGGACTCGGTCGCGATCGTGCTGTTCACCTCGGGCACCACGTCGGCGCCCAAGGCCGTCGAGCTCACCCACAACAACCTGACCAGCTACGTGATGGGGACGGTGGAATTCGAGTCGGCCGCACCCGAGGACGCCGCGTTGATCTGCGTGCCGCCCTACCACATCGCCGGCGTCGGGGCCGCGTTGTCCAACTTGTACGCGGGCCGAAAGATGGTGTACCTGCCCAACTTCGACGCCCACGAGTGGGTGCGGTTGGCCGACGACGAGAAGGTCACCACCGCGACGGTGGTGCCGACCATGCTGGACCGCATCGTGACCGTGCTGGAGACCGGCAAGCATCGCCCGGCCGCGTTGCGCAACCTGGCCTACGGCGGTTCGAAGGTGGGGCTACCACTGGTCCGCCGGGCCCTCGAGTTGTTGCCGGGAGTCGGATTCGTCAACGCCTACGGCCTGACGGAGACCAGCTCGACGATCGCCGTGCTCACCCCCGACGACCATCGGGACGCGATGAGCGCCACCGATCCCGCAGTGGCCAGGCGACTGGGCTCGGTGGGACGGCCGGTGCCCGGCATCGAGCTGCAGATCCGCGACGAGGACGGCACGGTGCTGGGACCCGGCCAAACCGGTGAGCTGTTCGTGCGGGGCGACCAAGTGTCGGGCCGCTACACCGGGATCGGCTCGGTGCTCGACGAGAACGGCTGGTTCCCCACCAAGGACATCGCCGCCCTCGACGACGACGGCTTCCTGTTCATCGGCGGCCGCAGCGACGACACCATCATCCGCGGTGGCGAGAACATCGCGCCCGCCGAGCTGGAAGAGGTGCTGATCGAGCATCCGCACGTGCACGACGTGGCCGTGGTCGGGGTCGAGGATCCGCAGTGGGGCCAGGCCATCGTGGCCGTGGTGGTGCCGCGCGCCGGTGCCGAACCCGACCCCGACGAACTGCGCGAGTATGTCCGAAAGAGTTTGCGGGGGTCGCGTACTCCGGATCGAGTAGTGTTTCGCGACGAGCTGCCGACCACCGCCACCGGCAAGATACTTCGCCGGGAGATCATCGAAAACCTAGCAGGGGCGCAATCATGATCAAGAACGGAACCCGCCTGGCCAGCCAGGTGTGTGACACCCAAGTCATCGTCGTCCGCAGCGCCGACAGCCTCGACGACCTGCGCTGCGGCGGCGCACCGATGGTCGAGATGGGTGGTGAGCGTTCGGGGGAGATCGACCCGGAGTTCGCCGACGGCAGCGTGATGGGCAAGCGCTACGTCGACGAAACCGGTGCCGAGTTGCTCGTCACCAAACCGGGCCAGGGCAGTCTCAGCGTCGGCCAGACCAAACTGGCGCTCAAAGAGGTCAAGCCGCTGCCCGCCAGCGACTGACTAGCGCTGCTCGCCCAACCCGGTGCGGCGCACGAATTCCCTTGCCTTGACCAGGAATTCGAGCTGATCGGCGACCTCGCGCAGGGGTGTCGCGGTGCGCGTCGAGCGGCACAGCATGATGGCGCCTTCCAGGGCGGCGATCGACGTCACGGCCAACGACGCCGCGCCGTGTTCGTCAAAACCGTCGGCGACGAAAGCGCGGGTCATCGCGCCACACCAGCGGTCCAGGATCTCGCCGGCCTCGGCCTTCAGTTCGAGTTCGTCGTCGGCTGACCCGAGCGCGGCGGCGGCCACCGGGCAGCCGGCCGTGAATCCGCCCTCGTTGAGCAGATGTTCCCAGAACTCGACGAACTCGCGCAGCAGGGCGCGGGCGCCACGCTCGGCGGCGCGGTCGATGACGGAGGTGATCGAGTCGCCGGCGTAACGCAGCGCCTCGGTCAGGATCTGGTTGCGGCCGTCGGGAAAGTGGTGGTACACCGAACCCCGCGGAGCGCCGCTGCGGGCGAGTACGGAGTCGATGGTGACCCCGGCGGCGCCGCGCTCACGCATCACTTCAGCGGCGCTGACCAGCATTTTGTCCCGGGTGCCGCCCCGCTTCGTGGTGGCCGGCGTCATGCGGCGTGCGACGGCTCGGGTGCGGGTCCGCCCGAGGCCCAGTGCAGGTGGCGCGGGGTGAGCCGGGGCCGTCTGCGACGCAGGTCGGGCAACTCACGCTTGTATCGGAGGCCGGCGATGTTGAGCTCGATAATCCACATGGTTTCTCCCGGCAGTGCTCTCATGCGCCCTGTCGCCCGCATGTTGGAGGCTGTGGCCCATGAATATGTTAAGTATCATATAAGACGGTCGTTTAGTAAGCAACTGCTCACTATCTAACTGTGACTTACGCCGCATCCAGTTGGAAAGAATCAGTAATGTCTCTATGTACTATTGCATAATCCATAAAACTACCGTTCAATGGGCCGATGACAACCGTGTCTCTCGAGCGGGATGGCCATGTCCTGCTGATCGGCCTGAACCGACCGCACAAGCGCAACTCCTTCGACCGGGCATTGCTCGCCGACCTGTCCCGTGCCTACGCGCTGCTGGAATCGGACGACGAGCTGCGCGCCGGCGTACTGTTCGCCCACGGCGAGCATTTCACCGCCGGACTGGACCTGGTCGACGTCGGCCCGGGCATCGCCGCCGGGGAATCGCCGATGCCCGAGGACGGGCGCGACCCGTGGCGGCTGGACGGCTCCTGGACCACTCCACTGATCGCCGTCGCGCACGGCTGGTGCATGACGCTGGGCATCGAGCTCCTGCTGGCCGCCGACATCCGCATCGCCGCCGCCGGAACCCGGTTCACGCAGCTGGAAGTGCAGCGCGGCATCTATCCGTTCGGCGGCGCGACCATCCGGCTGCCCCGCGAAGCGGGTTGGGGCAACGCGATGCGCTGGCTGCTCACCGGCGACGAGTTCGACGCCGCCGAAGCGCACCGCATCGGTCTGGTCCAGGAGGTGGCCGACGACGGCGCGGCCGCGTTGGGGCGGGCCCGCGAGATCGCCCGGACCATCGCCGAGCACGCCGCGCCGCTGGGAGTGCGGGCCACGCTGGCCTCCGCGCAGCTTGCCCGCGCCGAAGGTGAGGCCGTTGCCATCGAGCGGCTGCGGCCCGTGGTCACCGAGTTGTTCGCCAGCGCGGACGCCGCCGAAGGCGTGCGGTCGTTCGTCGAGCGTCGCCGGGCCCACTTCCGGGGTTGCTAGCTTCGCGCGGTCTCGAAAACCGTTGTCTCGCAGAAGTTGTGGATTACCCCGAGCCACATTTATTGCGTTCGTTCCCCGAGGGTGCTTGACTGGTTGATGCTGAGAGGGTGCTCAGCATCGCGTCTAAAGCTGAGACCGATCTGTCTGCGCAGTTCGTCCGGGGGGCAAAGGTGCGTGAAGCCGAGACATGGGCAATACCGGCACGATTCGCTCGGGGCTGGCATTGCCTGGGCCTGGAACGGGATTTCAGCGACGGCCAGCCGCACGCGGTCGACGCGTTCGGCACCAGGCTGGTGGTGTTCCAGGACAGCCGCCGTCAGTTGCGCGTCCTCGACGCCTACTGCCGCCACATGGGCGGCGACCTGAGTCGTGGTTCGGTGAAAGGCGATGCGGTCGCATGCCCGTTTCACGACTGGCGATGGAACGGTGCCGGTCGCTGCGAGTTGGTGCCGTACGCCAAACGCGTCCCGAAGCTCGCTCGCACGCGGGCGTGGACGACCTGCCAGCGCAACGGTTTGCTTTTCGTGTGGCACGACCACGAGGGCAATCCCCCACCTGCGGACGTGGAGATTCCTCGCATCGACGAAGTCTCGACCGATGACTGGACCGACTGGTCGGTGAAGGGCTGGCTGATCGAGAATTCGCACAGCCGCGAGATCGTCGACAACCTGGCCGACACCGCGCACTTCTTCTATGTCCACGACGGGTTTCCTACCCGCTTCAAGAATGTGTTCGAGGGACACGTCGCCAGTCAGTACCTGACCAACCGTGGTCGCGGTGACACAAACCTGGGACCGGGGTTCGCGAAGTCTGTCCTGCAGAGCGAATCGTCTTACTACGGACCGGCTTACGTGGTCACATTTCTGCACAACAACTACAGCGGTTATCGCACCGAGGCGATCCTGATCGCCTTTCACTACCCCGTGGACCACGACTCGTTCATGGTGCATTCCGCTGTCTCGGTGCAGAAACCGCAGGGCCTCGACGAGCAGACCACCGCCAAACTCGCCCATATGGTCGCCGACGGCGTCACGGCCGGGTTCGAGCAGGACATCGAAATCTTCAAGCACAAGGCCAAGATCGACGATCCGCTGTTGTGCGACGAGGACGGCCCGATCAGCCAGTTGCGTCGCTGGTATTCGCAGTTCTACGTCGACGTCGCCGACATCACGCCGGAGATGACGGCGCGCTTCGAGTACGAACTCGATACCAGCTACCCCGTCTCGGTGTGGACCCGCGAGGTGGCGGACAACGTGGCCCGTCAATCCATGGCTGCTGCCGGCGTTTCCGCAACTCAGACCTAGGAGTCAGGCGTGCACAGGCTCGGTGGGTTCGACGCGACCATGCTGTTGTTCGAAAGTTCGGTGCAGCCCATGCACGCGTGTTCGCTTGCGGAACTGGACACTTCGACCATGCCGCAGGGATACAGCTTCGAAGCATTCCGCGACATGCTGGCGCAGCGGACCCACGCGTTGCCGGAGTTCCGCGCGAAACTGGCCGACAGCGCGCTGAATCTGGATACCCCGGTGTGGGTGGAGGATTTCGACTTCGACATCGATCGGCACGTGCACCGCATCGAGTTGCGCGCCCCGGGTGGTCGCCGTGAATTGTCCGACGTGGTAGCGCATTTGGCCGCCACCCCGCTGGACCGCTCCAGACCGCTCTGGGATATCACGCTGGTAGAAGGCGTGTCGGGGGCCGACGCGCAGACTCGGATCGCCGCCGTCATCCGAACGCACCACGTCTTCGCCGACGGCTTGACTGCTGGGAATCTGTGGGCTCAGTTGTATGCGGCGGATGCGGTTACGGCACCGGCGCATCACGTCGAGGGCTTCGGGGACATCAGCAGGCGACAGATCGCGGTCGACGGGTTGGCGCGATTAGTCCGCCGACCGTGGTATCTGGTCTCTCGCGTCGTGCCCGCGATGTTCCTGGCCCTGCTCCGGACCATCGTCCGGGTCGCGCGCGGACGGGCGATGTCGGCACCGTTCACGGCTCCGCGAATCCCGTTCAACGGCAACCTCACTGAGCGGCGGACCATTGCCTACACCCGGCTGGACCTGCAGGACGTCAAGGCCGTCAAGGACCGGTTCGGGGTCAAGGTCAACGACGTGCTGTTGGCGGTGGTGGCCGGTGCCGCGCGCGAGTTCCTACTCGCTAGGTCCGCTCTGCCGGATGCCCCGCTGATCTCGTTGATCCCGATGTCGGTCTACGAGGAGAGCAGTCCCAGCCGTAACCAGTTCGCGCCGATATGGTCGAGTCTGCACACCGACATCAGCGATCCGGGGGAACGGCTACGGGCCATCGCCGCTTCGAGCGCGATTGCCAAAGAACACAGTTCGGCAATCGGATCGACCCTGCTGATCGATGTCGCGCAGTTCTCTCCGGGGTTGCCGCCGGCGATCATGCGTCTTTACACGCTGATCGGTCTCAGCGGCCGACGCCCCGTCTACAACGTGTCGTTGTCCAACGTGGTCGGCGTGCAGGAACAACTCCTCGGTGCGAGGATCATCGCGAACTACCCGTTCGGCCCGGCGATGAACGGGGCAGGGCTGAACGTCACCGCGGCCTCGCTCAACGGCAGCATCGACTTCGGGTTGATCTCGTGTCCCGAATTGCTGCCCGACTTATGGGATCTCGCGGAGGGCTTCCCCGTCGCGCTCAAAGAGTTGATGGATGCGGTTTGACGAAATCGTACATCCGGTAGGAGACTTCGCCGCTGTCCAGCGCTTCGTGCAGTCGTCCCGCGCCGAGCTTGACCAGTCCGCGGAACACAGCGGGCGTGCGGCGATCCACCAGATTGTTCTTTTCCGTTGCACTCCAGAGCTTCTCGAGCCCGCGCACAACTTCCCGATGGATGTCGTGCTCGGCGATCGCGGTCAGCGGGGCCGCGGCCAGGTCGGCCTCCCACGCTGGAACGTGACTGCGGTTGCGGATGTCGGCGTAGAGGAAATGCCCGCCCGGCGTGAGCACCCGGGCCACCTCGCGCAGAAACCCCGGAAAATCCGGATAGCAGTGTGAGGACTCGACATTGAGCACCGCGTCGAACGATTCGTCGGGAAAGGGAAGGTCCTGGGCGTCGCCCTGCACGAAGTCCAGTCCAGGGATTTCGTGCAGTCGTCTGCACAGTTCGATGCCGCGCGGATTCAGGTCCATCCCGGTGTAGGACTTCGGGTGCAGGTAGCGGGTCAGATAGGAGGCGCCGCCGCCGTGCCCGCAGCCGACCTCCAGCACCCGCTTGCCGCCGATGTCGGTCTGGGTGGCGACTCGGTGATAGAGCTGGATGGACGCGCGATTCGGTTCGTCGACCTCCTGCAGTGGCACGCCCATTGCCGGATCTTCCTCGTAACCGAAGTTGAAGAACGCTACGTCGTCTGCTTCCATCCACCGGGTGGCCAGGGGGTAGATGAACCTCGCCGAAATGCGGAAGGCGAGCGGGTTGAACGCGACGCGAAACAGCACACCCATGTTCGAACCCTAGCAAACGGCCTGGTCGCGGTCACCGAAACAGCAAGCGGGCGACGGTATTTCAAGCCCGGACCGGCCCCGGTAGACGCTCACGGTTTGACGAAGTCGTAGATCCGGTAGGACAGGGTCCCATCCTGCACGGCACGGTAGAGTCCCGGACCGGGCGCGCCCATCGCCCCTTTGATGGCACCGCGCAGCGGCGCCGGTACTACGCGTTTGAACACTTCGCGTGTTTTCGGCGAAACCCACCATTGGTCGAACCCGCGGACCACCTCGGCGTTGATGTCCTGCCGGGCCAGCATCTCCAGCGGGGCGGCGGCCAGTTGGGCTTCCCATTTCGCGACGTGGTTGCGGTTGCGGAAGTCGGCGTAGAGGAAATGGCCGCCCGGTGTGAGGACGCGGGCCACCTCGTCGAGGAATCCCGGAAAGTCCGGATACCCGTGCGACGATTCAACATTGACCACCGCGTCGAAGGATTCGTCGGGAAACGGCAGGTCCTGGGCATCGCCTTGAACGAACTCCACACCCGGCACCCGATGCTGCCGTTGGCAGAACGCGATACCGCGGGGATTGAGGTCCAGCCCGACGTAGGTGGCCGGGTTCAGGTAACGACCGATGTAGGCCGCCCCGCCGCCGTGCCCGCAGCCCACCTCCAGCACGCGCTTGCCGCCGATGTCGGTCTGGGTGGCGGTGCGGTGATAAAGCTGGATACAGGCACGATCCGGCTCGTCGGCCGCGTCCAGTGGCAGACCCAGCGGGGGATCTTCCTCGTAGCCGGCGCTGAGGAAGGTCACGTCGTGGTCGGTGCCGATACGACGGGTCAGCCACGGATAGTGGTATTTCGGCGAATGTTTCAGGACGAAGCGGCTGTAGCTCAGCCGGAAGACCAAGTCGGCGGGAGCGACCTTCATCCGGCGAAAGCTGCTCTGCCGGGCGGACACTGAATCGGGCGTCCGGGAATTGTGTTGTACTCGTGCGAAATAAGAACGAACGGTATGTCCACCACGGCCCTTCTGGTCCCCAGCGCGTCCGGTCCGGTCCATCCGCGCTCCTCGCCGAAACCAAATCTTAGTCCCGATCGACGCACCGCGACAATGCGCAGGCGCACAAATGTTGCGGCAGGACGCAATTGGACAACTGCCGGTACAACACGCTCGACCGGGCCGGGCGGACAAACGGTAGAGTCGTCGGCCATGACGGCATTGGCGTATCGCCGGGCGTGGGTGCGGGCGCGGTGAGTATCGATGCGTTGCCGCCCGGGCCGCGGCTCCCGGTTGCTGTTCAAACCGCCGCATGGATAACCCGCCCTTGGGAATTCATGCAGCGGTCGGCCGCGCGCTACGGTGACATGTTCACCTTGCGGCTCGCCGGCGAGTGTCCGTGGGTGATGGTGTCGCATCCGGACGTGGTGAAGGAAGTTTTCACCGGCCCGCCCGAACTCCTGCACGCGGGGGAGGGGAAAAACATCCTGGTGCCAGCGCTCGGGACCAACTCGCTGCTGCTGCTCGACGACGACGCGCACCGGCAGCAACGCCGCCTGCTGATGCCGCCGTTCCGAGGCAACCATTTGGCCTCCTACGCCGACAAGATGACCAGTGTCGCTCAGGCCGAGATCGCGACCTGGCCGCGCGGCAAGCCGGTCCGGCTGCATCCGCGGATGCAGGCCCTGACGCTGGAGATCATCCTGCACACCGTGTTCGGGCTCAGCGAGGGTAAGCGGCTGGATCGGTTGCGCGCCGAGATGATGCGGATTTTCACCAGGACCTCCGGCGTCTCTACGCAACTGTTCCTGGTGGCGCTGGGGCCCCAGCGGATCCGGGCGGAGCTGGTGCGCAGGCTGCTTCTCGGCGTCGACCGGTTGCTCTACGCCGAGATCGCCGAGCGACGCCGGGCCGACGACCTTCAGGAGCGCTCGGACGTGCTCTCGGTTCTGCTGCAGGCCAGACACGAAGACGGCCGGCCGATGAGCGATGTCGAGATGCGTGACGAACTCATGACCCTGCTGCTGGCGGGACACGAAACCACGGCGACCGCGCTGGCATGGGCCGTCGAACGGCTGATCCGCCACCCCGATCATCATGCCCGGCTCGACGCCGAAATCCGTTCCGGCCAAGAGCCATTCCTCGACGCCGTGGTCAAGGAGACATTGCGGCTGCGGCCGGTGATATCAGTGGTATCCAGGCGACTCAAAGCGCCGCTGCGTATCGGCGGCGTGCCGCTGCCCGCGGGGGTGAACATCATGCCGTCGATCTATCTGATGCACCGGCGGCCGGAGATCTACCCTGACCCCGAGCAATTCCGGCCCGAGCGCTTTCTGGAGAAGCGCGGCGGCACCTACACCTGGATTCCCTTCGGCGGGGGCGTACGCCGTTGCATCGGCGAGGCATTCGCCGAATACGAGATGCGCAAGATCATTGCCGCGCTGTTCGCTCAATGCGAGGTGCGACCCGCCGACGAGCGACCCGAACGGGTGCGGCGCGGGGGTATCAGTCCGGTGCCGGCCCGCGGTGCCACGGTGGTCCTGACGTGAAGCGCGCCTGGGCCATTCATCTGGCCACGAGACGAACGGGAAGCCCGTCGGCCAGCGCGGTGGAGATTCGGAGCTTGGGCTTCGGAGTCCAGCCGGGCTGGAACTCGAACTCGTAGCGCTGCAGGATCGCGGCCAACGTCATCACCCCGTCGATGTAGGCCATTCGCCAGCCCATGCACTTGCGTGGCCCGATGCTGAACGGAATATAGGCGTTCCGGTTGATCTTGTCGTGCAGGAAGCGGCCGGGTTCGAATTGCTCTGGCTGCCTCCAGAATCGCGTATCCCGGTGCAGCCGGTACGGCGATATCAGGACGTGTGAGCGCGCCGGGATGAAATATCCGTCGATCTCGTCGTCTTCGTTGGTGGTGCGCAGCACGCCCATCGGCGCCGCGATCCGCAACGCTTCGTCAAAGCAGGCGCGCAGATACGGCAACCGCTCCAGGTGTGCGTACTTGACCGGGGCGCCACCCAGCGCGTCGACCTCCGCGTACGCTTGCGCGAAAGCTGTTGGATTACTGTGCAATAGCGCGAGGGTCCAGGACACCGACTCCGCGGTGGTCTCGAAGCCGGCGAACACCAGCGAAGACAACTCGGTGCGAAGCCTGCGATAGCGCGTGTCGGCGGGCCATTCCAGCGACATCCCCAGCAGCGCGTCCAAGACGTCGGGTACCGGCCGCGGACCGTCGGCGCTGCGCCGGGCGATGATCTTGTCCAGCTCGCCGAGCATGAAGGCCTGCGCCGCCTCGCCGCGTCGCTCGAAGGGGCGCGGCAGGAACTTCGGGAAGGACGACAGGAAGGCACGACTGATCGTGTAGGCGCCGACGTTCCGCGCGGCAACGACGTAGCGGCTCAGCGCTTCTGGCTCCAGCGCGGAGCTGAACATGGACCGCATCAGCGAATCCATCACGACCATGCCCAGTTCCTGTTCCAGATTGATCCACTGCCCGGAGGCGGTGTACTGGGCCCAGGCCTCCATACCCGCAGCGACCGCCGCCGACATCGCATCGCTGAGCGCCGCCAGCGAGCTCTCGGTGAAGAACGGGTTCAGTACCCGGCGCCACCGCTTCCATTCCTCGCCTTCCAGGACGGGCAACACGTCCGGTTCGCCCGGGACCAGGTCGGCGGTCAATTCGTTGCGCAGGTAACGGGTGTGGTGGCGGACCATCACGTAGTCGACGTGGTCGGGATGACTCAGCATGGTCATCGTCCAGCCCGGGATCGGCAGCGGAATGTCCGCCACGTCGCCGAACTCGTCAGCGATCTTGGGCACCAACGCAAATGGATTCGGTCCGTGCCGCAGGCACCAGGAGCCCATCCGCAGCAATCCGGGTCCGGGCGGGCGGCCCTTACTCGACGTACGTGCGATTGTCGGCATCAGGTGAGTTCCCGGGCCACGATCTCGTCGTAATCCCACCGCGTTGCCGGCCGCATTCCCGGCGGGGTCCATCTGGTGAACCACACGCCATCGGGATGCGCCTCCCGCGTCGGGGTCACCCCGAGTCGGGCGCGGACGTCGTCGAGGGGTTTGTCGAGGAGTTGTTCCCACGGTGCGGCCATGATCTTGTCGGCGCGGCGGCCACGGTCGACCGCCTGCCGGTAGACCCGCAACTTGTGCCGTAGCGAAGCGCCGGGGAGACTGGCCGCTACGGCCAAGCCGAGTTGCTCCAGCGCGCCGGCGGGTTCGTTTTGGCCGCACTGGAATCCGATGCCGATGATCTCACCGGCCAGGTCCGGGCCATAACCGGTGATGACGTGTTGCAGGTCGTGCACCGTGTTGCAGCGCAGCAAAAAGTAGTAGTAGTCCTCATGCCAGTTGCGCGACTCGGCGTAGGGACGTACGACGGCGGCCTCGTCGAACACTCCCGCGTCGAGCCTGTTGGTGGTCAGGAACGAGCGGTAGGCGTGACCGACGGTGCCGATCGGCAACGATGCCAGGTAGGCGTCGTCGCGCAGCAGCGCCAGCAGGTCCGGCTTCTCTTTCAGGACCTTGGCGCCCTCCGGATGTGCGCGAACCTGGTGGAACAGGCGCGGGGTGGCGGGTATCGAGATTTCCAGGGACGCAAGGTAAAAGGTCTCGTACATGCGCTTGCCCCTGCGGGTGAAACCGCGTGCGGCGCCCACGATCGTGCGCCACGAGCGTCGCTCGGGCACGACGCCGTCCGGGCGGCGGTACTGCGCGAGTGGTGTTTCTTGTTCGGGCATGGAACTCCCCTCCCGGTCCGTCAAGAAATCCTCGACCCCATGGAATCTTAGGGCGATTCAGACCCGTCGGTGCAACAGTAGGGCTTGCGAATTAGTCCGCCGCACGTTTGAGTTAGACGCGGGAGGAGGTCGCTATGGCCACAGAGGCCGACGTGAAAACAAGTTTCGAAGCCCAATTGCCGTTCGAGCAGGACGGCCCGTTTCAGATCGCCCCGGAACTGCGCGAGCTGCAGGCCCGAGGTCCGATCCATCGGGTGCGTACCGCGTTAGGTGATTCGGCGTGGCTGGTCACCCGTGACGCCGACGTGCGGCGCCTGCTGGCCGATGAGCGCCTGGGACGGGGCCATCCCGAGCCGGAAACCGCACCGCGGCTGGGCGAGTCGTTGTTATTCGGTGGGCCGGTAGGCAATTTCGACACCGAGAAGGCCGATACCGCGCGGATGCGCGAACTGCTGCAACCCCATTTCGCCCCGCGGCACATGCGCGCGCTCGCCCCGCGGATCGAAGCCCTGACAACGCAACTGCTCGACGAGCTCGAACAAAACGGATCCCCGGCCGATCTGCACGCGATGCTGGCGGTGCCGCTGCCGATCCTGGTGATCTGCGAATTGCTCGGCGTGCCTTACGAGGACCGCGACAAGTTCCAGGGCTGGGTGGACGACGTCGCCAACACCGTCGATCGGGCACGCTCCGAACAGGGTGTATTCCAGCTCTTCACCTACGGTCAGCAGTTGGTGACCGCCAAACGCGAGCACCCGACCGACGACGTGATCTCCCGGCTCGCCGCCGTGGACGGGGTATCCGATCTGGAAGTGGCCGGGATGTCGATGGCTCTGCTGTTCGCCGGGCACGAGACCACCGTGGTCCAAATCGGGCTCACCGCAATGATGTTGCTGGCCGATCCCGCCCAATGGCAGGCACTGGTCGACAATCCCGCACTGGTGCCGACCGCGATCGAGGAAACCATGCGGGTCGCACGCACCCGCGGCTTTCCGGTGCCACGGTACGCGCGCACCGACTTCGAAACCGACGGCGTCCAGATCAAGGCGGGGGAACTCGTGCTGCTCGATCTCGGCGCCGCCAACCTCGATCCCAGAACCTTTGAAGACCCCGGCCGCATCGATCTATCCCGTTCGGGCGCAAGCCATCTCGCGCTCGGCTTCGGAATCAGGTACTGCCTCGGCGCGCCGCTGGCGCGTGTCGAATTGCAGACGGTGTTCAGTCAGTTGGTGTCGCGGTTTCCGACGTTGCGCCTGGCCGTGGACGTATCGGAGCTGAAGTTGTCGCCCGACGCGCTGACCGGCGGGCTCACCGAACTCCCGGTGCAGTGGTAGTCGGCTGACGGTGCTGCGAAGCATCGCCCGGTCGGCGATCGCGGCGCCACGCTGGATCGTTTTCGTGGCCGCGCTCCTCACGACGGGACTGGGCGTGCTCGCCATCCCGGTGACCCAGAGTCTGTCCGCGGGCGGCGTCTACGATCCGGCGTCGCAGTCGGCCCGGGCGGACGGCATCATGGCGCAGAAATTCGGTCAGAGCCAGCAGCAACTGCTGATCACCGTGACGGCACAGACCGGCTGGATCACCGGCCCGGCCCGTGCGGTCGGTCTGGACATCGTCGCCGGCCTGGCCCGGTCGCCCCATGTGGCAAGCGTGATCTCGGCATGGACCGTGCCGACCGGCCAGGCGGCGGGCCTGATCAGCGACGACTACACGTCGGGACTGATCGTCGCCAACATCACCGGCGACGAGAATCATGCGCCCCGCTACGCGAGCGAGTTGGCCGAGGAGTTCGCACACGACCGCAACGGGGTGACGGTGCGCGCCGGCGGGGTGTCCATGCTTGCCTCGCAAGTCACCGAGACGGCCGCCAAGGATCTGGTGGTGATGGAGTCGGTCGCCATTCCGTTGAGTTTCCTTCTGCTGGTGTGGGTATTCGGCGGTCTGCTCGCCGCCGCGTTGCCGATCGCCGTCGCGATGATCGCGGTCACCGGTACGCTCGCCGCGCTGCGGCTGATCTCGCTTGCCACCGAGGTGTCGACATTCGCACTGAATATCAGTGCCGGCCTGGGTTTCGCGCTGGCGGTCGACTACACCCTGCTGATCGTGAGCCGTTACCGCGACGAAATCGCCGACGGGGCCACACGCGACGACGCCGTCGTCACCACGATGGTGACCGCCGGCCGAACGGTGTTGTTCTCGGCGGCCACGGTCACCCTGGCGACGGCGTCGATGGTGCTCTTTCCGATGAGTGCGTTCAAATCGCTTGCCTACGCCGGGGTTGCGACGGTGGGTTTCGCCGCCCTGGCCGCGCTGACGGTGACACCCGCGGTCATCGTGTTGCTGGGAAACCGGTTGAACTCATTGGATGTGCGCCGGTTTGTCTCCAGGCTGCTGCGTCGCCCACATTCGGCGCACCGGCCGGCCGAAGAACAATTGCTGTACCGTTCGACGAAATTCGTTATCCGCCATGCGATCCCGCTGAGCATCGGTGCCACGGCAGTGTTGGTGTTATTGGCGCTGCCCGTCACCGGCCTGAAACTCGGGGTCGCCGACGACCGGATACTGCCGACGTCCGCGTCGGCCCGCCAGGTGGGCGATCAACTCCGAAACGAGTACCCGCGCGAGGGATTCGACGGCGTCACAGTGGTCATTCCGGACGCCACCGGGCTGTCGCCGCAGGACCTGGATCGCTACGGCGCCGCATTGTCTCGGGTACCTGGCGTGACGAGTGTGTCGGCGCCGGGCGGCAGCTACGTCGACGGGCTCCGGAGCGGGCCGGCGTCGGGGGCCAGTGCGATGAAGGACGGGGCCGCGTTCCTGACCGTCGCCAGCAGCGCCGAACTGCTGTCCGCAGAGTCGGACAGGCAGCTGGACCGGCTGCACGACGTCGCACCACCAAACGGGCGGTCTGCGATCTTCGGTGGGCTCCCACAGATCAACCGCGACAACATCGACGCGATGACGAGACCGCTGCCGTGGGTGCTGGGGATCACGGTGGTAGCGATGCTGGTCCTGCTGTTCCTGCTCACCGGAAGTGTCGTCGTTCCCCTGAAAGCGTTGGCGCTCAACGTGTTGTCCCTGACCGCCACCGTCGGCGCGTTGGTCTGGGTGTTCCAGGACGGGCATCTGGGTGGCCTGGGAACGACCTCGATCGGGGCGCTGCCCAGCGTGGTGCCCCTGCCGTTGTTGTGCATCATGTTCGCGTTGTCGATGGACTACGAGGTGTTCCTGGTTTCCCGGATCCGCGAGTACTGGTTGGCATCTGGGCGCACCCAGGCGGACAACGACGAGAGCGTGGCACTCGGGCTGGCGCGCAGCGGCAAAGTGGTCACCGCAGCCGCGATCTTGATGGCGGTTCCGTTCGCCGCGCAGATCGGCACCAGCGTGCTGCGGATGTTCGGGGTGGGACTCACCTTGGCGATCCTGGTGGACACCACTGTGGTGCGGATGGTGCTGCTGCCGGCCTTGATGCACCTACTCGGCCGGTGGAACTGGTGGTCGCCTTTCGGGCGGCGCGAAGCTACTCGACCGTGTAGCCCATCGGCATCAGCACGCTCTTCTGCTGCGTGAAGTGCTCGACACCCTCGGGGCCGTTCTCCCGCCCGATGCCGGAGTTCTTGTAACCGCCGAACGGACAGCACGGGTCGAAGGCGTACCAGTTGATGGCGTAGGTCCCGGTTCGGATCTTCTCCGAGATCTCGATCCCCTTGGGCACGTCGGACGTCCACACGCTGCCGGCCAGCCCGTACACCGAGTCGTTGGCGATCTTGACCGCGTCCTCCTCGGTGTCATACGGGATGATGCTCAGCACCGGCCCGAAGATCTCTTCCTGGGCGATGGTCATCTTGTTGTCGACGTCGGCGAAAACCGTTGGCTGCACGAAGAATCCGTTATCGAGGCCTTCGGGACGGCCGCCCCCGCAGACCACCCGGGCGCCTTCCTCGACGCCCTTGGCGATGTAGCCCTCGACGCGTTCGCGCTGCTTCTCCGAGATCAGCGACCCGATCTGCGCGGTCGGGTCCGACGGCGGCCCCACCGGCAATGCCTGCACGAAAGTGCTTACCGCATCGACGATCTCGTCGTACCGGGAGCGCGGCGCCAGGATGCGGGTCTGGCCCACGCAGGCCTGCCCGGTGTTCATGATCCCGGAGAACACCATCATCGGGACCGCGGACGCCAGGTCGACGTCCTCGAGGACGATGGCCGCCGACTTACCGCCCAGTTCCAATGTGCACGGCTTGAGCAGTTCGGCGGCGCGCTTGCCGATCTCCTTGCCGACCGCCGAACTGCCGGTGAAGGTGAACAGGTCGACGTCGGGATTGGCGGTCAGCGCCTGGCCGGTCTCCACGCCGCCCGGCACCACCGACAGCACCCCCTCGGGCAGACCGGCGTCTGCGAACACCTCCGCCAAAGCGTTTGCGGTCAGCGGTGTTTCGGCCGCCGGCTTGAGCACCACCGTGCAGCCGGCCAGCAACGCCGGGCCCAGCTTGTTGACCGCCAGGAACAGCGGCACGTTCCACGCCACGATGGCCGCGACCACGCCGATCGGCTCGCGATGCACGATGGTCTGGCCGTAGGAGCCGGTGCGGACCTCACGCCACTTGACCTGCTCGACCGCCGGTCCGGCGAAGAAGTTCAACGCTCCCATCGTCCCCAGCCAGTGCATGGTCTCGATGGTCATCGGCGGCTGGCCGGTCTCGTCGGCGAGCAGCTTGGCGAAGTGCTCCTTGCGCTCTTCGAGCAACTGCAGCGCCTTGGCGATGACGGCGGCGCGCTCCTGGGGCGGGGTGGTGGGCCAGGGGCCGCTGTCGAAGGCCGCCCGGGCCGCGGCGACCGCGGCATCCACGTCGGCCGCCGTCGCCAGTGGCAGCTTGCCGACATAGTCGCCGGTGGCCGGGCAGTGCACCTCGATGACCTCGTCGGTGGCCGGCTCGGTCCATTTGCCGCCGATGAAGAGCTTGTCGTACTCGGTTGTAGCGGTTGTAGCGTTAGTCACAGCCGCCACCCTACCCAAGCCGGCGCGGAATTAGAACATGTTCCATTATCGCGGTGACAGGACCAGCACGAGATTGCTCACCAGGAACTCCCGCAGCACCGGCACCGACGTCAGCCACCACGCCCATCTCGGGTGGTAGCGCGGGAAAGTCGTGATCAGAGCCCCCGTGCCGGCGGCCCAGTCCAGGCCGTCGGCGGCCGACACCGCAAACAACGACGACCCGTAGTCGTTCTTGGCGCGATGCCCGTGTTTGCGCGCGTATCGGGCGGCCGCGCGCGTTCCGCCGAGGTAATGGGTCAGACCCATCTCGTGCCCGCCGAACGGTCCGAGCCAGACCGTGTAGGACAGCACCACCAGCCCGCCGGGTCTGGTCACCCGCAGCATCTCGTTACCGAGCTGCCAGGGCCGCGGCACATGTTCGGCGACGTTGGACGACAGGCAGATGTCCACCGAGTCGTCGGCGAACGGCAGGGCCATGCCGGAGGCGCGGACGAACGCACCACAAGCGCGCCCCGAAGCCGGTCCGGCAGCGTGCATTTCGGCCGGGTCCGGTTCCACGCCGACATACCGCGCGCCGGCATCGGTGAACGCGGCCGCGAAGTATCCGGGTCCGCCGCCGACGTCGAGCAGGGTGACGCCGGCCAGATCGCGGCCTTGTCGGGACAACCACAGGTCGGCCACCATCGCCGCGGTGTCGGCGGCCAAAGTGCCGTAGAACCGCGCCGGGTCCGGCTGTTCGTAGCGGAACTCCGAGAGCAGTCGCACCGACCGGCCCAAGGTGGCCCGGCGCGCGAAGATGTCGGTGACGGCCACGCCGGAAACCCTACGGTCACCGACTACTTGGACACCTTGGCCGCGATCGCCTCGGCGATGACAATCCCCTCGTCGGTCAGATTGGTGTGGCACGCCTGCACGTTGACGACGACGTTGTTGGCCGCCCGCAACGCTTGCTGGCAGCGCCAGCTGCCGCCGGTCACGACGCTGTGCAAGGTGCCGTTGGTGACGCTGACCGGCCCGGCCGACCATTCCTTGGCCTCGCCGGACGGCTTGGTGACGGTATAGGTCCGGTTCACGCAGGCGGCCCATTTGGGCCGGGCTTCGGTGACGAAGGCTGAAGCAGCCTGCGCGGTCGGGAACCGCGCGACGGCCTGGTCGAGCCAGTGATAGGCCGGATTTTCGGTGACCTGTTCCTCGACCGAGTCGGTCATGCCGCTGCCCGCGTAGGTGTCGGCTTCCACCGTGTCCACGACGCGACATTCGGCCGGCGACACCTGGTACGGGTTGTTGGTGATCGGGTGAGGGCCCCCGGACGAGCTCATCCCGCTGGTCGCCATCGTCCGGTTGACCTCGGCCACGGTGAGCAGCAACCCGTTCAATGCCGACGCGGAGACGGGTTTGGCCGTTTCGCTCGTGGTGGTCGCACTGGAGCTGGCCGTGGTGAAATCCTCGTCGGAGCCGCCTGAAAAGGCGAGGACGCCGACGATGGCGATCACCAGGACGACCGCCGCCGCCACCCCCGTCCACAGCCATACGTTGGTGTTTCCCCGCCGGGGCGGCGGGGGACCGCCGAAACCACCGCTCATCGGCGGCGGGCCCGCGAACGGCGCGGCCCCGGCCATCTGCGTGGGACCGCTCGCGTACGAGTTCGGTGGCGGTTGCTGGTGCGGTGGTGGCGGATAGGCCGGGCGGAGAGGTTGGTGGATGGGGCCGGACGGCACCGGTGCCTGCATAGTGGGGGGCTGGGTCTGGGTCTGGGGCTGAGGCTGGCTCGGCGGCGGTGGGGGCTTGGGTATCGGGCTGGTGATGGCGCTGCGGGCCGCGGTGGTCAGTTCTTTGGTGGTGTTGTAGCGGTCGTCGGGGTTCTTGGCCATGCCTTTGGCGACGACCTGGTCGAGTTGGGCGGGGACGCCGGCGCGCAGCGCGGACGGCCGGGGCGGCGGCTGGGTCAGATGCCCACCGAGTTGCTGTTCGAGGCTGTCGCCGGGAAAAGGTTGGCTGCCGGTCAGGCATTCATGCATCACGCAGGTCAGTGCGTAGATGTCGACGCGGTGGTCGGTGTTGTCCCTGGTCATGCGTTCCGGCGCGAGGTATGCCCAGGTGCCCATCACGCTTCCGGTGCTGGTGAGCGAGGTCTCCCCGGAAGTACGGGCGATACCGAAGTCGATCAGGTAGGCGAAGTCGTCCTCGGCGACCAGGATGTTGGACGGCTTGACGTCGCGGTGCACCAGGTTGATGCGGTGCGCGGCGTGCAGCGCCGAGGCCACCTGGTCGATGATGTGGACGGCGCGGGCGGGATCCAACGGCCCGTCGGCCAGGATGCTCTGCAGGTCGCGGCCCACGATTAGGCGCATCGTGACGAACAGCCGTCCGTCGATCTCGCCGAAGTCGTAGATCGGGACCACATGGGGTTCGTCGAGCCCGGCCGCCGATCGGGCTTCGCGCCGGAACCGTTGTTGGTAGGTCTCGTCGTCGGCGAGCTGCGCGGGCAGCACTTTCAGGGCGACCACGCGCTCGGTGACGGTGTCGAACGCCCGCCAGACCTCGCCCATGCCGCCGCGGCCCAGCAACTCGATCAGGCGGTAACGGCCAAAGGGTGTTCCGTCCACAGCAACTTCTCCTTCTGCGCTCAACCCTAGGAGCTGTTGACGTGTTAGCCGAGCGATTCGCGGAATTGGTGCCCCGCAGCGCCCGGCTCGCCGCGCTCGCGATCGCCCGGCTCCGCCGTGCTCGCGATCGCCCGGCTCCGCCGTGCTCGCGATCGCCACGGGGTTCGATGGTGGCGACCCGCAGCGCCCGGCTCCGCCGTGCTCGCGATCGCCACGGGGTTCGATGGTGGCGACCCGCAGCGCCCGGCTCCGCCGCGCTCGCGATCGCCACGGGGTTCGATGGTGGCGACCCGCAGCGCCCGGCTCCGCCGTGCTCGCGATCTCCACCTAGGCTGGTGGGCGATGTCTGAGCTGCGCTCCGTACTGCTGTTGTGCTGGCGCGATACCGGGCACCCCCAGGGCGGCGGCAGCGAGACGTATCTGCAGCGCGTCGGCGCGCAGCTGGCCGCCGGCGGCATTCGCGTCACGCTGCGCACCGCGCGCTACCCCGGCGCCCCCCGCACCGAGGTCGTCGACGGCGTGCACATCGACCGCGCCGGGGGCCGTTACACCGTCTACGTCTGGGCGATGCTGGCGATGGCCCTGGCCCGACTCGGTCTGGGACCGCTGCGCCACGTCCGTCCCGACGTGGTCGTCGACACCCAGAACGGCCTGCCGTTCCTGGCGCGGCTCCTCTATGGACGGCGGGTCGTGGTGCTGGTGCACCACTGTCACCGCGAGCAGTGGCCGGTGGCCGGACCGGTGCTGTCCCGGGTCGGCTGGTTCGTCGAGTCGACGCTGTCACCGCGGTTGCACCGGCGCAATCAGTACGTGACGGTGTCGCTGCCGTCGGTGCGGGATCTGGTCGCACTCGGCGTCGACAGCGAGCGAATCGCGGTGGTGCGCAACGGCCTTGACGAGGCACCTGCGCAGACGTTGTCGTCCCCGCGTGCGGCCGCGCCGCGCGTGGTGGTGTTGTCCCGGCTGGTGCCGCACAAGCAGATCGAGGACGCGCTGGAGTCGGTGGCGGCATTGCGGGCCCGGATCCCGGATCTGCACCTCGACGTCGTCGGCGACGGATGGTGGCGCCGGCGGCTCGTCGACCACGTACACCGGCTCGGCATCTCCGATGCGGTGACATTCCACGGCCACGTCGACGACATCACCAAACACCTTCTGCTGCAACGTGCTTGGGTGCATGTGCTGCCGTCGCGCAAAGAGGGGTGGGGCCTGGCAGTGGTCGAGGCGGGACAGCACAGTGTCCCCACGATCGGGTACCGATCCTCCGGAGGTCTGTCCGATTCGATCATCGACGGGGTCACCGGCATGCTGGTCGACGACCGGGCCGGGCTGCTCGACCGGTTGGAAGAGCTGCTTCGCGATCCGGTGCTGCGCGACCAACTGGGTGCCAAGGCACAGGCGCGCAGTGTGGAATTCTCCTGGCGGCAAAGTGCCGACGCGATGCGCACGGTGCTGGAGGCCGTGCAGGCCGGCGGACGGGTCAGTGGTCTGGTCTAAGACCTAGCGCCCGTCGGCCTGAGATTCACGCACTGGCCGTGGCCATTTCGGCGATTCGTCGCACCGGGAAGGCGGCCCGGACCCGCCGCGTGTGCAACGAATACGACGTCGCGATGACGACGCAGAACGCCGCGGGCACGAGCAACGCGTAACCGCCGACCCGCGCTCCGATCAGTATCCCGGCGGCCCCGCCCACCAGGAAGAGCACCAGCGTCGCGGTGAGGACCGCCGCCTTCCACTTCTCCACACCGTGCCGGCGGATGCGTCCGAGCATCAGGCCGAGGTCGGTCACGGTGCCGGTGAAGTGGGTGGTGCGGATGGCCATCCCGCGGAAGCTGGACGTCAAGCCGTTCTGCATGCCGAGCGCTGCGGCGGCGAACAGCGCCTGTATGACGGGTTGTTCGACACCCAGTGCGTCGATACCCGCCTTCAGCGGGGTCTCTTCGACCCCGAAGGCGGCCATGATCAGCAGTATTGCCTCCATGGTCAGCACGGTCGCGTGGTGCGGCGCCCGCGGGTGCTGCGCGGTGCCGAGTGCGGCTCCGGCCGCGATGGCACCGAGCCAGAAGCCGATCAGGATCGCCACCAGCAGGTGACCTTCGTAGAGCCACGGGTTGGCGGTGTTCATACCCAACTGAGTCGTCACCCCGGTCAGGTTGCCGACCGGGAAAGCAAGGATCGAGATGGCTACGGCGTTGACGAAACCCGCGATGAAGGCCAGGGACGCGCAATAGCCGAGCAGCGTCCGTGGCGACGAGAACGGACGCTCGCGGTCGGTGTCGATGGTCATCGGAAGGTCGCTTTCAGCGTCGGTGTTCCGGGGAGTGGTCAGCGGGCTTCGGCGCCCTGAACGAAGGCTATTGAACGAAATTTTCTTCATCAATACCTTTTCGTATGAGTCTGGCAAGAGTCCGCGACCCGTGAAAACGCACGATGTTTCGGTTGTATGAATTAACGAAGTCATTTACGCGAAAACTCACCGCGAGTAAAATGGTGGGCGTGCCGAGCAAACCCGGTGGCTCCGACCGTGGTTGGACATTCCTGACCAACCACGGCCATGTGCTGCTTTGTGTCTCGGCCGGTCAGTCCCTGACCGCGCGGGAATTGTCACTGCGCATCGGCATCACCGAGCGGTCCGTCCAGACGATCCTGGCGGACCTGACGGACGAGGGTTACCTGGTCAAATCCAAGGCCGGCCGTCGCAATGTGTACACGCTCAACCCCAAGGGGCGGTTGCGTCACCCGCTGGAAGCCAGCCACACCGTGGGTGAACTCATCGAGGCGCTGTCGTAGCCACCCGCCGCCGCGTCCACAGCGCGCCCGCCCCACCCACCAGCAACATCGCCAGCCAGGCCAGATGCGCGGTCACGACGGCACCGCGGCGGGCAGCAGGCAAAGGTGCGCTGCTCCCGCCGATCCGATACAGCGTCAGGTCCCGGTCCTGGAACACCGGTGTCAGCTGCGCCAGGGTGCGATCAGCAAACCCCATGTCGCCGGGGGTGCCGGATTCCACGACCAGCCACGCCACCCCGGCCGATGTCAGGGCCGACGGTTCCGGCCCGGACAGCAGCAACTCCTGCACCCGCCGCGCGTGCGCGCCCTCCCCAGGCACCGTCACCCCGGAGATCACCAGATCGCCGGTGGTCAACACCTCGGAGCGAACCCAGCGGGGCAGCGGGTCAAGCACCGGCGCCGGCCCCGACCATGCGAAGCGCCGCATGGTCCCGGCGGGTAGCACCGCAACCGGCCCCCGCTCGCTGTCGATCCGTGCGGCCACCGCCGCCCAAGCCCGCGGGTAGTGCACCGGCGTCACCTTTGCCCACACCCCCCACGCCAGGTCGGGTAACGCCAGCAACAGAGCCAGGCAGCACACCAGCGCCGCCACGCCGGGCCGCAACCAGCGCCGCAACGTCACCACCGCGCCCGCACCGGCCAGCGCGTACCCCGGCATCGCCAGCGCCACCCACTTCTGGCCGTCGCGCAACACCCCCGAGGGCGGCACCGCCTCGATCAGCGACCGCAACACATGCAGACCCAGACCGGTGGCCAACAAGGCCGGCACCAGCACCGCCGCCCCGGCCAACACCAACAACGGAATCACCGCCGGTCGTCGCGCCACCACCGGTAGCCCGGCCGCCACCACGCCCAGCAGCACCGCCGTCGACACCACAGCGAAAAGCGTTGTCCGCGAAGCGGGTACCGCTTCGCCGTTCCAGATGCCACCCAGGCTGGCGAGGCTGCCCAGGGTGCCCAGAGCCGGCTCGGCGCGCGGGGCGAACACGTCGACCCCGGCCGTATCGGTGCCATCCAACGACGGGCCCAGCACCGCGGCCGTCAGCCACGGCAGCGCGACCAGCACCGCACAGCCCAAGGCCGCTGCCCCGCACCACCACCGCGGACGTCCCTGCCCCGGGACCGTCACACACACCAACGCCACAACCGCGGCCAGCAGCAACCCGGTCGGGGTCAACCCGGCCAGCGCGATCCAGAACGCCAACCCGAACATGCCCCGCCACCCAGCGTCCGAGCGCAGCTCCATCATTGCCGAGGCCACCCACGGCAGACATCCATAGCCGAGAAGCAGACTCCAATGACCCTGCAGCAACCGCTCGCCGACATAGGGATTCCACACCGCCAGCGTGCAGGCCGCGAAGCCGCCGGCCAGCCCCGCCTCGGGCAGCACCACGGCCACCAGCCGCGCCGCTCCCCAGCCCGCCAGCCACAGCCCCAACACCAGCAGCGCCTTCACCAGCACACCGCCGTCGACAGCGCGAGAGGCCAGCGCCAGCGCGAAATCCTGCGGCGTCGCGCGCGGGGCCGCGGTCAGCCCCAGCGCGGCGTCGGACAGATACGACCGCGGCGTGGACACCGCGTCGCGCAGCAGCAGGTAGCCGGGCCGCAGCAACGGCGCGGCCACCAACAGCGCCAGCAGCAACGCATACGCCGGCCGGGCCCCGCCGGCCCGCACGGCGATTAGCCCCGTTCGGTCGGGCCCGGCGGTGGCGGCTCGGGTGGTCCCGGCTCGGTCGGGGCCGACGCACCCGCATCCAGCTGGGGCGGATCCGGCGGCGGCTCACCGGGCGGATCCGGCCGCTGAGCGGGAATCTTCTCCGTCACCGCTTCCGCTCCGGGCACCGGTGGCTCGAGGCCGACCCGGCGCAGGAAGTCGGTGTCGTCGCGGTCCAGGCCCGGATCGGTCAGGGCGCTCTCGGTGCGCAGGCTGAACGAAGCCAGCACCCCGCCGCCGATCAGCGCGATCAGCCCGGTCGCGGTGAGCGTGATCGGCAGCACCCGTGACCACAACGCCAGCCGGTCGCGCTCGTCACGGGCCGAGTTGACCTGGGATTCGACGGTCTCCGGGGTCGAGGTCACCTTGTAGTCGACCAGCGTCACCTCGGGCTTGAGCCCGTCGCGGGCGTAGTAATGGTGGGCCTGGTCGCTCTGCTTGACGATCGTGCCGGTGACCGGATCCACCCAGAAGACGCGCTTGGCGGTGTAGTAGCGGGTCATGGTGATCTGCTCGGCCGGGTCCCCGGGCACACCCCACATGCCGGCGCTGGTGGTGATCTTGCGGTCCTCTTCGCCGGCATACAGCGACGGGTAGGTGACCGGAGCCACCGGCTTGCCTTCGGAGTTGACCCCGACGGTCTGGGTGAAGCGATAGGTCGTCAGACCGTTGACGTCCTCTTCGCCGTCGTAGTTGGCGTCGAACGCCTTCTGTGCGATCGGGTCGAAGTACGGGTAGGTCTTGCGCTCGGTGTTGAACGGGAATCGGTACGACAGGCCCTCGTGGCGCAGCGGGATCGGTGTCGGCGGGCTCTCGTCGCCGAAACCGCGTGGTTTCTGCACCGAGCCGCCCGGATGCGTATCGTCGGCGACCGCGACGGCGCTCTTACGGTTCAACGTCACGTTGTCGACGATGGCCAGCAGCAAACCGCTGTCCTTCTGCTTGTCGCTGCGCCGCAGCGACGACCCGACCTGCAGGGTGACCACCTGCGCGTTGGCCGGCAGCTCGACACTGACCTGCTGCTGGGACACCAGCGGCACGTTCTGGTTGACCACGACGCGCTCACCGGACAGCGACGCCGCGTCCAGCGCGGTTCCGTTGCCTTCACTGATCAGCGTCGCGTCGATGTTGAGCGGAATCTTCTCGATCCTGCTGCTGGTGTAGGTCGACAGCAGCAACGCCGCAATCAGCAGCGCGGCTCCGAGTCCGATGGTGCCGCAAGCGGCGATACGCAACATGACTGCTCGATTCACGTTGCAGTGACCTCCTATAGGTCCAGGGATTCGCAACCAGTGCGGCAGACTTGATTGACCCTAACAGCAGCGGTTAAGGGACAACCGGACCGAAGGCAGACTGTGACCGTGACCGATGCCCAACAGGTCGGCGGCACCCGCAGTTTCCTGCCCGCCGTCGAAGGTATGCGCGCCTGCGCGGCGATGGGCGTGGTCGTCACGCACGTCGCCTTCCAGACCGGGCACTCCAGCGGGGTGGACGGCCGGTTGTTCGGGCGGTTCGATCTGGCCGTCGCGGTGTTCTTCGCGTTGTCGGGGTTCCTGCTGTGGCGCGGGCACGCGGCGGCGGCGCGCAACCTCAAACCCCGCCCGCGTACCGGTCACTATCTGCGGTCGCGGGTGGTCCGCATCATGCCGGCCTATCTGGTGGCGGTGGTGGTGATCCTGACCCTGCTGCCGGACTCCAATCACGCCAACCTCACCGTGTGGCTGGCCAACCTGACGCTGACCCAGATCTACGTGCCGCTGACGCTGACCGGCGGGCTCACCCAGATGTGGAGCCTGTCGGTCGAGGTCGGCTTCTATCTGGCTCTGCCGGCTCTGGCGTTGTTGGCGCGCCGGCTTCCGGTCGCCGCGCGGGTGCCGGCGATCACGGCGGTAGGCGCGCTCAGTTTGGCCTGGGGGTGGTTGCCGCTGGACGCGCTCGGACGGGGCCCGGGCGCCAATCCGCTGAACTGGCCGCCGGCGTTCTTCTCCTGGTTCGCCGCGGGCATGGTGCTGGCCGAGTTGGTGCACAGCCCCATCGGTCGGGTGCACCGGCTGGCCCGCCGGCGGGTGCTGATGGCGGTGCTCGCGGTGGGCGCCTACCTGGTGGCTGCCTCCCCGCTGGCCGGCCCGGCGGGCCTGGTGACCAGCACCGCGTCGCAGTTCTCGGTGAAGACAGCGATGGGTGCGATGGTGGCGTTCGCGCTGGTGGCGCCGCTGGTCCTGGACCGGCCCGACACCCCGCACCGGCTGCTGGGCAGCACGCTGATGGTCACGCTGGGCCGCTGGTCGTACGGGTTGTTCATCTGGCACCTGGCCGCGCTGGACATGGTGTTCCCGGTGATCGGCGCGTTCGCGTTCGACGGGCGGATGCCGACGGTGCTGACGCTGACGCTGGTGTTCGGCTTCGCGATCGCGGCGGTGAGCTACGCGCTGGTCGAGTCGCCGTGCCGGGCAGCGTTGCGCCGGTGGGAGAAACGCGCGAAACCGGGGGAGCCGCAAGACCGCGAGGCGGACGCGATCGCGCCCTAGCTGTGAAGAACACCTAGCCACACCCGGCGCCGAGCGCGCTCATATGTACGCCGAAACACGGCTTTCCGCGTACATATGAGGACTCTCGCGTCCCCCTAAGCGGCGGGGGACACGTTGATCACCAAAGCGGTGATGTTGTCCGGCCCGCCGCCTTCCCGGGCCGCGGCGATCAACGCCGCGCAGGCGTAACCGGGAGCGAGGTTGTCGTCCAGGATCCGGCCCAGCTCCGGCTCCTTGACGACGCCGTGCAGACCGTCGCTGCACAGCAGGATCCGGTCCCCGGCCCGCAGTTCCAGAGCGCTGGAATCCGCCCGCGCCGGTGGCTTCATCCCCATGTACTTGGTCACCACACTGCGCGCCTTGTGCCGCCCGGTGTCCGCGGCGTCGACCTGGTGCGCGTCAACCAGCGCCTGGACCAGGGTGTGGTCGCGGGTGAGCCGTTGCAGCTGGCCGTCGCGCCGCAGATAGGCGCGGCTGTCGCCGAGGTGGGCCACCAGTGCGCGCGGACCCGCGATGACCACGGTCACCAGCGTGCTGTTGGCGCCCTGGTAGCGCGCGTCGGCCTGCGACTTGGCGTGCAGGTGATCGGAGAGCTCGGAGACAGCGCGCCCCAGCCGCTCCGGAGCATCCGGCTCGTCGCGCTGATCCAGCGGAATGTGGTGGGAGACGTAGTTGGGCAGTACGTCGACCATCGTCTGGGCGGCCAGCGCACCGTCGCGGCTGCCGCCCACGCCGTCGGCCACCATGAACAGGAACTGGTCGGCATCGGCCCCCCAGCGGTCCTGGTTGTTGCTTCGTTCGCAACCGACGTCGCTGAGCGCGGAGTATTCCAGGGCAAACATGGTCTAAGTCTGCAACCGCGCGACCACGACGTCACGTACCGCCGTGCGACGCGCCTTGCCCGCGTCGTCGCGCAACGGCGTGTCGACGAACTCCACGGTGCGCGGCACCTTGTAATGGGCGAGCCGTTCGCCGACGAACGACTGCACACCCGCCTCGTCCAGACCCGAACCGGGCACCGTGTGCACCAGCGCGTAGGGCACCTGTCCTAGATCCTCGTCGGGAACGCCGACGACCAAGCAGGACAACACATCCGGGTGGGCGGACAGCGCGTTCTCGATCTCGGCCGGGTAGACGTTGCGGCCGCCGACGGTGAACATGTCGACCCGCCGATCGGACAGGTACAGGAAGCCGTCGGCGTCGAAATAACCCAGATCGCCCAACGAATCCCAGCCGTCGCGGCTCTTGGCCCGGACGCCGACGTAGCGGTACGTCGCGGCACTGCCCGGGTTCGGCCGCATGTAGATCTCGCCGACCACCCCGGGCGGGCACGGGTTGCCGTCGTCGTCGAGCACCTTCATCTGCCCGGTGACCACCTGCCCGACCGAACCCGGGTGGGCCAGCCACTGCTCGCCGTTGATGAACGTCAGCGCCTGCAGTTCGGTGCCGCCGTAGAGCTCCCACAGCGCCTCGGGTCCCAGCAGCTTGATCCAGGCTTCCTTGACCGCCGGCGGGCACGGGGCGCCGACGTGCCAGAACCGCCGGATCGAGGACAGGTCGTAGGCCTCCGGGTCGGCGTTGTAGACCGGTAGCGCCCGCTGCATGATCGTGGGCACCGCGGTGACGAACGTGACCCGGTACTCGGCGATGAGCCGCAGGAACTCGTGCGGATCGAACCGCGGCAGCAGCACCAGGTGGTGGCCCATCAGCAGCGCGATGGTCGCGGTGCTGAACCCGGTGTTGTGGCTGAGTGGCACCGGCACCAGGTTGACGTCGCCCTCCTGCACGCCCAGCGGATGGCCGATCGCCGGCGGGATCCGGCTGTCGCTGCCGGCCTCGATCAGCTTGGGTCGTCCGGTGCTGCCGCCCGAGGCCAGCGACTTCCAGCACGGCGACACCGCTTCCGGCAACGGCTCGTCGGAGCATCCGTCGGGTATGAAACCGGTTGGCACGCTTGGAATCCGGCCGCCGGGATCGTCCCGGCCGATCAGCAGCGCCCGCGGCTTGAGCGCCAGCAGACCTTCGAACTCCGCGTCCGGCATCCGCGGCGACAGCGGCTGCGGGACGGCACCCAACTTCCAGCACGCCACCGTCGCTTGTACCCACTCGATCGAGTTGGGCAACACGATGCTGACGTAGTCGCCGACGCCGACGCCGCGTTCGGCATAGGCGCGGGCCAGCCGGTTAGTCAACGTGTCGAGTTCGGCGCGGGTGATGGTCCGCCCGTCGCAGCTGACGGCGGGCGCATCGGGGGCGAGCGCGGCCAGCCCGGAGAGCTGGGTTCCGATCGGTGGGACGCTCACTGATAGGCGCCCTGCCGGTCGAAGATCTTGCGCGGGTTGTCGACGAGCATGGTGCGCAGCTGCTCGTCGGTGACGCCGCGCTCTTTCAGCGCCGGGATGACGTCGTTGTGGATGTGCAGGTAATGCCAGTTCGGGGCGGCGACGGCGAGCATGTCCTCGGGCAGCGCGTCGAAGTAACAGTTGGCGTCGTGGGAGAGCACCATCTTGTCGGCGTGCCCGCGCTCGCACATCTTGGCGACGATGTCGACGCGCGCCTCGAACGGCAGGATGACGTCGATGCCGAATCGGTCCATGCCCAGGTAGGAGCCGGCGGAAATGAGCTCTTCGAGGTAGCCGACGTCGGTGCTGTCCCCGGAGTGCCCGATGACCACCCGGCTCAGGTCCACGCCTTCCTCTTCGAAGATGCGTTGCTGTTCCAGCCCGCGCCGTAATCCGGCGTGGGTGTGGGTGGAGATCGGCACCCCGGTGTGCTTGTGCGCCTGGGCAACCGCGCGCAGTACCCGCTCCACCCCCGGGGTGATGCCGGGTTCGTCGGTGGCGCACTTGAGGATTCCGGCCTTGATGCCGGTGTCGGCGATGCCCTGCTCGATGTCGCGGACGAACATGTCCACCAGCACGTCCGGACCGTCCAGCAGCGTGCCCGGGCCGGTGTAATGGAAGCGCAGCGGCAGGTCGTTATAGGTGTAGAACCCGGTCGCGACGACGATGTTCAGCTCGGTCTGTGCGGCGACGCGGGCGATGCGCGGGATGTAGCGGCCCAGCCCGATCACGGTCAGGTCGACGATGGTGTCCACGCCGCGGGACTTGAGTTCGTTGAGCCGGGTGACGGCGTCGGCCACCCGCTGGTCTTCGTCGCCCCAGGCTTCGGGATAGTTCAGCGCGATCTCGGTGGTCATGATGAACACGTGCTCGTGCATGAGCGTGACGCCGAGGTCGCCGGTGTCGATGGCGCCGCGGGCGGTATTGAGTGCTGACACGTCACTGATGCTAGGTCGCCAAGCCGGTCCGCCGACAGAGGCGTTTGCAGTACGGTGCGCTCATGCTGCTCAACCCCAATAACCTGCAACGCAAGTATCCGGACGCCCGCTCGGGCGAGATCATGCAGGCCACGGTGGACTTCTTCGAGAACCGCGGCAAGGCGAAGCTCAAGCACGACGACCACGAACGTGCCTGGTACTCAGAGTTTCTCGACCACATCGCCCGCGAGCGCATCTTCGCCTCTCTGCTGACCCCGTCCGAGTACGGCGCGGACGACTGCCGTTGGGACACCTACCGGATCAGTGAGTTCGCCGAGATCATCGGCTTCTACGGGTTGAGCTACTGGTACCCGTTCCAGGTGACGGCGCTGGGTCTGGGCCCGATCTGGATGAGCGACAACGAGGACGCCAAGCGCAAGGCCGCGGCGCAGCTGGAGCAGGGTGAGGTGTTCGCGTTCGGCCTGTCCGAGCAGACCCACGGCGCCGACGTCTATCAGACCGACATGATCCTCACCGAAGCCGAACACGGCTGGGTCGCCAACGGCGAGAAGTACTACATCGGCAACGCCAACGTCGCGCGGATGGTCTCGACGTTCGGCAAGATCGACACGGCGTCGGGGGATGATGCAAAGGATTACGTGTTCTTCGCCGCCGACTCCCAGCACGACCGGTACGACCTGAAGAAGAACGTCGTCAACTCGCAGAACTACGTCGCCAATTACGCGCTGCGCGACTACCCGGTCACCGAAGCCGACCTGTTGCACCGCGGCATGGGCGCGTTCCACGCGGCGCTGAACACCGTCAACGTCTGCAAGTACAACCTGGGCTGGGGCGCGATCGGCATGTGCACCCACGCCTTCTACGAATCCATCACCCACGCCGCCAACCGGCACCTGTACGGCACCGTCGTCACCGACTTCAGCCACGTGCGACGGCTGCTCACCGACTCCTACGTCCGGCTGGTCGCGATGCGGCTTGTCGCCACCCGCGCCAGCGACTACATGCGCAGCGCCTCGGCCGAGGACCGCCGCTATCTGCTGTACAGCCCGCTGGTCAAGGCCAAGGTCACCGGTGAGGGCGAGCGGGTGATCACCGCACTGTGGGACGTGATCGCGGCCAAGGGTGTGGAGAAGGACACCTTCTTCGAGACCGTGGCCCGCGAGATCGGGCTGCTGCCCCGGCTGGAGGGCACCGTCCACATCAACATCGGGCTGCTGGCCAAGTTCATGCCCAACTTCCTGTTCGCCCCGGACACCGCGCTGCCGCTGATCGGTAGGCGTGACGACGCCGCCGATGACACGTTCCTGTTCAACCAGGGACCCACCGGCGGTCTGGGTAAGGTGCGCTTCCACGACTGGCGAGCGTCATTTGCCAGCTACGCCCACTTACCGAACGTCGCGCTGCTTCAGCAGCAGATCGACGTGCTGTCCGAGATGCTGGCCTCGGCCACTCCGGATGCTCGGCAGCAGAAGGACATCGACTTCGCGTTCGGGGTGGGTCAGATCTTCGCGCTGGTGCCCTATGCGCAGCTGATCCTGGAGGAGACCGCGGTTTCCGGTGTGGACGATGCGTTGCTGGACGAGATCTTCGGGATCCTGGTACGCGACTTCAACGCCTATGCCGTCGAATTGCACGACAAGGCGGCGACGACGGACGAGCAGGCCCGCTTCGCGCTGCGGATGATCCGGCGTCCGTCCCACGACCCGGCGCGCTATGACCAGGTCTGGACCCAGCACGTCCTGCCGCTCAACGGCGCGTACCAAATGCGCCCCTGACACCGTCCGTGCCCTTGGCTGTGAACTGGCTCACAGTAAAATGACCAGTGGTCATATCAACAAGGGGGATGCATGCCGACCGTTACCTGGGCTCGTGTCGACCCGGCTCGTCGAGCGGCCGTCATTGAGGCCGCCGAGGCCGAGTTCGGCGCGCACGGGTTCTCCAACGGCAGCCTGAATGTCATCGCCCGCCGCGCCGGCGTCGCCAAGGGCAGTTTGTTCCAGTACTTCGCCGACAAGCGCGACCTCTACGCGTTCATCGCCGACGTCGCCAGCCAGCGGGTGCGTGCCTACGTCGAGTTGGTCATCCGCGAACTCGACCCCAGTCGGCCGTTCTTCGACTTTCTCACCGACCTGCTCGATGCCTGGGTGGCCTATTACGCCGAACATCCCCGGGAGCGTTCGTTGCACGCCGCCGCGACCCTGGAGGTCGACGCCGACGCCCGCGTCAGCGTGCAGAAGGTGCTGCACCGCCACTATCTGGAAGTGCTGCGTCCGCTGGTCTCCGAGGCACACCGGCGGGGGGATCTGCGTGCGGACGCGGACACCGACGCCCTGTTGTCACTGCTGCTGATGATCTTCCCGCACCTGGCGCTGGCCCCCTACATCCACGGCCTGGACCCGGTGCTCGGTCTCGACGAGCCATCGCCCGAACAGCCGGCGCTGGCGGTGCGCAGGTTGGTCGCGGTGCTGTCCGCGGCGTTCTCGCCCGTCCCAGCCCCAGCCCGATCAGAGGAGATTCCATGACACGCACACACTCCGGCTCGATGGTGGCGGGCGGTCTCAACTGGGACAGCCTGCCGCTCAAGCTGTTCGCCGGCGGCAACGCGAAATTCTGGAATCCGGCCGACATCGACTTCTCCCGCGACCGGGCCGACTGGGAGAAGTTGGCCGACGACGAGCGCGACTACGCCACCCGGCTGTGCGCCCAGTTCATCGCGGGCGAGGAGGCGGTGACCGAGGACATCCAGCCGTTCATGGCGGCGATGCGCGCCGAGGGCCGGCTGGGCGACGAGATGTACCTGACCCAGTTCGCGTTCGAGGAGGCCAAGCACGTCCAGGTGTTCCGGATGTGGCTCGACGCGGTCGGGATGACCGAGGATCTGCACCCGTATCTGGACGGCCTGCCCACCTACCGGCAGATCTTCTACGACGTGCTGCCCGACTGTCTGAATGCGCTGACCGACGACCCGTCGCCGGCGGCCCAGGTGCGGGCGTCGGTCACCTACAACCACATCGTCGAAGGCATGTTGGCGCTGACCGGCTACTACGCCTGGAACAAGATCTGCGTCGAACGCGGCATCCTGCCCGGCATGCAGGAGTTGGTGCGGCGCATCGGGGACGACGAACGACGCCACATGGCGTGGGGCACGTTCACCTGCCGCCGGCACGTGGCCGCCGACGACAGCAACTGGAGCGTTTTCGAAGCGCGGATGAACGAGCTGATCCCGATGGCGCTGCGGCTCACCGAGGAGGGTTTCGCCCTCTACGGTGACCCTCCGCCGTTCGATCTGTCGCCCGAGGACATGCTGGCCTACTCCACCGACAAGGGCATGCGCCGGTTCGGCACCATCAGCAGCGCCCGCGGTCGCCCGCTCGGCGAGATCGACCTGGACTACTCGCCCGTGCAGCTCGAGGACGACTTCGCCGACGAGGACGAGCGCGCGCTGGCCGCGGTCTGATCCCCTAGTACCGCGAACCGCGTACCGCGTACCGCGAACCGCGTACCGCGAACCGCCTACCGCGAGCAGACGCAGAATCGCATAAAAACGCGAGTTCGCGTGCGATTCTGCGTCTGCTCGCGCCGAGGGCCTCAGCCCACCCACACCGTCTTGGCGTTGACGAACTCGCGGATGCCCAGCCCGGCCAGCTCGCGGCCGTACCCGGAGCGCTTGATGCCGCCGAAGCCGAGTTCGGGGTAGGACACCGTCATGCCGTTGATGAACACCTGACCGGCCTCGATCTCGTCGACGAAGCGCTGCTGCTCGGCTTCGTCGTTGGTCCACGCGTTGGACCCGAGGCCGAAGCTGGTGGCGTTGGCGATCTCGATCGCCTCGTCGATGTCGGCGGCGCGGTACACCGAGGCCACCGGGCCGAACACCTCCTCTTTGTACAGCGGCATGTCCTTGCTGATGTCGGTGATGACCGTCGGCGGGTAGAACCAGCCCGGGCGGTCGGGGCGTTCTCCGCCGCACCGGACCTTCGCACCTGCCTTGACGGCGTCCTCGACCTGCTGGGCGATCTCGTCGCGGCCGGACTCGGTGGCCAACGGACCCACGTCGGTGTCCGGATCGGTGGGGTCGCCGACCTTGAGCGCCTGCATCTGTTCGACGAACTTGTCCACGAACGAGTCGTAGATGTCGGTGTGAATGATGAAACGCTTTGCGGCGATGCAGGATTGGCCATTGTTCTGCACCCGGGCCTTGACCGCGGTGGTGACGGCCTCGTCCAGCTCCGCGGACGGCATCACGATGAACGGGTCGCTGCCCCCGAGTTCGAGCACGGTCGGCTTGATCTCGTCACCACAGATGGCGGCGACGGACTGCCCGGCCGGTTCGCTGCCGGTCAGGGTGGCGGCCGCGACGCGCGGATCGCGCAGGATGCGCTCGATCGCACCCGACGGTACGAGCAACGTCTGGAAACAGCCGTCCGGGAAACCGCCGCGGGAGATGACGTCGGCCAGATACAGCGCGGACTGCGGCACGTTCGAGGCGTGCTTGAGGATCCCGACGTTTCCCGCCATCAACGCCGGCGCGGCGAACCGGACGGCCTGCCAGAGCGGAAAGTTCCACGGCATGATGGCCAGCACCACGCCGAGCGGTTGATACCGGACGTAGGCCTGCTTCGCGCCGACCTTCGAGGCTTCGGCCGGCTCGTCGGCGAGCAACCTTTCGGCGTTGTCGGCGTAGTAGCGAAAACCCTTGGCGCACTTCAACGTTTCGGCTTTGGCCGAGGACAGCGTCTTGCCCATCTCCTGGGTCATCATCGCCGCGACGTCGTCGGCCTCCTTCTCCAGCAGGTCGGCGGTGGCGTTCGCCCATTCGGCGCGCTGCGCGAAGGTGGTGGAGTGCCGGTAGTCGAGGAAGCGCTCGTACGCGCGGGCGATCGCTGCGTCGACGTCGTCGTCGGTGGCCGGGTCGAAGGTCTTGACTGTCTCCCCGGTGGCCGGGTTGATGGTGGCGATAGGCACGCTGAATCCTTCGTCTGGTGGGTACAAGAAACCTGTCCTATATCTAGCCTGCCACTAACAGTGGCGAAGTGGAGACGGGGAGGTCCAGCGGATGAGCACAGCGGCTGAGCTGATCGTGAAGTGCCTGGAGAACGAGGGAGTCCAGTTCGTCTTCGGGATACCGGGGGAGGAGAACATCCGTCTCATCCAGGCGCTGGCCGCGTCGGACATCCGCTACGTGCTGACCCGGCACGAGCAGGCCGCGGCGTTCATGGCCGAGATGTACGGCCGCGTCACGGGTCGCGCCGGGGTGGTGTCCGCGACGCTGGGGCCGGGGGCGATCAACATGCAGCTCGGCGTCGCCGACGCCACCACCAACAGCACCCCGGTGGTCGCGATCTCGGCGCAGGTCGGACAGGACCGCGAGTACAAGGAGTCGCACCAGTACGTGGACCTGGTGTCGATGTACGCGCCGATCACCCGGTGGGCCGCCGACATCCCGACCGCGCGCGCCATCCCGGAGATGGTCCGCAAGGCGTTCAAGACCGCCGAGACCGAACGCCCGGCCGCGGTCTACCTGGCGGTGCCCGAACACATCGACCAGGACGAGGACGACTACGACCTGACGCCGTTGCCGCGCAGGGTCGTTCGCGCCGACGCACCGGCGCCGCGGCAGATCGCCCGCGCGGTGGACATCCTGCGCAACGCGCAGCGTCCGGCGGTACTCGCCGGGCATGGCGCCGCCCGCAGCGACGCCACCGAGGCGCTGGTCCGCTTCTCGGAAAAGACTGGCATCAAGGTGGCCAACACCTTCCACGGCAAGGGCGTGATGCCCGACGATCACCCCAACAGCATCGGCACGCTGGGCTTCATGACGCACGACTACGTCAACTTCGGATTCGACAACGCCGACGTCGTGATCGCGGTCGGATACGAACTGCAGGAGTTCGATCCGGCCCGCATCAATCCCAAGGGCGACAAGAAGATTCTGCACGTCCACCGGTTTCCCGCCGAGGTCGACGCGAACTACACCGTCGAGGTGGGGATCATCGGCGACATCACCGACTCGCTGAACGAACTCACCGATGCCCTGGACGGGAAGCGCTTCGACGACAACGAGGTTCCCGGGTCCGGACTGCTGGAAGAGGAATTCGCTCGCGGACAACAGGATTCGCGTTTCCCGGTGACGCCGCAGCGGCTGGTCGCCGATACCCGGGAGGCGCTGGGGCGCGACGACGTGGTGCTGGTGGACACCGGAGCCACCAAGATGTGGATGGCCCGCCTGTATCCGACCTACGAACGCAACACCTGCCTGATCTCGAACGGCTTGTCCACCATGGGCTTTGCGCTGCCCGGGGCGCTGGGGGTGAAGCTCGCCCGGCCCGACGCGAAGGTGCTGGCGGTAGTCGGCGACGGTGCGTTCCTGATGAATTCGCAGGAGATCGAAACCGCGGTGCGGGAGAAGATTCCGCTGGTGGTGTTGATCTGGGACGACGGCGGCTACGGGCTGATCGAGTGGAAGATGGACCTCGAGCTCGGTGAGCACCACCACGTCTCATTCGGCAACCCGGACGTGGTGCGTTACGCAGAAAGCTTCGGCGCCAAGGGGTATCGGATCGAAAGCGCCGAGGATCTGCTGCCAACGCTGCGGACGGCGCTGGAGGACGACGGCGTGTCCATCATCTCCTGTCCGGTGGACTATTCGGAGAACCTGCGGCTCACCGACCGGCTCGGGGAGCTGGACGAGACGCTGTAGCTTTCTCGGCATCCGACTTGTCCACAGTCAGAGGTCTATGCACAGGAGCGTCGTCGGGGCCGGGGAGTTGTCGGTGCCGGTTCCTAGAATCTGAGGTATGGCAGCGAGCACGCGTGAAGAGATCGTGGAGGTCTTTGACGCACTCGATGCGGATGTGGATCGTCTGTGCGCGTTGTCCTTTGAGGTGTTCACCACCCCGGAGCGGATGCGGGCTCTGCAGCGCCTGGAACGGGCAGCCCGCCAACTGCGCACACCCCAGCACGCGGTGATCAACCAACTCGCCGCCCACGCCGCCGAGGAGGAGTTGGGCGGCAAGCTGCGCAGTGCGTTGGCGGATCGGTTGCGGATCTCTAAAGCCGAAGCCGGCCGCCGTATCGCCGAAGCCCACGATCTGGGGCCGCGGCGGGCGCTGTCGGGGGAGGCGTTGGCGCCGCTGCTCACCGCGACCGCGACCGCCCAAGGCGCCGGACTCATCGGTGATGAACACATCCGATTGATCCGCAAATTCCTGGCCCATCTGCCCGACACGGTCGATGCGTTGACCCGGCAGGACGCCGAAGCCGACCTGGTCGACAAGGCCACCCACTTTCGCCCCGAACAAGTGCAGACCTATGCCCAGGAAGTGATGGCCTATCTGCACCCCGACGGCAACTACAGCGATGACGAACGCGCCCGCCGGCGCGGCCTGATGCTGGGCAAGCAGGAGTTCGACGGGATGTCGCGCCTGAGCGGGCTGGTCACCCCCGAGCTGCGGGCCGCGATCGAAGCGGCGTGGACGAAGTTGGCCGCACCGGGGATGTGCAACCCGACCGATGAGGCACCGCGCGTGGACGGCGA
The DNA here is from genome assembly GCF_059812185.1 of Mycobacterium sp. NGS67. Taxonomy (NCBI): domain Bacteria; kingdom Bacillati; phylum Actinomycetota; class Actinomycetes; order Mycobacteriales; family Mycobacteriaceae; genus Mycobacterium; species Mycobacterium sp. NGS67. Next base: position 52,931 of record NZ_JCALCF010000024.1, read on the forward strand.
ACCCGATACCGAGGAGGCGCAGCGCGATACCCGCTCGGGACCCCAACGCCAGCACGACGCGCTGCTGGCCGGGCTACGCGCACTGCTGGCCTCCGGGAAGCTAGGCAAGCATCGCGGGCTGCCGGTCACCATCATCGCCACCACCACCGTGGCAGAACTGGAAGCCGCCGCCGGGTGGGCGCGCACCGGCGGCGGCTCCCGCCTACCCATGAACGATCTGATCCGCATGGCCGGCGGCGGCGCCAACCACTATTTGGCGATCTTCGACGGCGCCAAACCCCAAGCCCTGTATCACGCCAAGCGGTTGGCCTCCCCGGCCCAGCGGATCATGCTGTGCGCCAAAGACCTCGGCTGCACCAGACCCGGCTGCGACGCCCCGGCCTACCACTCCGAAGTCCACCACGTCACCGCATGGCGCAAAACCGGGCGCACCGACATCAACGACCTCACCCTGGCCTGTGGCCCCGATAACAGACTGGCCGAAAAAGGCTGGACCACCCGCACCAACACCCAAGGCCACACCGAATGGATCCCCCCAGCACACCTCGACCACGGCCAACCCAGAATCAACACCTTCCACCACCCCGAGAAACTGCTGATCCCCGAGGACGACGACGAACCTTAGTGGCGCAGTGACATCGGCGGCACATAGCTCCCGATCAGCGTCCGATGCCACCACGCGCGATCGCGCCGCAACTCAGCCGGCGTAGTGAACCGATACACGTAAAGCTGCGCACGCACATACCGCGGCGGCGCATCCGGAAATGGGTTGTGCCGCAACAGCCGTAGCGTCGCTGCGTCATTGCGTAACAGCCGGTGCAAAAACGGTGTCATCCACGCCAGCGCGTAACCGGGCGAGATGGCGGCGAACCACATCAGCCAGTCCAGCCGCAGATGGTAGGGCGCGAATTGCCTTGGCAGCCGCCGCAGTCCGGTGGGCTTGCCCTCGAACTCGTACTCGCGCCACACCGCATCGTCGGTGGGATCGGCAGAATCGGTGCCCTCGATCACCACCTCATGCCGGGTGCGGGAAATGCTGCCGAAGGCACCATAGGTGTTGCCCAGGTGAAAGGCGTTGAACGAGGCGTTCATCCGTTGCCGCGCCGACAGCATGTTGCGCGTCGGCCAATAACCCAAGACCACCATCGCCGCGGCAGCGACGATCACCACGGCAACAAACCACATCGGCGGCGTTGGCAAGTCGGGATGCTCGGGCACCGCGACCGCACTGAACGCCAACAGGATCGTCACCCAGTTGAGCCAGGCGAAGTTCCCCGACAGCACCAGCCACAATTGCGTCAAGATGATGATCGCCGCGGCAATCCCGGCCACCGGCTGCGGCGCGAACAATCCGAACGGCACCACCAGCTGCGCAAAATGATTGCCCGCCACCTCGATCCGATGCAACGGTTTGGGCAGGTGATGGAAGAACCAGCTCAGCGGACCGGGCATCGGCTGCGTCTCGTGGTGGTAGTACAGGCACGTCAAGTCCCGCCAGCAGCGGTCGCCGCGCATCTTGATCAAGCCGGCCCCGAACTCGACCCGGAACAACAGCCAGCGCGCCAGCAACAGCGTCAGCAGCGGCGGCGCCACCCGCTCGCCGCCGAGAAAGATCATCAGGAACCCCGCCTCCAAAAGTAGGGACTCCCAACCGAACCCGTACCACGTCTGCCCGACGTTGACGATCGACAAATACAGCGCCCACAGCACTAGCCAGACCAGCATCCCTGCCCACAACGGCGCGACCCGCGTCACGCCGCAGACCACCGCCGCCGACAACACGGCGCCCGTCCAGCACACGAAGGCGAAAAGCCGGTCCGAGTAACGGAAGTGGAAGATGCTCGGCGCGCGCCAGAACGACCGTCCGGCCAGATATCGCGGCACCGGAAGCATGCCGTCTTCCCCGATGAGTGCCCGGAACTGTCGCGCCGCCGCCACAAAGGCGATCAGATAGATCAGCGCCACGCCACGCTGCAGCACCGTAGTGCCCAGCCAGTATTCGGGCGCCGAAAACCATCCCATGGCGGTATCCAGTCAACCAGCCCCGAACTACTCGTCGCCACCCTGTCGCAACACCACCACCGAAGCGGCCACCGTGGCCAACGAAATCAGCGCCAGCAGTTGGACACCCGCGGAGTGACCCGCGTACCCGTCCACCGAGCGCCACGGGTGCCGCGACAACACGGCCCCGGCCGCGATCAACCCACCGGCACTGAACGCCACGGTGAAGCGATCCCGCAACGCGTACCGCACGGCCAGTGCTGCTCCGAACACCACGACTCCCACGAGACCGGAGATCAACGCCCCGGCCCCTAGCACGGGAATCGCCGCCCATCGTCCAGGTGTCCACGGCACCGCGGCGGGATCCCCCGGATCGCCGCGCCGGCGCCAGAATGCCAGCATGGCCAGCAGCGGCAGCAGAGCAAGGCCGCCGAAAAGTCCGGCGCGGTAGAGGGTGTCGGCGGCGTACGTCAGCGTGATGGTGCCGGGATCCCCCGCCGGCACCACCCAACCCTGCTGCCACCCGTTGACCGCTACCGGTGTCAGCCGCGCCCCGCTACCGTCCCGCGCCACCCAGCCGGGGTTGATGCTCTCCGGAATCACCAACACCCGAGACGTGCCCGACGCCGCCGCCCGCACCTCGCGACGGGACGGACCCCAGTCCCCGACGGGAGCGAAAGCAACTGCGGCACCGGAAGTTTCGGGACCAATCGCCAACTGGACGCCGTCGACGACGAACGCCGCGCCCGGACTGATCAGCAATTCCTGCTGTCCGGCCGGCAGTGCGATCGGTTCGGTCTCACACGGTTGCGCCACCACCGGCCGGCCGTCCAACAGCGCCCCCGCGGTGGTCCGGACGGAGGTATGCACGAACCGGCCCGCCACCGCGATCACCGGCCCGTGCTCACAGTCGACGAAAACCTGCCGGTCCCGGTCCGGGGCGGCCGGCGCGATCGGCCCACCGTCGGTGCCCAACGCGACGATCTCGGCCAGCCCGGGGGGCTTGAGCTGGTCGAAGCCCAGCGCGTTGCGGTCGATGATGTCGTCCCAGTCGAGGAGGCTGACGGTGACGGTGTCGGTCACCTTCGGCTGCAACGACAGGTCGCCACCGGAGAGCGCCCGCACCTGCGGGCCGTCACCCAGGTCGACGGCCACCAGCGTCGGGTGCGCCGGCAGCACCGACCGGCTGGGGGTCAACCGCAGCCCGGCCACCTCGGTGGGCCGCGGCAGCGTCAAAGTGAGCGTCGGCGGCGTCTTGTGCTGCACCACCCGTTGCGGGGCCGTCCACGCGGTGCCCGGATCGCCGTCGGTGGCCGCGTACGCCGAGCCGAGGATCTCGACCACATCGGAATCACCGCGGGCGCGGGCGGTGCCGGGTTCGGCGATCAGGTCGGCCAGCTTGGGGCCCTGCCGCGGGCGCACCCACACCGTCGGCCGCACCGTAACCGGCCCCGGCACGGTCAGCGTGCGGCTCAGGTTGACCGGCTCCTCGGGCGTCAGCGCCATCGACGACGCGCACCGCACATTGTCCGGCCCCGCCGCACACCCCGGCCGGCCCAGCAGCTCGGCGCCCAGATCCCAGCCCGCAATCGCGGCACCCGGCGGCGGCCCGGGCACTGACACCGTGTGCCGCAACGTCACCGGATGGGCGAACCCGGACGCGTCGTACTGGGTGACGCTCAGGTCGGTGATGCCGAACTGGACGCCGGGTGAGCCGTCGTCGGTGGCGGCAGCGGTGATCTTCACCCACGGGGTTTCGCCGTACGGCAGCGCGGCGGTCAACGGTTCGCCGGCTTCGTCGAAGCGCAGCGTGGTGCTGCCGTTGGCGGTCTCGACCAGGATGCGTCGCACCTGGGCGCCGACGGCCGTCGCGCTGGGAGTCAACGTGAGGACGGCATTCGTCACCGGATGGTCGAAGTCGACCCGCAGCCACTGCCCGACGGCGGCCTGCAGCGCGTTGGACACCCAGGCGGTCGCCGGGTCGCCGTCGATCGCGGCGGCCGGTGCGGTGGCCGGTGCGACGTCGGGCAGCGCGGTGGCATCCGAGGACGAGCTGGACGCCGTGATGCGCCCGCCCGTCCAGGCTCCGTAGACCGTCTGCGCGCCCGGGACGGGGTAGTCGGGCACCCGGTTGTAAGTGTGCCGGGCGTCGTCGGGCGCGCGGATCGCCGACGAATGCAGATCCACTCGGCCGTAATCGGTTTCGCGGGCCAGCGGGGTGTCGGTGACGGTGACGAGCGGCGTCGGCAGGCCGGCGGTCTGAGCGTCCGCGGTCATCAGCACCGGCCCCAGCGGCGGCTGGCCGAGCAGGCGCCGCCGCTCGTCGAGGCGCAGCAGCACCTCCGGGCCGCCGTCGACGCGCGCGAGTCGGTCGGTGTCGACGAAGTAGGGCGCACCCGGCCCACCCGGCCCACCCGGATCGCCGCCCGAACCGACCCGGTAGATCTCCACCGCCGGATAGCGTGGCCGCAGCCCGCTGTCGTTGACGAAGCCGGCCAGTGTGCCCGGTCCCACCGGCGCCCCGAACTCGGCCACCTTGTCCAGTCCCGGCGATCCCGTGACGGCGCGATGCACCAGAATCGGTCGCGCCGACCGCGACGACTCCGGGTCCAGATCATTGCGCACCACGACATACGAAATACCTTGGCGGGCAAGGGTATCGGCCAGCCCGGCGGACGGGCGCCCAGCGGCGAACAAGCGTTGCACCGAGTCCAGCGCGCGGATGGTCTGCGGCGGCGTCAGCGGGATCGAGTCGCGCACCCCCCACGGACCCGAACTCAGCACCTGCAACGGCTCGTCGTGGCTGGTACCCCACACCTGGGTCGCAAACGGTGCGCCGGGCACCACCAACGCCCGGCCGCCCGGGTGGCCGGCAAGCCAGTTGGCGGTCTGATGCCAGTAGTCGGGTATCGCGCGGAACGTTCCCGGCGGCGTCAGCCGGCCGGTCCACGCCAGCGAGGTGCTCACCATCAGCGCGACGAGCGCCACGATCCCGACGGCGACCCGCCGGTCGCGCTCCGGGTGTGCGAACGCGCGCAGCCACACCGGCCTGGGCGCACTGCCCGGTAACGGGATCCGGCCCAGTAAGTGCGCGAAGCCCAGCACCAGCGGGATCCGGATCACCGGCCCCAACTTGTGCACGTTGCGCAGCGGCGTGCCGGCCGCGTCCAGGAACGCCTGTACCTGATGGGCGATCGGCGAGCCCAGCCCGCCGCTGTAGCCGATCGCCAGCAGCACGACCCCGACCAGCAACATCGTCACCAATCGGCCGCGCGCCGGCATCCCGGGCAGGGCCAGCCCGGCCAGCCCGACGGCCGCGACCAGACAGGTGCCCAGGATCGCCACGGTCCCGGTGACCAGCGGCGCGCCCGCCGTCGCGGTCGGCGCCACGAACGGCGTCCAGCTGTCGGTGCCGCGCAGCAGCTCCACCAGCGACGACCATTGGGTGGTCACCCCGGAGGATTCGATGAAGTCCAAAAACGGCGGACTGACGTCACGCAACTGGCTGAGCGCCACCGCCCACCACAGCACCGCCACGGCCACCGCCGCCAGCAACCAGCCGACGTAACGCCACCACCGCCGGTTCGGCCGGTGACAGGCCAGCCAGATCAACGCCGGCAGGCAACCCGCGGCCGTCGCGATCGCGTTCACCGCGCCCATCAGCGCCACCGCCAGCCCGGCCTGACCGGCCAGCACCCGCGCCGATCGGCCGGGATCCGAACGCAGCGCCAGGATCGTCGGCAACAGCACCCACGGCGCCAGCATCATCGGCAACGTTTCCGACGAGATCGACCCGATCGTCGTCAGCACCCGCGGCGACAACGCGAAAGCGACCGCGCCCAGCACCCGCGACGATGGGCTCCCGATGCCGAGGGCCTCGGCGACGCGCAGCAACCCCCAGAATCCGGCCGTCAACAGCAGCGCCCACCACAGCCGCTGGGTGACCCAACCGGGCACCCCCAGCAAATGCCCGGCCACAAAGAAGCTGCCGTGCGGAAACAGGTAGCCGTAGGCCTGGTTCTGCGACTGCCCGAACGGCAGGTCGCTGTTCCACAGGTGGGTGGCGCGCGCCAGAAACCGCAGCGGGTTGGCGGTGAGGTCGAGTTTGGTGTCGGGGGAGACCTGCCCGGGAGATTGGGCGAAGCTCAGGACGAGCGAGACGGCCCCGACGAGCAGCAGCCAAAGACGCGACAGGGCCGACTGGCCGGTCACACCCTGACTAGCTGCGGTTGCCGTACTCGACCCGGTTGAGCACCGACGACGACGGATCGCCCCCGGGCAGTGGCGGCTTCGTGTCCTGCTGGACCATCAGCGTGATCCCGAAGATCGCGGCCGCACCGAGCAACAGACCCACCACCACACTTGCGGCGGCTGGCGCGACGATCCGGTTCATAGTGATCGAACCTAGCAGAACGGCCCGCGCCCCCCGCACCTCGCGGCGAAACGCCCCGTGACAGCATGTCCGGATGGCTTTTCCCCGTACTCTGGCCGTCCTTGCCACCGCGTCGATGCTGGTGGCGGCCTGCAGTGACAGCGGCACCAAACACGGGCCGGCATCGTCGACCAGCACGCCCACCCCGGCGCCCACCAGCTCGACCCCGGCCGCGGCACCCGGCAACAAGTTGTGTGTCGATCCCCGCGAAGTGCCGGCGAAGATCACGAACCTGCGCGACAAGCTGGCCCAGCTGCTGATGGTCGGGGTCAAAGACGCGGCCGACGCCAAAGCCGTCGTCAGCCAGTTCCATGTCGGCGGCATCATCATCGACAGCGACACCGACCTGACCATGCTGCCGGGCCCGCTGACCGAGGTCGCCAATGCCGCGGCGCCGCTGCCGCTGGCGGTCGGCGTCGACGAAGAGGGCGGCCGGGTGTCCCGGTTGCGCACGCTGCTGGACGGCAGGGGGCCGACGGCCAAGGAGATGGGCCAGACCATGACGCCGCAGCAGGTCCACGACCTGGCGCTGACCCGCGGCCGCAAGATGAAGGACCTGGGCATCACCGTCGACTTCGCCCCGGTCGTCGACGTCACCGACGCCCCGGACGACACCGTGATCGGGGACCGCTCGTTCGGCTCGGACCCGGCGAAGGTGACCGAATGGGCCGGGCAGTACGCGCAGGGTCTGCGGGACGCGGGTTTGCTGCCGGTGCTCAAGCACTTCCCCGGGCACGGGCACGGTTCCGGGGATTCCCACACCGGCGGTGTCAGCACGCCACCGCTGGGCGAGCTCATCGCCAACGACCTGTTGCCCTACCGGACGCTGCTGGACAAGAGCCCGGTGGCGGTGATGATCGGCCACATGCAGGTGCCGGGCCTGACCGGCACCGAGCCGGCCAGCCTGAGTCCGAAGGCCGTCGAATTACTGCGTACCGGAACCGGTTACGGCGGCCCGGCGTTCGACGGCCCGGTGTTCAGCGACGACCTGTCCAGCATGGCCGCCATTTCAGACCTGTTACCGGTGACCGAGGCGGTCTTGAAGACGCTGCAGGCCGGCACCGACATCGCGCTGTGGATCACCACCAAGGAGGTGCAGGCCGTCCTGGACCGCCTCGAGCAGGCGGTGAACACCGGTGACCTGCCGGTCCAACGGGTCGACGCATCCCTGATCCGGGTGGCCGCCATGAAGCACGTCACCCCGACGTGCGGTCGTTAGCTCTAGAGTCGGAAGGACAGGCGAGAGAGGCGCAGGACCAATGGCCGGTGGCAGCAAACGGTTACCGCGTGCTGTGCGCGAGCAACAGATGCTCGACGCTGCCGTCCAGATGTTCTCGGTCAACGGCTATCACGAGACCTCGATGGACACCATTGCCGCCGAGGCGCAGATCTCCAAGCCGATGCTGTATCTGTACTACGGCTCCAAGGAAGACCTGTTCGGCGCGTGCATGAACCGGGAGATGGGCCGGTTCATCGACGCGCTGCGCGCCGACATCGACTTCACCCAGAGCCCAAAAGACCTGCTGCGCAACACTATCAGCTCGTTCCTGCGTTACATCGACGAAAACCGCGCCTCGTGGATCGTGATGTACACCCAGGCCACCAGCTCGCAGGCGTTCGCCCACACGGTGCGCGAGGGCCGCGAGCAGATCATCGAACTGGTCGGAGGTCTGGTGCGTGCCGGCACCCGCAGCCCCCGCACCGATTCCGAGATCGACGTCATGTCAGTCGCTTTGGTGGGGGCGGGGGAGGCGATCGCGAACCGGCTCAGCACCGGCGACATCGACGCCGACGCCGCGGCACAGCTGATGATCGACCTGTTCTGGGCGGGTCTGCGCGGGGCGCCCGCCGATCGTGACGTGGCGTCCAACACCGCGACGGGGTAGATCCCGGTGCCTCGCCGGAACCTCGAGTTCTTCTGCGCGACAGTCATTACCGGCCTGCTGGCCGGCCTTGCCGGATTGGCGACGACGGTCGTGCTGCGCTCCGTCGAACACCTCACCTATCACTACACTTTCGGCTCGCTGCTCGACGGCATCACCGCCAGCAGTCCCATCCGCCGCGCGCTCGGGCCGATGGTGGGCGCCGCGCTGGCCGGTCTGGGGTGGTGGCTGCTGCGACGCCGGGCGGACGTGCCGCCGCTGGCCGGAACCATTGCGAACCGGCAGCCGATTCCGCGGGCCGCCTGGAGCGTCGACGCGGTGCTGCAGGTGCTGCTCGTCGGATCCGGTGCGTCGCTGGGACGCGAAGGTGCGCCGCGTCAATTCGCCGCTGCAGCAAGCGATTTCGGCACCGGATCGCTGCGCAGGCTGTCGCGCGACGATCGCGAGATCCTGCTGGCCTGCGCGGCCGGTGCCGGGCTGGCCGCGGTCTATGCCGTTCCGACTGCCGGCGCGCTGTTCGCCCTGCGGATTTTGCTCAACACCTGGCGCCTGCGGGCGGTCGGTGCGGCGCTGATCACCTCCAGCCTGGCCGTCGCCGTCGCGTCGGTGATCACCCACGATCACCACGAATTGCAGTGGCCCAGCGCCGAACAAACCCCTTTGCTCAGCGCGCACGGCCTGGCCCTCGCGCCGCTGGCGTTCGGGGTGGGGTGGGCGTTCAACAAGATCATCGCGGCCGCCCGGCCGGCCGAGCTGATGCGGTCCTGGGCGGTGATCCCGGCGCTCGCCGCGGCCGGCCTGCTCACCGGCATCTGCTCGCACTGGTGGCCCGAACTGCCCGGCAACGGCAAGAGCGTGCTCACCGTCAGCCTGGCCGCCGGCATGACGCTCACCTCGGCGGCGGTGATTCTGGTGCTGAAGCCGCTGCTGACCGCGCTGTTCCTGCGGGCCGGCGGAGCGGGTGGTCTGCTCACGCCTTCGTTGGCAACCGGCGCCGCGGCCGGGTCGCTGTTGGTGCTGGCGCTCAACCAGGTGGCCGGCACCCATCTGCACGGACCGGTGATCTCGCTGGCCGCGGCCGCCGGCGTGCTGGCGGTGACGCAGGGATCGCCGGTGTGGTCCGCGATCTTCGTCTGGGAACTGGCCCGGCCGCCGATCTGGATGCTGGTGGTCTTCGCGGTCACCGCCGTCGGCGCGCACGAGATCAAGACACTCGTCCTCGGCCGCCGCCCGCCGCCCCACGACCACCGGGCCGGGTGAAAACTACAGCGGCTTGACGCTCCCGGTCAGGTGCGGATAGCCCTTGGAAAGGTTGCGCAGCGACAGATCCCAGCCGCCGTCGGCCTGCTCGACGTACAGTCCCACCTTCGCCGGCAACAGGATCGGCTTGCCGAACCGCACCGAATACTGCACCGCGTCCGGCAATTTGCCCTCGATGTTCGCCAATACCGCTGCGGCACTGAACATTCCGTGCGCGATCGAAGTCGGGAAGCCGAACAGCTTCGCGGCGACACCATTGGTGTGGATCGGGTTGAGGTCACCGCCCACCACGGCGTACCGACGAATCTGTGCCGGCGAAATGCTCAGCACGGTCGACGGCGGCGGCAGCTTGGGTTCTTTTTTCGGCGGCGGCTTGGGTTCGTCGGACAAGCTGGTGCGTTGCTGGTGCAGGAAGGTCGTCACCTGCTGCCAGGCCAGGTCGTTGCCGACGTGCACGTCGGTCAGCAGGTCGACCAGCAGGCCCTTGCGATGCTCGCGCAGGTTCTCGGCATGAACCTGCACACTGACCGTGTCGGTCACCGCGATCGGCCGGTGCTGGGTGATCTGGTTCTCGGTGTGCACCGAACCCATTGCGGAGAACGGGAAGTCGAACCCGGACACCAGCGACATGATCGACGGGAACGTCAGCGCGAACGGGTAGGTCAGCGGCACGTTGTTGCCGTAACTCAGCCCGGTGACCGCGGCGTAGGCGGCGACGTTGGCCTGGTCGATGGGCAGCTCCTCGACCGTCACCGTGCGGGTGGGCAGCTTGTCCGATCGGGGCACCACGGGTAGCGCCCCGGCCACCGCGCGCAGCATGTTGCGAAGCCCGCTGGGTTGACCCATCTCAGGCCCCGATCATGGCTTGGCCGCAGACCCGAACGACGTTGCCGGTCACCGCATTCGACGCCGGGCTGGCGAAGTAGGCGATGGTCTCAGCCACGTCGACGGGTTGGCCACCCTGCAGCAGCGCGTTCAGCCGGCGACCCACCTCGCGGGTGGCCACCGGGATCGCCGCCGTCATCTGGGTCTCGATGAATCCCGGTGCCACGGCGTTGATCGTGATGTCCTTCTCGGCGAGCACGGGCGCCAGTGCCTGGGTGAGGCCGATCATCCCGGCCTTGGTGGTGGCGTAGTTGGTCTGCCCACGGTTACCGGCAATCCCGGCCATCGAGGACAGGCCGATCACCCGGCCGCCCGCGCCGATGGTTCCGTTGTCCACCAGGCCCTCGGTAAGACGTTGCGGGGCAAGCAGATTGACAGCCTGCACGGAGTCCCAGCGGCCGTCGTCCATGTTCGCCAGCAGCTTGTCGCGGGTGATCCCGGCATTGTTGACCAGGATGTCGGCCTTGCCGCCGTGGTGGTCGCGCAGGTGCTCGGTGATCTTGTCCACGGCGTCCTCGGCGGTCACGTCCAGCCACAGCGGGGTGCCGCCGACATTGTTGGCGGTCTCCGACAGCGCGTCTTCGGCGGACTCGACGTCGATCGCCACCACCTTCGCGCCGTCCCGGGCGAACACCTCGGCGATGGTGCGGCCGATGCCCCGGGCCGCGCCGGTCACGATGGCGACCTTGCCGTCCAGCGGCTTGTCCCAGTCGGCGGGCGGCGTCGCGTCCTCCGCGCCGACATAGAACACCTGGCCGCCGACGTAGGCCGACTTGCCCGACAGGATGAAGCGCGCGGTGGATTCCAGCCCCGTGGCCGCCGGTTTGGCGTCGGGGGCCAGGTACGCCAAGTTCACCGTGGCTCCGTTGCGAACTTCCTTGCCCAGCGAGCGGGTGAAGCCCTCCAGCGCGCGCTGCGCGATGCGCTCGTCGGTGCTGCCCGCGGCCTCCGGCGTGGTGCCGATCACCAGCACGCGCGCGTTGGGCTCGAGGTTGCGCAGCAGCGGCGTGAAGAATTCGTGCAGTGCCTTCAGCCCGGCCGGGGTGGTGATCCCGGTGGCGTCGAACGCCAGCCCGGCGAACTTGTCGGCCCAGCGTCCGCCCAGGTTGTTGCCCAGCAAGTCGTAGTCGTCGGCCAGCGCCGCACGCAGCGGCTCCGCCACCCGGCCCTCCCCACCGATCAGCAGCGATCCGGCCAGTGGGGGCTCGCCGACGCTGTAGCGCCGCAACGGCTGAGGTTGCGGGACGCCCAGCTGTTTGGCCAGAAACGATCCGGGTCCGGAGTTCACGACCTGCGAGAACAGGTCGGGCGCGCGCTTGGTGGCCACTGAGTTGCCTTCCGTGTCAGGGACGAACTTACTTCGGAGTAAGAACAGTGGGTAGTATTGCCTGCCGAGGCGGGTACCCCAAAATCATCCCCGACCAAGCGGCGACACACGGAGAATAAATTGGCCACTGGAAGTTCAGAGTCAAGGCGGCGCGTCGCCGTGCTGGGCGGCAATCGCATCCCGTTCGGCCGATCGGACCGCAGCTACGCCGAAGCCTCCAACCAGGACATGTTCACCGCCGCCCTCGGCGGGCTGGTAGACCGGTTCAACCTGTCCGGTGAGCGACTCGGCGCGGTGATCGGCGGGGCGGTGCTCAAGCACAGCCGCGACTTCAACCTGATGCGCGAATGCGTGCTGGGATCGGACCTCTCACCTGACACTCCTGCCTTCGATATCCAGCAGGCCTGCGGCACGGGTCTGCAGGCGGCCATCGCCGCCGCGGACGGCATCGCCGCCGGCCGGTACGAGGTAGCCGCCGCCGGCGGGGTGGACACCACCTCCGACGCGCCCATCGCGCTCGGCGACGACCTGCGCCGCACCCTGCTGAAGGTGCGCCGCGCCAAGTCCAACGTGGAACGTCTCAAGCTGGTCGGCACGCTGCCGGCCAATCTCGGCATCGCGGTGCCGGCCAACAGCGAACCCCGCACCGGACTCTCGATGGGTGAGCACGCGGCGCTGACGGCCAAGGAGATGGGCATCAAACGGGTCGATCAGGACGAGCTGGCCGTTGCCAGCCATCGCAACATGGCCGACGCCTACGACCGGGGCTTCTTCGACGACCTGATCACCCCGTTCCTCGGCCTCTACCGGGACGACAACCTGCGCCCGGACGCCAGCGTGGAAAAGCTGGCCAAGCTCAAGCCCGTCTTCGGCGTCAAGGCCGGCGACGCGACGATGACGGCCGGAAACTCGACGCCGCTCACCGACGGCGCTTCCGTCGCTTTGCTGGCCACCGAGCAGTGGGCCGCCGACCATTCGCTGACGCCGCTGGCCTACTTCGTCGACGCGGAGACGGCCGCGGTCGATTACGTCAACGGCAACGACGGTTTGCTGATGGCACCCACCTACGCGGTACCGCGGTTGCTGGCGCGCAACGAGCTGACGCTGCAGGACTTCGATTTCTACGAGATCCACGAGGCGTTCGCCTCGGTGGTGCTGGCGCATCTGCAGGCGTGGGAGTCCGACGAATACTGCAAGGGCCGGCTGGGTCTGGACGCCGCGTTGGGTTCGATCGACCGGTCCAAGCTCAACGTCAACGGATCGTCGCTGGCCGCCGGGCACCCGTTCGCCGCCACCGGCGGACGGATCCTGGCGCAGGCCGCCAAGCAGCTGGCCGAGAAGAAAAAGGCAACCAAGGGGAAGGGCACGGTGCGGGCGCTGATCTCGATCTGTGCGGCCGGTGGTCAGGGCGTAGCGGCGATCCTGGAGGCCTGACCCGCGGTTTTCGCCCGCCCGGAAACATCCCAAGGGAATTGAAATCGGGTGGTTTGGTACCGGAGCGTTTGGGTATCCGTGAGTCCGGATGGCCCCGTGTTGTGGTCTGACCCCCCGACCCCGACGGCAACGCGGGGCAATCCCTGGTCGACCGCCGGTCAGCGGAGACGGGCGAACGAAAAGGGCCGCCGCTGGTTTGAGGGGATCCAGCGGCGGTCTTTTTGGTCGTTGTCAGCGTACGCGGCGCGATTGGCCCACCGAGTGCGATCGGCCCACTGAGTGGGAATCCTGCGACGCGACACGCGGTGTACGCGTCGCAGGATTCACAGTCGCGGCAGTCGGTGTGAGCCGACTCAGAAAGCGGCTTCGTCGAGCTCCATGATGTCGTTGTCCAGCGTCTCGATCACCTCGCGGGTGCTGGCCAACAGTGGCAGGAAGTTCTTGGCGAAGAACGACGCCACCGCGATCTTGCCCTCGTAGAAGGACCGCTCAGACCCGGTCGCACCGGCGTCCAAGGCCTCGATCGCCACCGCTGCCTGACGCTGCAGCAACCAGCCGATGACCAGGTCGCCGACGCTCATCAGGAACCGCACCGAGCCCAGACCCACCTTGTAGAGGCTGGTGACGTCCTCCTGCGCGGCCATCAGGTAGCCGGTCAGCGAGGCGGCCATCGCCTGCACGTCGGTGAGCGCCTTGGCCAGCAGGGCTCGCTCGCTCTTGAGCCGGCCGTTGCCGGACTCGCTGTCAACGAACTTCTGGATCTCGCCGGAGACATGCGCCAGCGCCACACCCTTGTCGCGGATGATCTTGCGGAAGAAGAAGTCCTGCGCCTGGATGGCGGTGGTGCCTTCGTAGAGCGAGTCGATCTTGGCGTCCCGGATGTACTGCTCGATCGGGTAGTCCTGCAGGAAGCCCGAACCGCCGAAGGTCTGCAGGCTTTCGGTGAGCTTGGCGTACGCCTGCTCCGAGCCGACACCCTTGACGATGGGCAGCATCAGGTCGTTGATCTTGGCGGCCAGCTCAGGCGTGACGTCGTGCACCACCTTGGCCACCCCCGCGTCCTGGAAGGTGGCGGTGAACAGGTACAGCGCCCGCAGCCCTTCGGCGTAGGCCTTCTGGGTCATCAGCGACCGACGTACATCGGGGTGGTGGGTGATGGTGACCCGCGGTGCAGTCTTGTCGGTCATCTGGGTCAGGTCGGCACCCTGCACCCGCGACTTGGCGTACTCCAGCGCGTTCAGGTAACCGGTCGACAGGGTGGCGATGGCCTTGGTGCCCACCATCATCCGGGCCTGCTCGATGACCTCGAACATCTGCGCGATGCCGTCGTGCACCTCGCCGACCAGCCAGCCCTTGGCGGGCACGTCGTGCTGGCCCAGGGACAGCTCGCAGGTGGTCGAGACCTTCAGGCCCATCTTGTGCTCGACGTTGGTGACGAACACGCCGTTACGTTCGCCCAGCTCGCCGGTCTCGGGGTCGAAGTGGAACTTGGGCACGAAGAACAGCGACAGCCCCTTGGTGCCGGGGCCGGCGCCTTCCGGTCGCGCCAGCACCAGGTGGAAGATGTTCTCGAACAGGTCACCGGAGTCGGCGGAGGTGATGAACCGCTTGACGCCGTCGATGTGCCAGGAACCGTCCTCCTGCTGCACGGCCTTGGTCCGGCCCGCGCCGACGTCGGATCCGGCGTCCGGCTCGGTGAGCACCATCGTGGAGCCCCAGCCGCGTTCGGCGGCCAGCACGGCCCACTTCTTCTGCTCCTCGGTGCCGAGGTGGTAGAGGATCTGGGCGAAGCCCGCGCCACCGGAGTACATCCAGACCGCCGGGTTGGCGCCGAGGATGTGCTCGTGCAGCGCCCACATCAACGATCGTGGCATCGGCATGCCGCCGAGTTCCTCGTCGAGGCCGGCCTTGTCCCAACCGGCGTCCATGACCGCGCGGACCGACTTCTTGAACGACTCGGGCAGCTCCACCGAGAAGGTCTTGGGGTCGAAGACGGGCGGGTTGCGGTCACCGTCGACGAACGATGCGGCGACGGGTCCCTCGGACAGCCGCGCGGCCTCGGCGAGCATCTCGCGAGCGGTGTCGGCGTCCAGATCGCTGAATTCGCCTTGGCCTAAAGCCTGGTCAACGCCAAGTACCTCGAACAGGTTGAATTCCTGGTCACGGACGTTGCTCTTGTAGTGGCTCACTACGGGTCCTCCTCATTGAGAATGCCACCTGTGGTTGGGTACTAGGGCTAAGTTACCCACCAGTAACACGTTAAAACTATACCGATCAGTAACTTGACGCAAGCCAGTGTGAGCTAAATTGCACTGTCTAACTAACCAACCGGTTGGGATGTCAGTGAGCGAATCCCTGGCAACCCCGCTCACCTGCGGCGATGATGGGCATGTGGGGAGCGTCACGACACTGCCGGTGGTGGATTTGGGCGCCGAACCCACCCTGCTGCGCGAAGCTCTTCGCGACGTGGCCCACCGGGTCGGCTTCTTTTATCTGACCGGCTACGGGGTGCCGGAAACCTTGACCGGCCAGGTGCTCAGCGCGGCGCGCCGCCTGTTCGCGCTGCCGCAGGCGGACAAGGACGCGGTGGCGATGGTGCACAGTCCGCACTTCCGCGGCTACACCCGGCTGGGCGGTGAGTACACCCGCGGCGAGGTCGACTGGCGTGAGCAGATCGACATCGGTCCCGAGCGACCCCCGATCGGCGGCCCCGGCCGCCCGGACTACCTCTGGCTGCAAGGGCCGAATCAGTGGCCCGCCGGTTTGCCTGAGCTACCAGGGATCGTCGCCGAGTTCGACGCCGCGCTGTCCCAGGTGTCGCGCAGCTTGCTGCGGCACTGGGCGGCGTCGCTGGGCAGCCCGCCCGAGGTGTTCGACGCGGCCTTCGCCGACGCACCCGCGACGCTGATCAAGTTGATCAGGTATCCGGCGTGCCCAGCCGGCCCGCAGGGTGTGGGCGCGCACCAGGATTCCGGGGTGCTTACCCTGCTGCTTGCCGAACCGGGCAGCCGTGGCTTGCAAGTGCGTCCCCCAGGCTGCCGGGACTGGATCGACGTGCCGGCGTTGGACGGCGCGTTCGTCGTCAACATCGGGGAGTTGCTGGAGTTCGCGACGGGCGGTTACCTGCGGGCCACCGAGCACCGGGTGCAGCTGGACGAGGCCGGCGCCCAACGGATCTCGGTGCCCTACTTCTTCAACCCGCGGCTGGACGCCCAGATACCGGTGCTCGACCTGCCTGCGCACCTGCGTGCAGCGCCGAAACACGAGCCGAGAGATCCGATCTACCCCGTCTATGGACGCAATGCCTGGAAGAGCAGGCTGCGGGCGCACCCCGATGTGGCTTCCCGGTATGGCTACGTTCCGGGGGCCGGGTAGGCTGCGGAAGCGAGAATCCCGTTCTCGGCTCGAGGAGCGAATGAAGTCCGGTGAATTCGAACAACAAGCTGACGCCGACGTCGCTGCGTGAGGCTTTCAGCCACTTCCCCACCGGGGTGGTGGCCATCGCTGCCCAGGTCGACGGAATCCGCCACGGTCTGGCGGCCAGCACTTTCGTCCCGGTGTCACTGGACCCGCCGTTGGTGTCGTTCTGTGTGCAGAACACGTCGACCACCTGGCCGAAACTCAAAGACGTGCCGACCCTGGGCATCAGCGTGCTGGGAGAGGCCCACGACGTGGCCGTCCGCACCCTGGCCGCCAAGACCGGCGACCGGTTCGCCGGCCTGGATACGGTGTCCAGCCAGACGGGCGCCGTCTTCATCAAGGGCACCGGCCTGTGGCTGGAAAGTGCGATAGAACAACTGATCCCGGCCGGAGATCACACCATCGTGGTGCTGCGGGTCAGCGAGGTGACGGTGGATGCGGGCATCGCGCCCATCGTCTTCCACCGCAGCGAACTGCGCCGCCTGGGGATCTAGGTCGGCGAGCGCTCGGCGAGCCGTTCCCGCAGACCCTGCATGTGCTGCTCGATCTCGGTCGCGTCGTCGTTCCGGCCCTCTTTGCGCGCGAGTTCCGCGCGCTGCGTCATCTCGTCGATGGCCGTCTTGAGTTCGTCAATACTGGTGGGATCTAGCATCAATTTCGGGTACCCGATCCCGCCGCCGGCTTAACGTCAGCGCCGGAACAGCTTGTTTCCCAGCCACACCACCGGGTCGTACTTGCGGTCGGCAACGCGTTCCTTCATCGGGATCAGCGCGTTGTCGGTGATCGTGATGTGCTCCGGGCACACCTCGGTGCAGCACTTGGTGATGTTGCAGTAGCCCAGACCGAAGTCCTCCTGAGCCATGTCGCGCCGGTCCACCGTGTCCAGCGGGTGCATCTCGAGCTCGGCGATCCGCATCAGATAGCGGGGGCCGGCGAACTCCTGCTTGTTCTCGTCGTGGTCGCGGATCACGTGGCACACGTTCTGACACAGGAAGCACTCGATGCACTTGCGGAACTCCTGTGAACGCTGCACGTCGACCTGCGCCATCCGGTACTCACCCGGCTGCAGTTCCTTGGGCGGGGTGAACGACGGGATCTCGCGGGCCTTCTCGTAGTTGAACGACACGTCGGTCACCAGGTCGCGGATCACCGGGAACGTCCGGATCGGCGTGACGGTGACGACCTCGTTCTCCTCGAACGTCGACATCCGGGTCATGCACATCAGTCGCGGCCGGCCGTTGATCTCCGCCGAGCAGGAGCCGCATTTACCCGCTTTGCAGTTCCACCGCACCGCGAGGTCCGGCGTCTGGGTCTGCTGCAGGCGGTGGATGACGTCGAGCACCACCTCGCCCTCGTTGACCTCGACGGTGAACTCCTGCAGCGCACCGCCGCTCACGTCGCCGCGCCATACCCGCATGCTCGCGTTGTACGCCATTACGCTCTCCGTTCCGGATGCTCGGCCAACTCGTCGTCGGTGTAGTACTTCTCCAATTCCGAGAGCTTGAAAAGCTCCAGCAAGTCCTGGCGCATCGGAATCTGCTGCTGCCGCTCGATGGTGATGTGGTTGTCCGGATCGTCCTGCGCCTCGCTGCACACCAGCAACGTGTTGCGCCAACCGGAGTCCATGCCGGGGTGGTCGTCGCGGGTGTGGCCGCCGCGGCTCTCGGTGCGCTCCAGCGCCGCCTTCGCCACGCACTCGCTGACCAGCAGCATGTTGCGCAGGTCAATCGCCAGGTTCCAGCCCGGGTTGTACTCCCGCTGCCCGTCGACCTGCACGTTCTTGTACCGCGCCCACAGCTCCTTGAGCAGCGTCAGCGCCTTGGAAATCTCGTCCTCTTTGCGGATGATGCCGACCAGGTCGTTCATCACGTGCTGCAGGTCCATCTGCAGGGCATACGGGTTCTCCGGCGCCGAGCCGTCCGTCGGGCCCTCGAACGGATGCAACGCGAACTCGGCGGCGGCATCGACGGCTTCGGACGAGACCTTCGGCCGGTTGTCCAGCGCGGCCACGTACTGCGCGGCCCCCAGGCCGGCGCGGCGGCCGAACACCAGCAGGTCGGACAACGAGTTACCGCCGAGCCGGTTGGAGCCGTGCATGCCGCCGGAGCACTCGCCCGCGGCGAACAGCCCGGGCACCTTGGCCGCGCCGGTGTCGGCGTCGACCTCCACCCCGCCCATCACGTAGTGACAGGTCGGCCCGACTTCCATCGCCTCCTTGGTGATGTCGACTTCGGCCAGCTCCATGAACTGGTGGTACATCGACGGCAGCCGGCGCTTGATCTCGGCCGGGGTCAGACGCGAGGCGATGTCCAGGTAGACCCCGCCGTGCGGGGTGCCGCGACCGGCCTTGACCTCGGAGTTGATCGCCCGAGCGACCTCGTCACGGGGCAGCAGGTCCGGGGTGCGACGGGCCGAGTCGTTGTCCTTGAGCCACTGGTCGGCTTCCTGCTCGGTCTCGGCGTACTGACCTTTGAACACCGGCGGGATGTAACCGAACATGAACCGCTCGTTGTCGGAGTTCTTCAGGACGCCGCCGTCACCGCGGACACCCTCGGTGACCAGGATCCCCTTCACACTCGGCGGCCACACCATGCCCGTCGGGTGGAACTGGACGAACTCCATGTTGATCAGCGTGGCGCCGGCCCGCAGCGCCAGCGCGTGTCCGTCGCCGGTGTACTCCCACGAGTTCGAGGTCACCTTGAACGACTTGCCGATTCCGCCGGTGGCCAGCACCACCGCCGGGGCCTCGAACAGCACGAACTTGCCGGTCTCGCGCCAGTAGCCGAACGCTCCGGCGATGGCGTCACCGTCTTTGAGCAACTCGGTGATGGTGCACTCGGCAAACACCCTGATTCGGGCCTCGTAGTCGCCGAACTCGGCGAAGTCCTCCTGCTGCAGCGAGACGATCTTCTGCTGCATGGTGCGGATCAGTTCCAGGCCGGTGCGGTCGCCGACGTGCGCAAGCCGCGCGTAGGTGTGCCCACCGAAGTTGCGCTGGCTGATCCGGCCGTCCTTGGTGCGGTCGAACAGCGCGCCGTAGGTCTCGAGCTCCCACACCCGGTCCGGGGCTTCCCTGGCGTGCAATTCGGCCATCCGCCAGTTGTTGAGGAACTTTCCACCGCGCATCGTGTCGCCAAAGTGGGTCTGCCAGTTGTCTTTCGGGTTGGCGTTCCCCATCGAAGCGGCGCACCCGCCCTCGGCCATCACCGTGTGGGCCTTGCCGAACAGGGATTTGGTCACCACCGCGACCTTCTGGCCCTGTTCCCGCGCCTCGATCACCGCACGCAATCCTGCGCCGCCGGCACCGATCACGACTACGTCGTAGGCATGCCGTTCGACCTCAACCATGAAACCTCGCTAAGTCCTCTAATTATGAGTTGGCTTGTCAGCCAACGAATCTCAAGTCGGAGATGGTGCCGCTGGCCACCAGTGCGACGTAGAAGTCGGTGAGCATCAACGTGCCGAGCGTGATCCACGCAAACAGCTTGTGCCGGGTGTTGATCTTGCTCACCTGCGTCCAGATCCAGTACCGCACAGGATGTTTGGAGAAGTGCTTGAGGCGTCCGCCGGTGACGTGCCGGCAAGAGTGGCAGGACAGGGTGTAAAACCACAGCATGATGACGTTGCCGAGCAGGATCACGTTGCCCAGGCCGAAGCCGAATCCGCCCGGCCCCTCATCGGAATGGAACGCGACGATCGCGTCGTAGGTGTTGATCAACGAGATCAGCACGGCGATGTAGAAGAAATAGCGGTGCGTGTTCTGGATGATCAGCGGGAACCGCGTCTCACCGGTGTAGTGCACGCGCGGCTCGGCGACTGCGCAGGCAGTGGGCGACTGCCACACCGTGCGGTAATAGGCGCCGCGGTAGTAGTAGCAGGTCAGCCGGAACAACAGCAGGAACGGCAGCGTCAGCGCCGCGTAGGGCACCAGCGACAGCAGCCCCGAAGCGGGAAAGATCTGCGGCCAGAACTCGCTGGCCGGGCCACACTTCTCGTTGAGGCACGGCGAGTAGAACGGCGTCAGGTAGTGATACTTCTCGACGTAGAAGTGATCCCGCTGAAACGCACGCACCGTCGCGTAGATGACGAATGCGGCAAAGCCGAGGTTGATCCGCAGTGGCTGAAGCCACCACCTATCCGTGCGGAGCGTCTTCTGCGCGAGCTGTGCGCGAGATGGAGAAAAGACGCCGGAGTCAGAACGACTCGCCGTGGGTGCGCTCATCTATTTGTGTTCCTCTTCGAACGGGCTGTAAACCGAAGGGTACACAGAGCAAACGCCCGCTATTTAGTCGGGCTTCGACGTCAGGAGCGGTTGTGACCCCCGACACCCTCGTCGTCGACATCGCGCCAGAAATCGCTGTCGTACTGGGTGTCCGGGATGGCGATCTTTTCCCCGGATTGGTGCACGGTGGCCCGGGCGAGGTCCAATTCGGCGACGTCGCTGTCGAGAAGCTGGATGTCGCTCAGGATGCGGTCGGCGTCGATCGCGATGCGACGCGTCGCCGGGTTGTCTCCGTAGCGCGCCTTGAGAGAACTCACGCACCGCCGCAGCCCGCCCATCAGGTCGTGCAGTTCGGCGAGTTCAGTAGTGGTGGACAAGAGATCTCCCTGGGCTGAAGGTGTTGCGGATCACAGTCTGCAACCAGATACTATCCGCTGTTTTCCACCGACGTCGGGCAAGACGTCCGTCACGTCGTCCACCGCGATCAGAAAGCACTGGACATGCCGCAACTCGCCGAGCGCGCCCGGGCGCTGCTGGAACTGCATCAGCCCGGTAACCCGGTCATCCTCCCGACCGTGTGGGATGCCTGGTCGGCAAACCTGGCGGTAGACGCCGGTTTCGCCGCGCTGACCGTGGGCAGCCACCCGCTGGCCGACTCGATCGGCAAACCCGACGGCGAGGGGATGTCGTTCGACGACGTGCTGGCGCGCGTCGCCCAGATCTGTACGGCTGTGGACGTGCCGGTATCGGTCGACATCGAATCCGGCTACGGGCTGCCCGCGCAGCGACTGATCGAGGGTCTGCTGCAGGCGGGTGCCGTCGGGCTGAACATCGAGGACACCGTGCATTCCGAAGGCGGCCGGCTGCGTTCTTCCGCCGAACACGCCGAGCTCGTGGCGGGATTGCGCGCGGCGGCCGACGCGGCGGGGGTGCACGTCGTGCTCAATGCCCGCACCGACCTGTTCCTGCGCAAGGACGGCGACGATGCGGACCGTGTCGAACGCGCCGTGGCACGGTTGACGGAAGCCGCCGACGCCGGCGCGGACGTTCTGTACCCGGTGGGGCGCCATGACCCAGAGACGTTGCGCCGCTTGGCAACCGAGCTACCGCTGCCGATCAATGCGATCGCCTTGCCGGATCAGGACGACCCGGCGTCGTTCGGCCCCCTCGGTGTCGGCCGGGTCAGCTTCGGGCCGTATTTCCAACGGGCCCTGTCGGCCCGCGCCAACGAGCTGCTGGCCGGCTGGGTTTGATGCCGAGCAGACGTAAAAGCCCCTCATTTCGGTACGAAATGGGGGCTTTTACGTCTGCTCGCGCTACTTGGTGATGGCGATGCGCTGCGGCTGTGCACCCGCGTACGCGCCGGTGACGCGGACGGTCAGCACACCCGCGTCATACGAGGCCGAGATGGCCTCGCCGGTGACGTGCGCCGGCAACTGGAACGACCGGCGGAACGACCCGTAGCGGATCTCCCGCAAGGTGCGGCCGTCCTTCTCCTCGGCGTGCTCGTCGCGGTGTTCGCCGTGAATGACCAGGCGGCCCTTGTCCACCTCGACGTTGACGTCCTTCTCGACGTCCACGCCGGGCAGCTCAACGCGGACTACCGCGTCCTCGCCGTCCTTCACGATCTCGGCCGCGGGGTTGAACCCGCTGCTCACCGGCTTGATCGAATCCGCTTTCCAGTCCGAATAGGTGGGACCGAAAAAGTCCCGTAACCATCGGTCGGTGTCCCACGCCGGACGCGACCACAAGGCGACATTGCTCATGGATGACTCCTTATTCTTCGTTGTGAGTTGGCTGTGCCCGACGCTGTGTTGGTCGGCTACCCGGTAAAACTTGAGTCGCCTGCACTAAAGTTCCACCTGGATGTTCGCCGTGAGCGAACAAGGGTCACACAGGGACTTCCCAGGTGTGAGGACGCTTTGATGCCGGTGTCACATTCGGCGTCATTTTCGGCAACATCGCGTTCGTAGGGTCTTGGGCATGTCTTCTTCAGCCGGCGTTACTTCCGTGCGCGCCGGTGCCCGGCGTGTCGTGGTGGTCGGCCACGGCATGGTGGGGCACCGCTTCGTCGAGGCTCTGCGCGCCCGCGACACCCGCGGTTTGTGGCAGATCACCGTGTTGGCCGAGGAAGCCGACGCCGCCTACGACCGCGTCGGCCTGACCTCCTATACCGAGAGCTGGGACCGCGGCCTGTTGGCGCTGCCCGGCAACGACTACGTCGGCGACGGTTCGGTGCGGCTGCTGCTGAACACCCGGGTCACCGAAATCGACCGTGCGGCAAAGGCTGTGGTCGCCGCCGACGGCGAACGGCACACCTATGACACCCTGGTGCTGGCCACCGGGTCCTACGCCTTCGTCCCGCCGGTGGCCGGTCACGATCTGCCGTCCTGCCACGTCTACCGCACGCTGGACGACCTGGACGCTATACGCGCCGGAGCCCAAGCCGCGGCGACATCCGGCAGCGCCGGGGTCGTTATCGGGGGTGGTCTGCTGGGCTTGGAAGCGGCGAACGCGTTGCGCCAGTTCGGCTTACCCACGCATGTCGTCGAGATGATGCCCCGACTGATGGCCCAGCAGATCGACGAGGCCGGCGGTGCGCTGCTGGCCAGGATGATCGGTGAGCTCGGCATCGAGATCCACGTCGGGACCGGCACCGAATCGATTGTCTCCGGCCACGATTCGGTTCAGGTCCG
The DNA here is from genome assembly GCF_059812185.1 of Mycobacterium sp. NGS67. NCBI lineage: Bacteria > Bacillati > Actinomycetota > Actinomycetes > Mycobacteriales > Mycobacteriaceae > Mycobacterium > Mycobacterium sp. NGS67. Next base: position 76,491 of record NZ_JCALCF010000024.1, read on the forward strand.
GCTGAGCGACGGGCAGGTCGTCGACGCGGGCGTGGTGGTGTTCGCCGCAGGCATCCGACCTCGCGACGAGTTGGCGCGCGCGGCCGGCCTCGACATTGCGCCGCGCGGCGGGGTCAGCACCGACTTGGCCTGCCGCACCAGCGATCCCGACATCTTCGCGATCGGCGAGGTCGCCGCGATCGACGGCAAGTGTTACGGGCTGGTCGGGCCCGGCTACACCAGCGCCGAGGTGGTGGCCGACCGATTGCTCGACGGAACCGCCGAATTCGGCGAGGCCGACCTGTCCACCAAGCTCAAGCTGCTCGGCGTCGACGTCGCCAGCTTCGGCGACGCGATGGGCAGCACGCCGAACTGCCTCGAGGTCGCCGTCAACGACGCGGTCAACCGCACCTACGCCAAACTGGTGCTCTCCGACGATGCCAAGACCCTGCTCGGTGGAGTGCTGGTGGGCGACGCGTCCTCGTACGGGGTGCTGCGGCCCATGGTCGGCAGCGAATTGCCTGGTGACCCAATGACTTTCATCGCCCCCGCGGGCACCGGCGACGGCACCGCAGCACTGGGCGTCGGGGCACTGCCCGATTCCGCGCAGATCTGCTCCTGCAACAACGTCACCAAGGGCGACTTGACGTGCGCCATCGCCGACGGCTGCGCCGACGTGCCCGCGTTGAAGGCGTGCACCACCGCCGGCACCTCCTGCGGGTCCTGCGTTCCGCTGCTCAAGCAACTGCTGGAAGCTCAGGGCGTAGCGCAGTCCAAAGCTTTGTGCGAGCACTTCAGCCAGTCCCGTGCCGAACTCTTCCAGATCATCTCGGCCACCGAGATCCGCACCTTCTCCGGGTTGCTGGACCGCTTCGGCAGCGGAAAGGGTTGCGACATCTGCAAACCCGTGGTCGCCTCGATCCTGGCCTCCACCGGCTCGGACCACATCCTGGACGGCGAGCAGGCTTCGCTGCAGGACTCCAACGACCACTTCCTGGCCAACATACAAAAGAACGGCAGTTACTCGGTGGTGCCGAGGGTGCCCGGGGGGGACATCAAACCCGAGCATTTGATCCTGATCGGCCAGATCGCACAGGATTTCGGGCTCTACACCAAGATCACCGGCGGCCAGCGGATCGACCTGTTCGGTGCGCGGGTGGATCAGTTGCCGGCGATCTGGAAGCGCCTGGTGGACGCCGGCATGGAGTCCGGACACGCCTACGGCAAGGCGCTGCGCACCGTGAAGAGTTGCGTGGGCAGCGACTGGTGCCGCTACGGGCAACAGGATTCGGTGCAGCTGGCCATCGACCTGGAACTGCGCTATCGCGGTCTGCGGGCCCCGCACAAGATCAAGCTGGGCGTTTCGGGTTGCGCGCGGGAATGTGCCGAAGCGCGCGGCAAGGACGTCGGCGTGATCGCCACCGAGCAGGGCTGGAACCTCTACGTCGGCGGCAACGGGGGCATGACCCCCAAGCACGCCCAGTTGATCGCGAGCGACCTGGACACCGAGACCCTGGTCCGCTACATCGACCGGTTCCTCATGTACTACATCCGCACCGCCGACCGGTTGCAGCGCACCGCACCCTGGGTGGAATCGCTGGGCCTGGATCACGTGCGGGAGGTGGTCTGCGACGACTCGCTGGGCCTGGCCGAGGAATTCGAGGCAGCGATCCAGCGCCACGTCGACACCTACCGGTGCGAATGGAAAGGCGTGCTGGAGGACCCGGACAAGTTGTCGCGGTTCGTCTCCTTCGTCAACGCGCCGGACGCCGTCGACGAGACCGTGACATTCACCGAACGTGCCGGACGCAAAGTGCCTGTGTCCCTTGGCCTCCCACGAATCCGATGAAGCAAGGAGCAATTGTGACGATCAGCAACGACATCCGGGTGTGGACGAGCGCCTGCGACTACGCCCACCTGATCCCCGGTCGCGGGGTCGGCGTACTGCTCGACGACGGCAACCAGGCCGCGTTGTTCCGCCTCGACGACGGCTCGGTGCACGCGATCGGCAACGTGGACCCATTCTCCGGTGCCGCCGTGCTGTCACGGGGCATCGTCGGCGACCGCGGCGGGCGCGCCACCGTCCAATCGCCAATCCTGAAACAGGCTTTCGCGCTCGACGACGGCAGCTGCCTGGATGACGAGCGGGTGTCGGTGCCGGTCTACTCGGTGCGGGTCACCGCCGACGGCCGCATCCAGGTCGGGCGATTCGCCGCGCGCCTGGCGGCCTGAGCGGGCTCAGTCGATCTTGCCGACGAGATAGCGCTGCATCGTCGGACCGATGGCGTCCACGATCTGCGACACCGTCATGGAGTGCAGCGGTTCGGAGCGCACACCGTAGCGCATGATGCCCAAACCGACGAGTTGCGAGGCGCACAACGACGCACGAACCGCGACCTTGTCGGCGCCGAGCGTTTTGAGCAGCGGGTTGAAGACCGGCCCGATGAACATGGACTGCACGATCTCGGCGGTCTTCGACAGCCCGGTGGACGCGATCGCGCTGGCCGCGAACGGGCCGCCACCGGCGGCGTCCCACGTGGTGATGAGCATGTACAAGGTGCGCCGGCCGACCTGATTGACCGATCCGGTGACTATCCGGTCGATGAACTCCGGTGTACTAAAAGGCAGGCGCAGCATTTTCGCTACGTCGTCGAGGAGCCCACGCGAGGGCTCTTCGTTGCGGGCCATGCTGCCAGGATTACCCGATTTTCAGGAAAGATCAAATGCTGCGGCGTAGGGCGAGCCCAGTCGGGACAGCTCCCGGATGGGCATCGCGGTGCGGAATCGGTTCGCAATCAAGCGCACCAAGCCGGGATGGGTGGCCAGGGGCCGGGTGACCAGATCGGCACCGCTTTCCTGCAGTCGCTGTTGGAACAGGCCGTCGGCCAGCAGGTAGGAGACGACCACGACGCGCCGCGCACCCCGGTGTCGCGCGGCCGCGACGGCATCGGGTACGCCAGCTCGACCCGCGACCCGATGAGCACCGACAGCGCCGCGGCGGCGTTGCGCAGGTCGGCGCGAGCGCGGTGATCGGAGGTTCCGGCCGCCGCGAGAATCACCGAATCACCGGGCTGCCAACCGGATTCGACCAACACGTGGCCCAGGACGGCCGAGATCTCCGGTCCCGGACCCAACGCCTGGGTGACGGTGACGTTCGGGTGGCCGCTGGCCGCGACCTCGGCCGGCAGGTCGGCGCGGACGTGGTAGCCCCGAGACAGGAACGCGGGCACCACGATTGCGGGTTCGCGACCGGACATCCGCGACAGCACCTCGCCGGGTGACGGACCCAGCACATCGACGAAGGCCACCCGCACGGTGCGGTCCAGCAAGCGGCTCACCCGGTCGGCGAGATCGCCGATCATCGCCACGCCTGACGACCGGCGGGTGCCGTGCGCGGTCAAGATAAGGTTCATGCGGCGTCGTGCTCGTGGTCGAGGGCCAGCCGATAGCCCCGTTTGACCACCGTCGCCACGATGTTCTTGTCACCCAGCGCGGTTCGCAACCGCAGCACGGCGGTGTCGACGGCATGGGTGTCGTCGCCGTTGCCCGGTAACACGCGGAGGAGCTCGGTGCGCCCGACGACGTCGCCCGGTCGATGGGCCAGGGCGCGCAGGATGGCCATTCCCGATCCCGACACGGTCTTCACCGAGCCGTCGACCAGCACGCAGGTACCCCGGATGTCGACCACGTGACCCGCGGCCTTGACGCTGCACGAACCGAGCGTCGGCAACTCCTGGGCGATATGACGGGCCAACGCGCCCAATCGCATTCGCTCGGGGGACGACGTCGGTACGGATCGCCTGATCAACGGCCGCGCCGTCACCGGGCCCACGCACATCGCGTGCACCCCACCGCGCAGCGCGTCCAGTACCTGTTCCTCGATGCCCAGTTCGCGGCCGCGTTCCAGCACCGCCGCGGCCGCCGGCGCCGATGTGAAGCTGACCGCATCGAACTGCCGGCGGGCGATACCGGCGACCAACTGATCGAATTCACCGCCCAAAGGCGTTGGCTTCCAACGGTATACCCGGATCGGCACCACCTCGGCGCCGGCGGCGCGCAATCCGGCGAGAAACTCCGGAAACGGGTCCCACGCGTCGGCGGCGCCGTGCAACTGGATCGCGATGCGCTTACCGGCGACACCGGTGGCGAGCAGGTATTCCAGAACTTCTTGCGAGGACTCCGATTCCGGGGACCACTCCTCGCGCAGTCCCGCGGCGCGCAACGCACCGGTCGCCTTCGGGCCGCGTGAAACGACCCGCGCCCGCGACAACGACTCGTTGAGTTCGGCGGCCAGCCCCCAGCCCTCGGCCGCGGCGATCCAACCGCGGAAACCGATACCGGTGTGCGCCACCACGATGTCGGGTGGATCACTGATCAGCGCCTCGGTGTTGCTGTGCAGTTCGTCGTCGTCGGGCAGCGCGATCATGCTGATGGCGGGCGCGCTGAATACCTCGGCACCGTGCCGGCGCAACAACGCGCACAGTTCCTCCGCGCGGCGCGCTGAGGTCACTGCGATTCGGTAGCCGGTCAGTGGCGCAGACGGTTCCTGGGCCATGTCACATGTGTATGCCTGCTCGGTTTCCGGGACGTTACCTGGCAATTGCTGCGGCATTGCTCGCACCTGCGTTCTTGCTCACATCGAACAGCGGTGTGACTACACGTAAGCCAGCCCGGCCGGTGCGTGCGCCGTTGCCTGCAACGGCTTGCGCACATAGGTCACCCAGGTCAGCGCCGAGGCGCCGACATAGAACGCGACGAACACCCAGAACGCCGAAGTCGCGGTGCCGTCGGACAGATACGACTGGCGCAGCGCAAGATTGACGCCCACACCGCCCAGCGCGCCGATCGCCCCCGCGAACCCGATCAACGCACCGGACATCGCGCGCGACCAGTGCCGGCGTTGCTCCTCGTCGACCGGCAGCGAGTGGCTGCGCGCCTCGAAGATCGACGGAATCATCTTGTACACCGAGCCGTTGCCGATTCCGGACAGGATGAACAGCGCCACGAACCCGGTGACGTAGCCCACCATGGTCGCGGCCGGCGCCGGCCCGGTGTGGTGTTCGGCGAAAGTGCTGACGCTGACCAGGATTCCGGCCGCCAGGATCATCGCGCAGAACACACCGAGGGTGACCCGTCCGCCACCCACCCGGTCGGCCAGCCGTCCGCCGTACACCCGCGACAGCGAACCCAGAAGTGGCCCCAGGAAAGCGATCTGGGCGGCATGCAGCGCGGCCTGGCCGGTGCTCTGTCCGCCCGCGATGAAGTTGATCTGCAACACCTGACCGAAGGCGAAGGAGAAGCCGATGAACGAACCGAAGGTGCCGATGTAGAGCAGCGCAATCACCCAGGTGTGCGGTTCGGCCAGCACCGCACGCATGGTGCGCATCTCGATGCTGAACTGCGCCAGGTTGTCCATGTACAGCGCCGCTCCGACGCCGGCGACAGCGAGCAGCACCAGATACACCGCGCACACCCAATAGGGTTCGCGGTCACCGACGGTGGCGATCACCAGCAGGCCGACCAGCTGGATCATCGGGACACCGAGGTTGCCGCCGCCGGCGTTGAGGGCCAGCGCCCCGCCCTTGAGCCGCTGCGGATAGAACGCGTTGATGTTGGTCATCGACGAGGCGAAGTTGCCGCCGCCCAGCCCGGCCAGCGCCGCGCACACCAGGTACGGCCACAGCGGCAAACCGGGATTGGCCAGCAGGAAAATGCTGCCGATGGTGGGAATCAGCAGCACCCCCGCGGAGAAGACGGTCCAGTTGCGGCCGCCGAATTTCGCGGTGGCGAAGGTGTAGGGGAAGCGCAGGCAGCCGCCGACCAGGGTGGCGGTGGCGCCCAGCAGGAACTTGTCACCCGCAGAGAATCCGTACACCGATGCGGGCATGAACAGCACCATCACCGACCAGATGGACCAGATGGAGAAGCCGACATGCTCGGCAGCCACCGACCAGATCAGGTTGCGGCGCGCGACGTACTTGTTGCCGGCTTCCCAGGCCACCACGTCCTCGGGATCCCAGTCGGAAATGGTGTGCGAACGGCGCGCGAGCTTGGCGAACACGAAGACTCCTAACGTTTGCGACCTTGTCGGTAACGCTAGAAATCTTTTGTTGCCCGGGCGCTTCCCGCGATGACCCCGGTTGTGAACTTCCGCTCACCGCAACGCTTCAGGCCGTGTGAGGGCTACCAGACGTCGCCGTCGCGCCAGTCGCACATCAGCCCCGCCGAGGTGTCCAGGCTCACACTTACCGGCAGTACGAACACCGTCCCGTCGTCCTCGGGCGTGCGGGTCGGGCCGGCGGGGGCCAGCGCCGACGTCGGGCCGAGCCAGGGCAGCCAGCCCCGCCGGGCGTACAGTCCGCGGGCGGCGAGCGACGAACTCAGCGCGCCCAGTTGATAGGCGCCGCGCATCACCTGCTCGACGCCGTCCAGCAGTGCGCTCACGAGTCCTTTTCCGCGCCAATCCTCGTGTACCGCAACACCTTCGACGTAGCCGCAGCGCAGCGCGGTGTCCCGGTAGATCAACCGTCGCTGCACCACCGAGGCGTGCGCGACGATCGCGCCGTGGTGCCAGATCAGCGCGTGCATGCCGCCGAGCGCGTGTTCCCAGTCGGCCTCGGAGAAGTCGCCGTCGTACGCCTCGGTGACCATGCGGCAGATGCGCTGCCGGCTGTCGTCGTCCAGATCGGCGGTGTGGACCAGACGTGCGGTGTGCACCGTCCCTGTCTATCAGGTCAGGACCGGGGTCGGGCCCAGTGCAGTCGCACGTACTGGCCGGGCCGCACCTGGGCGACCTTGTCAATGTCCTCGTCGGTCACCACGCCGACCACCGGGTAGCCGCCGGTGATCGGGTGATCGGGTCCCAGGATCACCGGTAAACCGTTGGGCGGCACCTGGATTGCGCCGCGGACGGTGCCCTCGCTGGGCAGCTGCCGGCCCGGCCAGCGGTGCTCCATCGGCCGGCCCTCCAGCCGCATGCCGACCCGATCGCTGCGGTCCGACGCCATCCAGACGGTGTGCACCAGGGCATCGGGATCGGCGAACCAGTCGTCACGCGGCCCGGGCACCACCATGAGTTCGACGATGTGGCTGTCGATCGCGGCGACCGGAGCCTGCTCGAGTTCGGGGTAGTCGGCGGTGTGCTCACCGACCGGCACCACGTCGCCCGGCTGCAGGGGCAACGGCCCGATCGCCGACATCACGTCATAGCTGCGCGAACCCAGCACCGGGGTGACACCGATGCCGCCGCGCACCGCGAGGTAGCTGCGCAAGCCGGCGCGCGGCGTGCCCAACGAGATCACCTCGCCGTCGCGGACATGCGCAATGCTGTTGCTGCCGAACTTGGTTCCGTTCACCGTCGGTTCGGCGTCGGCGCCGGTCACCGCGATGTCGAGGTCGCCACCGCGGACCCGGGCCGCGAAGCCGCCGAAGGTCACTTCGACGGTGGCCCGGTCGTCGGGGTTGGCGACCAATCGGTTGGCCAGCGTGTGCGAGCGACGATCGGCCGCCCCGGACCGGCCGACACCGAGGTGGGCCAGCCCGGCGCGGCCCAGATCCTGGACGACGGCCAATGGTCCGGTGCGCAGGATCTCCAGCGTGGTGGTCATCGCGTCTCCTTCACACGGCCCGGAACCGGACCCACATGCCCCGCGTCAGCAGCGCCGGGTCGGGTTTGTCGATGTCCCACAGCACCGCGTCGGTGTGGCCGATGAGCTGCCATCCGCCCGGCGACCGGCGCGGGTACACGGCGCTGAACTCGCCGGCCAGACCCACCGAGCCGGCCGGGACGGACGTCCGCGGGTCCGAGCGCCGCGGCACCCGTAGCCGCTCGTCGCCGCCGATCAGGTAGGCGAAACCGGGCATGAACCCGCTGAACGCCACCCGCCATCGACTGCTGGTGTGGGCGTTGATGACCTGGGCGGGAGTCAGGCCGGTCGCCGCGGCGACCTGGGCCAGATCCGGTCCGTCGTACACCACGTCGATGACGACGTCGCGCGTCGGGTCGCCGTGCTCGGTGTCCGAACCGGGCGTGACCCGCAACCCGCGGAGCCGTTGCCGGGTGATCGCCTGCAGGCGGGGTCCGGCGAGTTTCATCAGCACAGTGGTCGAGGCCGGGACGATGTCGACGACATCGGGCAATTGCGCGGCGCGCAACGCATCGGCCCACGCCAGTACGTCGGCGGTGCCGTCACATTGCAGCATCAGCGCCTGGTCGCCGTAATCGAGCACGGCGCACGCCATGTCGGGTTCCCTCGGGATATCGGTGATCTCGGTCACACTCATATTTCGACGTTAGCGCCGGTTTCGGGCGTTGGGCAGCGGTCTTCGAGCACTGCCAGAGGCGCCTTAGCGAATGCTCAGTCAGCCCAGGATCTTGGCGATCTGAGGAGGCAGTTGGTCGGCGACGACGGGATAGCTCAGCGGCGACGCGAACGCGATCGCGCCGGCCAGGTCCTTGCCGGTGAAGATGTGGCGTTGGCGGGTGGTCGTTTGCGCCGCCGCCACCTCGGGATCGGCCAGCAACGCCTGCTGATCCTCGGGACTCTCCGTGGACCAGATCACGACGTCGGCGGAATCGAGCACTTCCTTGATGCGGTCGCGGGGGATCATCGCGCGGTGGTCGGTGATGTAGGCGTTGACGGCCTCGGACACGACGAGCCCCATCTGGGTGAGGAATTCGGTACGCCAGCCCGGTGCCGTCGCGACCACGGTGCCCTGCCACAACCGGCCCTGCATCAGCAGTACTTTGCGGCCTTTCCAGGACGGGTTCTTCTGGGCGACGTCGGCGAACTTGGCGGTGACGGCGTCGACCAGCGACTTCATCTGGTCCGCCTGGAAGACGGCCTGGCCGATCGTGGCGGCCTGGTCGCGCCACGGCTCGAAGAACGCGTCGCCGCCGGACTGCGCGATGGTCGGGGCGATGTCCGACAGCTTGCGATAGGTGTCGGCGTCCAGGCCGGCGTTGGTCGCCACGATCAGGTCCGGCTTGAGGCCGGCGATCTGGTCGACCTGGATGCCGTTGTCCAGGTTGAGCACAACCGGTTGTGCCGCACCGAGTTTGGGCTGCGCCCACGGCCACACCGCGTAGGGCTGGTCACCGAACCAGTTGGTGACCGCGATGGGCACCACGCCCACCGCGAGCAGATCGTCCTGTTCGGTGTACCCGGCGCTGACCACCCGCTTGGGCGGTTCCTTGACGACGGTCTGACCGAACAGGTGGGTGACCGTCACCGCCCCGCCACCGGGCGTGCCCGGCTTGGGCTTGTCCGAACACGCCGTGAGCAGGCCCGCAGCGGCGGCGACCTGCAAGAATCCCCGTCGACTCATCGCCGTCACAGCGTGAGAGTAGCGCGTGGGTTACCAGACCGTCAGTTACGTGGTCGGGGTTTCGGTGTGTAGCCCTCCCAGGGCGAATAGTCGGCGATCAGTTCTTCCTGCGCGGGACGCTCGCCGGTCGGCACGTGTTGCAGGTTGATCCGGATCCGGTACCAGATGGAGCTGGGTCCGCGCATGCCGTCGACCAGGACGTCGGCGGGATGCAGCCGCTCGGCGGCGGCGGGATGGCGGGCGCGCCAGGTGTCCAGGGCGGCCATCGCCTCGTCCCTGGTCTTGGTGCGGGCGATCTCGATCAGCGGCATGACGGACTGACGCCGGCCGTCGGCGCTCTTGCCGGTGCCGCGCGGCGCTTTCTCCGGCGGGCCCAACTCCTCGGCCAGCGCCAGCAGCTGGTCCAGGCTCCCGGGCGCGTCATCCATCCCGGCCCACGGATCACCGAGGTCCGCAAAGCGGCTCGGCACGGTGTCGATGGTGAACTGCGCCGGGTCGCAGCCGGGGACCTCGTCCCAGCGCAGCGGCGTGGAGACCCGCGCGTCGGGGGTGGCGCGTACCGAGTATGCCGAGGCCACGGTGCGGTCGAACGCGTTCTGGTTGAAGTCGACGAACACCCCTTCGCGTTCCTCTTTCCACCACCGGCTGGTCGCCAGGTCGGGCGCGCGACGCTCGACTTCGCGGGCGACGGTCTGCGCGGCCAGTCGGACCTGCCGGAACGGCCAGCGCGGGGCGATCCGGGCGTAGATGTGGAAGCCGCGCGACCCGGAGGTCTTCGGCCAGGCGGTCAGCCCGTGGTCTTCGAGCACCTCGCGGGCCACCAACGCGACATCGACGATGCGGCGCCAGTCGACTCCGGGCATCGGGTCCAGGTCCACCCGCAGCTCGTCGGGATGATCGAGGTCGTCGGCCAACACCGGATGCGGATTCAGGTCGACGCAGCCCAGGTTGACCGCCCACGCCAGTCCGGCCGGGTCGTGGATGACGGCCTCGTCGGCCGAGGTGCCCGACGCGTAGCGCAGGGTGGCGACGTCCACCCAGTCCGGCCGATTGGCGGGGGCGCGTTTCTGGAACACCGCCTCTTCGGCGATGCCCTTGACGAATCGCTTCAGGATCATCGGGCGGCCCGCGACGCCGCGCAGCGCGCCGTCGGCCACGCTCAGGTAGTAGCGGACCAGGTCGAGCTTGGTGGTGCCACGGTCAGGGAAAACGACCTTGTCCGGGTGGGTGATGGTGACCTCGCGGCCGCTCACATCCAGTGACACGGGTTTGGCCATAGAAGCCGATGGTAATTCGAGGGAAACCTATCGGTCGCATTGCGACCTCCGTCACATATGGTGAGGAACATGCCTAGCCTGAGCGATGTACCCGGGGTCGGAAAAATCCAGCAATACGTGGAACGCGGCGCCGCCGAACTCCATTACGTGCGCAAAATCTTCGAAGCCGGAGCATTCCGGATAGAGCCCCCGCAGAATTACGCCGCGCTGGCCACCGGCATCGTCAAGTGGGGCGAATTCGGCATGTTGCCCGCGCTCAACGCCGCCCGCACCCCCGACCGCGCGGCGTGCATCGACGAAGACGGCGAATTCAGCTTCAAGGAACTCGACGAAGCCGCCCACGCGGTCGCCAACGGCCTGCTCGAGAAGGGTGTCAAGGCCGGTGACGGTGTCGCCATCCTGGCCCGCAACACCCGCTGGTTCCTCGTCGCCTACTTCGGTGCAGCCCGGGTCGGCGCCCGCATCATCCTGCTGAACAGCGAGTTCTCCGGCAATCAGGTCAAAGAGGTGTCCGAGCGCGAGGGCGCCAAGCTGATCATCTACGACGACGAATACACCAAGACCGTCAGCAAAGCCGAGCCGGAATTGGGTTTCCTGCGCGCCCTGGGCACCAACCCGGACAGTGACGAGGACTCCGGCAGTGACCACGAAACGCTGGCCGAGCTGATCGAGCACAGCAGCAAGGATCCGGCGCCCAAAGCCGGCAAGCACGCGTCGATCATCATCCTGACCAGCGGCACCACCGGCACCCCCAAGGGCGCCAACCGCAGCACGCCGCCCACCCTGGCGCCGGTCGGCGGCATCCTGTCGCACGTTCCGTTCAAGGCCAACGAGATCACCTCGCTGCCGGCGCCGATGTTCCACGCGCTGGGTTTCCTGCACGCCACGATCGCCATGTTCCTGGGCTCGACGCTGGTGTTGCGGCGCAAGTTCAAGCCGCCGCTGGTGCTCGAAGACCTCGAAAAGCACAAGGCGACCGCCATGGTCGTGGTGCCGGTGATGCTGTCGCGGCTGTTGGACGCCATCGAGAAGATGGACAAGAAGCCCGATCTGTCGAACCTGAAGATCATCTTCGTGTCGGGTTCGCAGTTGGGTGGCGAGTTGGCGGCGCGCGCGCTGGAAGATTTCGGTCCGGTCATCTACAACATGTACGGCTCGACCGAGATCGCGTTCGCCACCATCGCCCGCCCGGAGGACCTGGAGAAGGACCCGTCGACGGTCGGACCGGTGGTCAAGGGCGTCAAGGTCAAGATCCTCGACGACAACGGCAAGGAGAAGCCGCAGGGTGAGGTCGGTCGGATCTTCGTGGGCAACGCCTTCCCGTTCGAGGGCTACACCGGCGGCGGCCACAAGGAGATCATCGACGGCCTGATGTCCTCGGGCGATGTCGGTTACTTCGACGAGGACGGCCTGCTCTTCGTCAGCGGCCGCGACGACGAGATGATCGTCTCCGGCGGCGAGAACGTGTTCCCCGCCGAAGTCGAGGACTGCCTGAGCGGGCATCCCGAGGTGGTCGAGGCCACCGCGATCGGCGTCGAGGACAAGGAGTACGGCCACCGGCTGCGGGCGTTCGTGGTCAAGAAGGACGGCTCCGACGTCGACGAGGACACCCTCAAGAAGCACGTGAAGGAAGAGCTGGCCCGCTACAAGGTGCCGCGCGAAGTCATCTTTCTCGACGAGCTGCCGCGCAACCCCACCGGCAAGATCCTCAAGCGCGAACTGCGCGAGCTGGACGTCGACGACAAGGAAGAGGCCAAGGACAAGGCGAAGGACCTGAACGAGAAGTCCGAGAAGAAGGGTTCCGACAAGAAAGGCGCGGACAAGAAAGGCTCGGACGAGAAGGGCTCGGACGAGAAGGGTTCGGACGAGGACG
>NZ_JCALCF010000025.1:0-81910 GCF_059812185.1 Mycobacterium sp. NGS67
GAGGGGAACGCACCCCAGTCTGCGAGGGGAACTCAGCCCAGGTACTCCGACTCCAGCACCAGGTCGGCCATCATCGACTGATACTCCAAATGCGTCTGATGTTCGGTGGTGTTCCACGTCTTGCCCTGCTGTTCCCGCATGTACGCGCGGTACTTCGGCGCCCCCGGTATCCGCACGTTGTCGGCCACAGCGATCGAGCCCGGATGCAGCCAACCCCGATCCAGGATGCTGTGCAGGTCAGCCAGATAAGCCTCTTTGTCGTGATCGAGGAACAGGAAATCCAATACGCCAGAAGCGAATCCATGATCTGCAGCCAGCACATCAAGAGTGCGCCCACCGTCACCGATCGTGCCGACCACACACGTCACCCGATCGGCCACACCGGCGTGCGCCCAGACCCGGCGGGCGTTCGCGGCATTGGCGTCGGCGAGCTCGACCGAATACACCCTTGCCTCGGGAGCAGCCCGCGCGATGCGCAGCGCGCCGTAACCCACATAGGTGCCCAACTCCAGGGCCACCGCCGGATTCGCGCGCCGCACCGCCGCGTCCAGCAACGCCCCTTTCTCGTCCCCGACGTTCATCAACATCGACTTCTCGTAGGCGAACTTGTCGATGGCGGCCAGCACGTCGTCGAAGTCACCCGCGCGGGAGTTGTTCAGCGCGTAGTCGACTGCCGCCGCCTCCCGCCCGTCGCCGATCTGACCGGTCTTGGTGATATTGCGCACCCCGGTGGCCATCCGCCAGACCGACCAGCGCAGTAGGGGAATTCGCCGCTTGAGATCCATAGCGACACCCTAAGCCGAGGAATCCCGGTCTTGCTGGGTGAACGCACAGGCAGGCACCCGACGCGACGACGTGAAACCCGCGGACCGGGATCTCCGATCATGGCCGAAGTAGCAGTTAGACTTCCTGCGATGTCCAAGCAGACGCCCGTCACCACCAGTCACGCACGGGCATGACCGACCACCCCGCCAGCGGCCAGGAGCTCGGCCTCACCGGCCGGCCGCCGCGGGCGATTCCCGAACCTCAGCCGCTTTCCTCGCACGGCCCGGCGAAGGTCGTCGCCATGTGCAACCAGAAGGGCGGCGTCGGCAAGACCACCTCGACGATCAACCTGGGTGCCGCGTTGGCCGAGTACGGGCGACGGGTGCTGCTGGTGGACATGGACCCGCAGGGCGCGCTGTCCGCCGGTCTGGGTGTGCCGCACTGGGAGCTGGACAAGACCGTCTACAACCTGCTGGTCGAGCCGCGGACGTCGATCGACAACGTGCTGATCAATACCCGGGTCAAGAACCTCGATCTGGTGCCCAGCAACATCGACCTGTCCGCGGCGGAGATTCAGCTGGTCAACGAGGTGGGGCGCGAGCAGACGCTGGCGCGGGCGTTGTACCCCGTCCTGGACCGATACGACTACGTGCTGATCGACTGCCAGCCGTCGCTGGGGCTGCTGACGGTCAACGGGCTGGCGTGCTCGGAGGGCGTGGTGATCCCGACCGAGTGCGAGTTCTTCTCGCTGCGCGGGTTGGCGCTGCTCACCGACACCGTGGACAAGGTGCGCGACAGGCTCAACCCGAAGCTGGACATCAGCGGGATCCTGATCACCCGATACGACCCGCGAACCGTGAACTCCCGCGAGGTGATGGCCCGCGTCGTGGAGCGGTTCGGTGATCTAGTGTTCGACACCGTGATCACCCGCACCGTGCGCTTCCCGGAGACCAGTGTCGCCGGCGAACCCATCACCACGTGGGCTCCGCGGTCCGGCGGCGCCGTCGCGTATCGGGCGTTGGCGCGCGAGTTCATCGACCGATTCGGCGTGTGAACGCCGCACCCGAGAGCGGTTTTCAGGTCCGGCTGACCAATTTCGAGGGGCCGTTCGACCTGCTGTTGCAGCTCATCTTCGCGCACCGGCTCGACGTCACCGAGGTGGCTCTGCACCAGGTCACCGACGATTTCATCGCCTACACCAAGGCGATCGGATCCCGGCTCGACCTCGAGGAGACCACCGCGTTCCTGGTGGTGGCCGCGACTTTGCTGGATTTGAAGGCCGCCCGGCTGCTGCCCACCGGACAGGTCGACGACGAGGAAGACCTGGCTTTGTTGGAAGTGCGCGACCTGCTGTTCGCGCGGCTGCTGCAGTACCGCGCGTTCAAGCACGTCGCCGAGATGTTCGCCGAGCTGGAAGCTACCGCGCTGCGCAGCTATCCGCGGTCGGTGTCGCTGGAGGAGCGCTTCGAGGGTCTGCTGCCGGAGGTGATGCTGGGCGTGGACGCCGCCCGGTTTGCCGAGATCGCGGCGATCGCGTTCACCCCCCGGCCGGTTCCGACGGTGGCCACCGGGCACTTGCATGTGCAGACGGTGTCGGTGCCCGAACAGGCCCGCCACATCCTGGCGCTGCTGGAAGGGCGGGGCAGCGGGCAGTGGGCGTCGTTCTCCGAACTGGTCGCCGATTGCACGGTGCCGGTCGAGATCGTCGGGCGCTTCCTGGCGCTGCTCGAACTGTATCGGTCCCGGGCGGTAGCATTCGACCAGTCCGAGCCCCTTGGCGTGCTCCAGGTTTCGTGGACCGGGGAGCGACCGAGCAGCGAATCCTTATTAGAAGTGCGAGACCATGACTGACCAGCCGCCCGATCTGGACGCTGGCATCCCCGATATCGCGCAGGCCGCGGAGCTGGATCCCGACGAACTCGGTCGGGTGCTGGAGGCGCTGCTGCTGGTGGTGGACACTCCGGCTACCGCCGAGGCGCTGGCTTCGGCTACCGAGCAACCGGTTTACCGGGTCGCCACGAAATTGGGGCAGATGGCCGACGAGCTGGCCGCCCGTGACAGCGGCATTGACCTGCGGAATACCAGCGAGGGATGGCGACTCTACACCCGGGCACGGTTCGCGCCCTACGTCGAGAAGTTGTTGCTCGACGGTGCGCGGACCAAACTGACCCGGGCCGCGCTGGAGACGCTGGCGGTGGTGGCCTACCGCCAGCCGGTGACCCGCGCACGGGTCAGCGCGGTGCGTGGTGTCAATGTGGACGCCGTGATGCGCACGTTGCTGGCCCGCGGGTTGATCACCGAGGTCGGCAACGACGAGGACAGCGGCGCGGTCACATTCGCCACCACCGAATTGTTCCTGGAGCGTTTGGGTTTGACGTCCCTGACAGAGTTGCCGGACATCGCGCCGCTGCTGCCCGACGTCGACACCATCGACGACCTCACCGAATCCCTGGACAGCGAGCCACGTTTCATCAAACTCGGTGGCAGCCAGGCGCCCGATCCGGCGTTGACCTTCGACGTGGACCACGACTGATGGTCGAATTCGACGAACCACAGGGGACCCGCTTGCAGAAAGTGTTGTCCCAGGCCGGAATTGCGTCACGGCGGACAGCGGAAAAGATGATTCTCGACGGCCGCGTCGAGGTGGACGGGCAGGTGGTGACCGAACTGGGCACGCGGGTCGACCCGGACGCATCGGTGATCCGCGTCGACGGGGCGCGGGTGGTGCTCGACGAAACGTTGGTGTATCTGGCGCTGAACAAGCCGCGCGGAATGCACTCGACGATGTCCGACGACCGCGGCCGTCCCTGCATCGGCGACCTGATCGAACGGAAAGTCCGGGGCAACAAGAACTTGTTCCACGTGGGGCGTCTGGACGCGGACACCGAAGGACTGATCCTGCTGACCAACGACGGCGAACTGGCGCACCGGTTGATGCACCCCTCGCACGAGGTGCCCAAGACCTACCTCGCGACGGTGACGGGCGCGGTGCCCCGCGGCCTGGGCAAACAGCTGCGCGCCGGCGTCGAGCTGGACGACGGGCCGGTGCGCGTCGACGATTTCGCGGTCGTCGACTCGATACCCGGCAAGACGTTGGTACGAGTGACGCTGCACGAAGGCCGCAACCGGATCGTGCGCCGACTGCTGGCCTCGGTCGGGTTTCCGGTGGAGGCGTTGGTGCGCACCGACATCGGCGCGGTGACGCTGGGTAAGCAGCGTCCGGGTTCGGTGCGGGCGTTGCGGCACGACGAGATCGGGAATCTGTACAAGGCGGTCGGCTTGTGAGCGGGGTCGTGGCGATCGACGGGCCGGCGGGGACGGGAAAGTCTTCGGTGGCAAGGGGATTGGCGCGCGAACTGGATGCGCGCTTCCTCGACACCGGTGCGATGTACCGGATAGTGACCTTGGCCGTATTGCGTGCGAGTATCGATCCTTCCGACGCTGAGGCAGTCGCCGAATGTGCCGCGGGGGTGCAGTTGTCGGTGGGATACGACCCGTCCGCCAACAGTTTTGAGCTTGCCGGAGAGGATGTTTCGGTGCAGATTCGCGGTGACGACGTCACCCGCGCGGTGTCCGCGGTGTCGGCGGTGCCTGCTGTGCGGACCCGGTTGGTCGAGTTGCAACGGCAGATGTCGGAAGGTCCGGAGACCATCGTGGTGGAGGGACGCG
The DNA here is from genome assembly GCF_059812185.1 of Mycobacterium sp. NGS67. Lineage (NCBI taxonomy): Bacteria > Bacillati > Actinomycetota > Actinomycetes > Mycobacteriales > Mycobacteriaceae > Mycobacterium > Mycobacterium sp. NGS67. The sequence continues at coordinate 4,435 of NZ_JCALCF010000025.1, forward strand.
ACATCGGCACGGTGGTGTTTCCCGATGCGGCGGTCAAGATCTTTCTGACCGCTTCTGCCGAGACACGCGCCGAGCGCCGCAACGCCCAGAACGTCAAGGCGGGTCTGGCCGACGACTTTCCGGCCGTGCTGGCCGACGTGCAGCGCCGGGACCATCTGGACTCCACGCGGGCGGTCTCGCCGCTGCGCGCGGCTTCGGATGCGATCGTCGTCGACACCAGTGACATGACCGAAGCGCAGGTGATCGACCACCTGCGGGAACTGGTCATCCAGCGAAGTGGGGCACGGCGGTGACCGAGGACGGTACCTGGGCGGACGAAAGTGACTGGGAAGTCGACGATTTCGGTCTGTCCGAGTTGGACGAGGCCGGGCCGGCACCCGTCGTGGCGGTAGTGGGTCGTCCCAACGTCGGCAAGTCGACACTGGTCAACCGGATCATCGGCCGGCGCGAAGCGGTCGTTCAGGACGTGCCCGGCGTCACCCGGGACCGGGTGTCCTACGACGCGTTGTGGACCGGACGGCGGTTCGTGGTGCAGGACACCGGGGGATGGGAACCCGACGCCAAAGGCCTGCAGCAGCTGGTCGCCGAACAGGCGTCGGTGGCGATGCGTACCGCCGACGCAGTGATCCTGGTGGTCGACGCCACGGTCGGCGCCACCTCCGCCGACGAAGCCGCCGCCCGCATCCTGGTTCGCTCGGGCAAACCAATCTTCCTGGCGGCCAACAAGGTTGACAGCGATCGAGGCGAATCAGACGCTGCCGAGCTGTGGTCGCTGGGGCTCGGTGAACCCCATGCGATCAGCGCGATGCATGGCCGCGGGGTGGCCGACCTGCTCGACGCTGTACTAGCCGCGCTGCCCGAGGTGTCCGAAGTGGAAGCGGGCACCGGCGGTCCGCGACGGGTCGCGCTGGTGGGCAAACCGAATGTCGGCAAGAGTTCCCTGCTCAACAAGCTGGCCGGTGATCAACGCTCGGTGGTGCACGACGTCGCGGGCACCACCGTCGACCCAGTGGACTCGCTGATCGAACTCGGCGGCAAAATCTGGAAATTCGTCGACACCGCCGGATTGCGCCGCAAGGTCGGACAGGCCAGCGGACACGAGTTCTACGCCTCGGTGCGCACCCACGGGGCCATCGACGCCGCCGAAGTCGTGATCGTGCTGATCGACGCGTCGCAGCCGCTGACCGAACAGGATCTGCGGGTGTTGTCGATGGTGATCGAGGCCGGCCGGGCGCTGGTGCTCGCCTACAACAAGTGGGACCTGGTCGACGAGGACCGGCGGGATCTACTTGACCGCGAAATCGACCGCGAGCTGGTGCAGGTGCGCTGGGCGCAGCGGGTCAATATTTCCGCCAAGACCGGCCGCGCGGTGCAAAAGCTGGTGCCGGCCATGGAGACCGCGCTCGCGTCCTGGGACACCAGAATTGCTACCGGCCCGCTGAACAGCTGGATCAAAGAAGTCGTTGCGGCCACGCCGCCGCCGGTGCGCGGCGGCAAGCAACCGCGCATACTGTTCGCCACCCAAGCCACCGCACGGCCACCCACGTTCGTACTTTTCACGTCGGGCTTCCTGGAGGCCGGCTACCGGCGGTTCCTGGAGCGCCGGCTGCGTGAGACGTTCGGGTTCGAGGGCAGCCCGATCCGGATCAATGTGCGGGTGCGCGAGAAGCGCGGCGGGAAGCGCCGGTAAAGCTGAGACAGGTCGTCGGCGGCGAATTAGGCTGCGGTCTACCGACTTGTGTGAGGATGCCCGATTAGCTACGTGACCACCGTGCCGCAGACGTTGGCGGCCGCCGCCACCGACCTGGCGGAGATCGGGCCGGTGGTCGAACGCGCCGCGGGTCGTACCACGGGTCTGGTGGCGGCCGCACTCGACGAAGTGTCGGAAGCCATCGCCGCGTTCTTCGGCGTACATGGCCAGCAAGGTCAGGCCGTCCTGCGGCAGGCGGCCGTCTTCCAGGAGGAATTCGCCCGGGCGTTGTCAGCGGCGGGGAGGGCCTATGTAGAGGCCGAACTGGGCAACGCGGCCGCGGCGGCCACCGACGTCACGCTGGTGATGGGCGGCAGCGGCAACCCGATACCGTCGTTCAGCTACCTGAATGACGTTGTGACCAAATACATCACGCCGCACTTTCCGGCCTTTACCGTGCCCAACGCGCAGGTGTTGTTCACTCCCGAGGCGTTCTATCCGCTCACCGGCGTCAGGGATCTGATCCCCAACGTGTCGGTGGCAGAAGGCGTAAGAATCCTGGACGGAGCGATCCAACAGCAGCTTGCTGCGGGCAATAGTGTTGCGGTGCTGGGGTTTTCGCAGAGCTCGATTATCTCGTCGCTGGAGATGATGGCGCTCAATCCCAGCGGCACGCCGAGTCCGCTGCCGATCGTATTCACGCTGCTGGGCAATCCGATGAATCCCAATGGTGGTCTGCTGGCCCGTTTTCCTGGCCTGTCCATGCCCAGTTTGGGTTTCACGTTTTACGGGGCGACACCGTCCAACAGCTTCACTACGAACATCTACACGATCGAATACGACGGATTCGCCGACTTCCCGCAGTATCCGATCAACCTGCTTGCCGACCTCAACGCGCTAGCCGGCATCTACTACGTGCACGGCACCTACGCCGATCTCACACCCGCGCAGATCGCGACGGCGATCCCGTTGACCGACACCGTCGGGCCTACCACGACCGACTACTACATGATCCCCAATCCGCGGCTGCCCCTGCTGGAGCCGCTGCGCGCAGTGCCGGTCGTGGGTCCTGCGCTGACGAGCTTGATCGAGCCGGACGTCCGGGTGCTGGTCAACCTGGGCTACGGCAGTCCGCATCAGGGTTGGTCGACGGGACCTCCGAACGTGCACACCCCGTTCGGGCTGTTCCCGCCGCTTGATCCGGTCGAGGTAACCGGCGCCCTGGTGGCCGGCGCCCAGCAGGGAGTCAGCGACTTCGCGCGGGAGGTCGGCGTCACCGCGTCGAGCCTGACACCGGCCAATTTCGTCGCCACGCTGGAAGCGCTTCCGCAGCCGTCGCTCGGTGTGGTGGAGCGAATTCTGGCCGCACCGGCCGATGCCGTCAACACCGTCGCCAGCGCCATTTCCACCGGGTATTCGGTGCTGCTGCCCACGGCCGACTTCGCGACGGCGGCGCTGCTCTCCTTACCGGCATATAACGTCGGTTTATTCGCCGACGGGATCACGCAAGCCCTGACCGGCGATCCCGTCGGCCTGATCAACGCGATCGGCAACCCGATCGCTGCTGACGTGGGGTTGTTCTCGATCGCGGCCGGATTCGAAGCTCTGGTGCTGATTTCTGCGGCGCAGTCCATCATTGGCGACCTCAGCAGTCTCTGACCTTGCGATTCCGCATCGCCGTCATCATCGTCGCGCATGACGTGTGGTCCCTGGGTGGTCCCAGCGCGACCCCCGCTGCCTAAGGGAATCATCTCTAGCTGATATCAGTTAAAGCTGATAATGTGCCATGGTGCGGAAATGGGAGGATACGAGTGCTCTTCGCCTTCGACATCCAATCTCGGGCGATCATGCTGGTCGCCGGAGACAAGGCAGGAAATTGGACGAAGTGGTACGCGACGAACATCCCCACCGCCGATCGACTGTTCACCGAACACCAACAGAAGTTGATAAAGGAGGCTGAAGCGGCCAAAGCCGCCAAGCCGAAGACAAGAAAGGGGAAGAAACGATGACCTCGCTTGATGATCTTCGACGTCGCCGTCCGGGAAACCGTGCCCGCATCGACGCAATCAAGGATGAGATGGATCGCGAGGTTGCCCAGTACTGTCTGCGCGAGCTGCGCGAAGACGCCGGCTACACCCAGACCTCCCTGGCGGCAGCAATCGGTGTCGGACAGAACCGCGTTTCTCAAATGGAGCACGGCAATCTGGGCACCAGCCGGGTCGACACACTCCGCAAGTACGTTGAGGCGACCGGCGGTGAGCTAGAAGTTGCGGTGAAGCGCCCAGACGGGTCTCGCGTCTTGCTGAGCCTCTGATATCGCCGGCCGGGCGGGGTCTGTGGCAACACTGCAAAGCGCATTCATGAAGCTAGATAGCGACCGGCGTCGGGCCCGACGGGCACGGTCTGACTTCCTGCAAGGGTCGCACTGACGGCTCTACTGCCAGGTGATCAATCACGACCTGCTCATCCAGGACATCGCCGCACTCAACAACGCTGCTGCGCAACCTCGACTCTGGTCGGGCTGACAGGATTTGAACCTGCGACCACTTGACCCCCAGTCAAGTGCGCTACCAAACTGCGCCACAGCCCGCTAGCCTGCCTCGGCACGTCGACAGACGAGAGTGAACGATACCTCAGTGTTGGGTCTCGTCTCTTCGGGGCCATGGCGGTTGAGGCGCGATGACCGCTGCCGGCATGCGGATGCTGGAATGGTGCAATGAGCCAGGACAGTGCTCCTCGATCGGGCCGCCCTCGTGACGCCTCGATCGACGACCGGGTCCTGGCCGTTGTCCGCGAGATGTTGGTCGAAAGCGGCTGGCAGGGCATCTCGCTGCGGCTGGTGGCGCTGCGAGCCGGTGTCGGTCGGGCCAGTCTGAGCCGGAGGTGGCCGTCGAAGGTGGCGTTGGTGTTGGACGCGATCCTGGGCGTCACACCCGACCTTGCGCCGTTCGAGGGCACCGATGTCGGCGGCTGGATCGACTACGTGGTGCGGGGTAGCCATGATTTGTTCAGTCGCTCCGACGTCGCCGCGGCGGTGCCGTGGTTGCTGCTGGCGCTGCGCGACGACGAAGAGCTGCGACGCGCGCTGTGGGCGAACTTCAGCGGTCCGGCGGTTGAGCTGTTCGTCGAGGATGTGCACGCCGCCGAACCCGCCGAACGGGAACGTGCGGAACTCGACGCCCGCGCTGTGCTGACGATGGCGGCGGGTGCGGCGCTTTTCGTGACCACGGTGGCGGCCGGCGACGATTCGGCCGCGCTGCGCCGCCGGATTGCGCAGCTACTGATCGCCGGTGTCGAAGCCGCGCCGCCGGAACGCCTCGATGATTGACTCACGCGGCGAGCGCCAGCTGAGGCCGAGATCGGCGAGCGTTTTCGAGTCGTCGGTCGGTGTGGCCGCGGTCAGCAGCAGCGCGGCCTCGTAACTGAGGCCGTCCCCGAGCGGAATCACACCTCCGATCAGGTCCGCGAACCGGCCGGCCCCCCGAAAGGCTCGCGGCGAGACCGGAACTCGCCGGATGCGGGATCCGCGGGCCTCCTCCAACGCGTCGATGATTTCGTCGAACGTCAGCAGCTCGCCCCCGCAGATGTAACGGTGGGGCCCGCGGCCGGGACGCATCAGCCGGGCGTGCACCTCGGCGATGTCACGCACGTCGACCATCTGCATGCCGCCGCGCAGGCGCGGTGCCACCCCGGCGCGAATGATCGGTTCCCAGCCGCGTTCGGTGACCCCGGCGGCGGTGAAGAACGCCGGTCCCACCACGCTGGAGGGGTAGGTGACGACGACCGGTGCGCCGTCGCTCTGCAACTGCCGCGCGGCGCGCTCGGCGTGGGCTTTCGTGCGGGCATAGGGGCTGCGCCCGGGCGCGGTCGGCGTGTCGGGACCGATTACCTGTCCCGGCGGCGGCGGGAACAGGGCGCTGTAGCTGCTGACCAGGACCACGGGGTCGAGCTCGAGGGCGACGGCCCGATTCAGGATGGTTTCGCTGGCGTAGGCGTTGACGGCCCACATCAACTCCTCGCGCCGCTTGTCGGTACCGACGACCCCGGCCGCGTGGATCACCGCCTCCACGCCGTCGAGCAGCTGGTCTACCGTGATGCGTTCGCGGATGTCCCCGGGTATGACCGTCAGCTCTCCCAACGCCCGCAAATGCCCGATCACCGGGGCGCCGGCTTCGGCGATGGTCACCAGAAGCCGAACGGTGTGGCCGGCTTGCAGCAACGCCCGTACGGTATGGGCGCCCAGGTAACCGGTTCCGCCCGTCACCGCGACATGCATGTTGACCTCCTGGTACCCGCCGTGCATGCTATTTTGATGCCAACGGCATCGAAAATAGCGCATGGCGCGCCCTTCACCCCAGCCAGGCTGGGCCCGCTGACGTTGAAGAACCGATTCATCAAGGCCGCCACGTTCGAGGGTGTCATGCCGCGCGGTCAAGTCAGCGACGAGCTCATCGAGTTCCATGCCGAGGTCGCTCGCGGGGGAGCGGCGATGACCACTGTCGCCTACTGTGCGATCTCACCCGGCGGCCGGGTACACCGCGACACCATCGTGCTGAACCAGGAAACAGTGCCGCAGTTGCGGCGGCTCACCGACGCGGTGCACGCCGAGGGTGCGCTGGTCTGCGCACAGATCGGCCACGCGGGCTTGGTTGCCAACATGCGCTCCAATCGCACCCCTTCCCTGGCGCCGACCACCCGCCTGAGCGCGCCTGCGATGGGAGTGGTGAAGGGCGCCACCAGACAGCAACTCGCCGCTGTCGTCGACGAGTTCGGTACCGCGGCGCGCAACGCCGTCGACGCCGGTTTCGACGCGGTCGAGATCCATATGGGCCACGGCTATCTGTTGTCGTCGTTCTTCAGCCCGAACCTCAACAAGCGCACTGACGAGTTCGGCGGCGACGTGCACCGGCGCGCCGAGTTGGCGCGCCGGGTCGCCGAGCGGGTACGCGCGGTGACCGGCGATTCGGTAGCCGTGACAGCGAAGTTCAACATGGACGACGGTGTGCCGCACGGGTTCTGGTTGACCGACAGTCTGCCTACCGCCGCGCTGCTGCAGGCTGACGGGCATCTCGACGCGCTGCAGCTGACCGGGGGAAGCTCCCTGCTCAACCCGATGTACTACTTTCGCGGCGACGTGCCCATGGCGGATTTCATCGCCGTACAGCCCGCCGCGGTCGGGTTGGGCCTGCGCGTCATCGGCCGCCGATTGTTCCGCAAGTATCCCTTCGAAGAGGCCTACTTCCTGCCGCTGGCACGTCAATTCCGCCGAGCGCTGGACATTCCGTTGATCCTGCTCGGCGGCATCAACGCGCTGGCCACTGTCGAATCCGCCCTCGACGAGGGCTTCGAGTTCGTCGCGATGGGGCGGGCGCTGCTGCGCGACCCGGGTCTGATCAACAGTCTGCAGAGCGGTCGGGCCGTCCAGGGATCCTGTGTGCACTGCATGAAATGCATGCCGACGGTTTATACGGGCACCCGTTGCGTGGTGCGCGAGACCGAGACCGTACTCGCCTGAGGTCCGCGAGATGGGAACTTATGCGGTCTCGGGCTCCGCATCAGGGATGGGCCATGCGGCCGCACAACTGCTGCGCGAGCGCGGTCACACGGTCATCGGCATCGATATCCGAAACGCCGATGTCGTAGCCGACCTTTCGACGTCCGAGGGCCGCAGAGACGCCGCCCGGGCGGTGTTGACCGCAGCCAACGGCACCCTCGACGGCGCGGTGCTGGCCGCCGGCCTCGGCCCGACGCCCGGCAGGCTGCGCGAGATTGCCGAAGTGAACTTCTGTGGCGTCGTGGACCTGCTCACCGAGTGGCGAGCGGCGCTGGCCAGCGGCTCACCCGCCAAAGTGGTTGTGATCGGCAGCAATTCGACCACCACCACGCCAGCGGTGCCGCGCCGAACCGTGCGGTCAATATTGGCCCGCGACACTGAGAAGGCCGTGCGTTCGGTGCGGTGGCTCGGCAAGGGTGCTCCGACGATGGTTTACGCCGCGTCGAAGACGGCGCTCACCCAATGGGTTCGACAGCAGGCGGTGCGACCGGAATGGGCCGGAGCCGGCATCAGGCTCAACGTGCTGGCACCCGGGGCCATCCTGACCCCGCTATTGCAAGAGCAGCTCGCGGCGCCGCAACAGGCCAAAGCGGTACAAGCGTTCCCCGTCCCGGTGGGCGGGTTCGGTGATCCCGCCCAACTCGCCGAATGGGCATGTTTCATGCTGTCGGATGCGGCCGATTTCCTGTGTGGGAGTGTGATTTTCGTCGACGGCGGATCTGATGCCTATTTCCGCGCGGGTGACTGGCCGAGGTGCGTGCCGGTTTCCCGGCTGGTGCCGTATCTGGTGCGGTTCGCGCGGTGGGGACGACTGCGGTAGCTTCGCCCATCCGCGTCTGTCACCCGGACGGGTCGTGCTAACGCAGATAGACCAGCGCGTTGTTGCCACCCTGGCATACCGTCCCGGCGGCGGTACACGTCATCGAGTACGAGCGGCCGGTGATCGGGCTGTACACGTCGAACGGATTCGAGCCGTTGCCATGCGCGTGATACGTCTCGGCGGTGTTCATGGCGAATTCGCACGAGGTGTCCGAGTTGCCGGCGAAAACCGAAGCCCCGCGGCTCGACTTGCCACAGTAGGTGTCCGCTACGGCCGCGGGCGGAGCGCTGACCGAAACCAGGGCGGCGACGGCGAACGACACGGCAGGAACCCCGAGAATTCGCATCATCATCAGAAACCCTTTCGGCGCGGACTGTATCAACCCTGAACCGATCTGAGTCCGAACGCAATACGGTTGCGCGCCATTGCTCGGGCGCGCTTCCCATGATGCAGCCGAGCGCCCAACGGTGTTAGATCAAGGCTGTGAGTGCGGAAAACAACCGGCCGCAAACGCTTTCCGATCAGTTGGCCACCATGCCGCACTACCACGTCGTCACGCTGCGTGACCAGAGTTACCTGGATTACAGCGACGGCCTGACCGAAGCCGGAGCGTTCGCGTACGCGGCCGATGTGATCTCTCCGACCATCTCCCAGCGTGAGCCAGGCCTGGAGGGGGTGTGGATCGTGTCCATCGACCCGCAATCCTGCCGCCTCGCCCACGGGGACGATTCCGACAGACAGTCCGAGGAGGCTCTGGAATTCCTGGTGCGGGTCATCCAGGGTGAACCCTCTTGGTCGGTGTTTGACTGACGTCGATCTAGTCAAATCCTCGACCGGACGAACCCGTAGGCCAAGCGACCGGCGAAGGGAAGTGATCATGGCCGATGCCGACGCCGCTGCGATCCGCGCAGAGCGCACTGACTGGATGCAGCATCACCTCGCGACATACCTCGATTCCGGTGGCGCACAAGGCCATATCCTCGATCTCAGTGCCCTCGGCGGCCGTGAGATGACGACCAACTGCTTGATCAGGTACACCGGCCGCAAGTCGGGCAGGACCTTCGTCAAGCCGCTGATCTACGGCAACGTCGGCGGTGAGATCGTGGTTGTCGGGTCCAAGGGTGGGGCGGACAAACACCCGGAGTGGTACCTCAACGTCGTCGCCAGCGAAACCATCGGTGTGCAGATCGCGACCCAGGCGTTCGAGGCGACGTGGCGCGAGCCCGAGGCGATCGAACGTCACGACGTGTGGGACTACATGTGCCACCTCTACCCGCCGTACGTGTCCTATCAGCGATCGACGAGCCGGCACATCCCGCTGGTCATGCTGAAGACGGTGCGATCGATCGACGTCTTCCAGGTGCCAACGGGTTAGAGCGGGCTCACGTTCACCGGGATATTGCCTTGCCGGGGCAATCCGGTGATCGGGTCGTACTCGACGTCAGTCGGCACCAGGCGCCCGACATTGCTTCCGCGACAACGGAACTCGGCGTCCTCGTCGGTGAGTCCGCCAAAAGCGTGATGCATGGCGATGACGTCCGGTCGTAAGGTCTGGTCGGCTTCGAGCACAGCTGGGATGTGGTCGTGCGGCGACGTGATCGTCACCGCGGCGCCCGCTTGCAGGCCCAGGGCGGCGATGCTTTCGGGATGCATGTAGGCCGGGTTGTAGGGCTTGCCGCGGTTCAGTGTGGACAGGTTGGTGCCGGAGGAGTTCATGAAGTTGCCGTGCCGGCGCGGAATCAGCCGAAACGGGAATGCCGCGTCGCTGCGAGCCGACCGGAAGTCCTCGGCCAGCGTCGCAGCCAACTCGCCGAGCATGTAGTCGTTGCCGACGTCCAGACGCGCCAGGCAGTCGGGATCCCGTTCGGCGACCACCGCGTCCACGTCGAAGATCTTGCCGTGCGGGTGGCTCTTCACCTCGTCGAGCGGGACGCGTGCCGTCGCGCACATCTCGGCGAACAATTCCTCGGTGGTCAACCCGGTGTTGCCGTCCATCGTCAGCACGATCGGCGGTGACTCCATGTAGCGGCCGCCGCCCCCGCCGAAGAAGTTGACGAAGAACAGCGTGAGGTCCATACGCTTGGCGAGCCCCAGAAAGAATTGCCATTCCTCGACCAGATCCGATCCTGCCGGAGGATCGACCAGCCGCGGCGCATACTGCGCGTAGGCGGCGGGAATCCCGGTGCCACTCGCGAAGTACTTGATCAGCTCGCTGCCCTGCGTCATGGCCGGGGTTTCCATCTGCATCTTGGGTGCGATGACGTAGTGCGCCAGCCGCGAGGTGAGCGACATCTCGGTGTCCAGCGTGATCAGCAACTCCAGACTCTCCATCGCGCGCTGGGTTTTGCGCTGGTCGGGCCACGCCGCCATCGGGTTGCCGCCGACGCAGATCAAAGCTCTCACCTGCCCATCGCCGGGCATCAGGATCTCGTCGGCCAGAGCCGCCGTGGGCATGCCGCACACCGCGTCGGTCAGTCCGCGCACCCGCAGTTGCTCGCCGTAGCCCCAACCCTGGTACGGCGGCAGCGCCTGCGCCTTGGCGGTGTAGGCGGGCATCAACGTGTTTGGGCGCGTCACGGGTTGGCCGGCGCGTTGCCATCGTCCGCAGATGGTGGTGAGGCACAGCGCGAGATATTCGAGCAGGTTGCCGTGCAGTCCGAAGTTGGCACCGGTACCGCAGTTCACCATGCCGCGGCGGGATCCGTAGCTGGCGAACAGGTGCGCGGCGTCGATCAGTTGCTGGGCGGGGACGTCGGCGCGCTCGGCCACGTATTCGGGAGTAAACCCCGCGACGGCCGCGGCCAACTTGTCGAAGCCGTCGACATGTTCAGCCAAGAACTCTGTGTCACAGAGGTTTTCGGCGATGATTCGATTGATGATGGCGGCCAGGATGGGGACATCCTCACCGGGTCGCGGCTGGATGTGGATCGCCGCGCGGGCAGCGGTCTGCGAGCGGCGCGGGTCGATGACGATCAGCTTCATACCGCGGCCGACGGCTTCCTTGATCCGCTGGGCCGGATTCTGGCCCGGGATGCCGATCGACTTGGACACGACCGGATTGGTCCCGACCAGCATCCAGCTGTCGGCTTCGTTGAAGTTGACGTCACCGCCGAGCCAGTGACCGTGCGCGGACAGCGCGATCTGTTTGCCCGGTTGGTCGATTGTGTTGGCGGTGAAGAACATCGGCGACTCGATGCCGCGCATGAAGGCGTTCGCCATCAACGGACTCGCCGGGTAGGGCAAGCCGTTGGTTCCGAGATACATGGCCACCGAGCGCGGTCCATGTTCGTCGATGAGCTGCTGCAGGCGCGCGGCGATCTCGTCCATCGCGTGCTCGCTGTCGATAGCGGCATAGGTCCCGTCGGACCGTCGTTTCTGGCTGTGCAACAGGCGCGCGGGATTGTTGTGGATCTCCGGCAGCGCCCGGCCCTTGGCGCAGGTGTAGCCCTTGAACATCGGGTTGTCGGGATCCCCGGTGACCTTGGACAGTTTGCCGTCGGTGACGGTGACCAACACTCCGCAATGAGCCGAGCAGATGCGGCAGATACCTGGCGATGTCGTCGTGGACTCCGTGATGCTGAGCACCCGCTCAGCGTAGGTCGGTTGACGGACATAGTCGACCGCTTTGACCCAACTTGATATTCTTTCGCTTCCACAAGCGGGTTTCCCAAGTGGGGAGATGAAATGGGCTTCGGGCAAGCGATTTCGACCGGGTTCGCCAAATATTTCGATTTCAGTGATCGAGCCCGCCGCTCCGAATTCTGGTATTGGACGCTTTTCACCGTCATTCTCGGCCTGCTCAGCCTGGTCATCGACGCGCAGCTCGAGACCCAGTTCGTCAACTTGCTGATCCAACTCGTCACGTTCATACCCAGCCTGGCCGTGACCGTTCGGCGCCTACACGATATCGACAACTCCGGCTGGTGGGTGCTGATCAGCTTCGTGCCGCTGGTCGGCTTCGTCATACTCGTCATCTGGGGCGCCACCAAGGGCACGGACGGGCCTAACCGATTCGGCCCGGATCCATTAGCCGAAAACGAATTCCCGAATCACGAATTCAACGCGCCGGCATAGCTCAGCGTGCCGCCTGCATTGATCCGCGAGCACGGCGGCGCTAGTTTGACCAAATGTTAGGTCATAAGACCGAAACCGATCAGCCAGGCACACCGGACCCCGCGACCACCAAACGTCCGCTGTGGGCGGTGGGAGCGATCGGGGTTGTGCTCCTAGGGCTGATCATCCACAACGCCCGGTATGGCGCCGTCTCCCCGCGGATCCGCAATCCCCAGGACACGGGCGGTCCGCACCCGCTGTCGGATCCGTTGTTCGGTTACAACCACTGGATCGTGACCATCGAGATCTTCAGTTACCTGGCGTTGGTCACCATTGTGGCTCTCGTCGCCGTCCTGTGGCGCCGGCACCCGAAACACCCTTACCTGTTGATGACGATTGCAGTCACCACCTTGGCGTGGCAGGACGCGCCGATGAACTGGGTAACCTTTGCCGTCTACAACCCCGACCTGTGGCACTGGCCCGAGGACTGGCCGCTGGTCTCGCTGTCTCCGACCGTCGAACCGCTCTTCATCTCGGCCATCGCAATGTTCGTGGTGCCACCGTTTTTCCCGGCGATCTGGGCGTTGCGACGACTGCAGGCGCGCGGTCCGCAGGATTCCTTCGTCTCGCGGCATCCGCTGCTCAGTCTGTCGGGATTGGTGTTCGCCTTCGGGTTCGTCTACGACTTCGCGATGGAACTGCTGTGCGTCCGCATTGGGCTATACACGTTCAGCCAGGTCATACCGTTCGGATCGATCTTCCTCGGCACCCGCTGGCAGTTCCCGCTGCTCTGGCAGTCGTCGCTGATCAATATCTTGATGATCCCGGCTGCGCTGATGATCTATCGCGACGACACCGGACGCAGCGTCGCCGAAAAGCTGGCGCAGCGCGCCAAGGTCTTCCCGTCCCGGCCCGCGCTGGGTTCCTTCGTGGTGATGCTCGTCGGGGTCAATCTTGCGTTCATGACCTACGGACTGGTCTACACCGCGGTCACCCGTTGGTCGGGAGCGGCGACGTCAGTGGTGTGCCCATGGCCGTGGCCGAGTACGAATATCTATGACCCCCAGGGAATTTACGAGCGAAACGGCGTTCCCGAACCTTACTCGGAGGGCATCTGGTCCCGGTGGGAGAGCGCTCAGCCCGGCGGACGCCCGGTGCTGCCGGCCCGCGTCACCGGCGGCGGGTGCACACCAGAGAGCCACTAGACGCTCCGAACGGTAGCGGTTCCATTCGAACCGTCGTGCTGGTTGATCGGCGATACAGTGGCGTATGCAGCCGAAAAGGGGTGCCCTTTGCAGGTGCTGACCAGCAGAGAATGCGTCGTCGTCGACTCGATCGCCGAGGCGTTCTTCCCGGCGCGCGGACCCATCGGGGTGAGCGGTGGCGCGGCGGGCGCGGTCACCTACGTCGACACGATGTTGGCCCGGCTCCCATTACCCAAACGCGCCCAGTTGCGTGCATTGCTGCTGGTATTCGAAGTCGGCACCGCCGTCACGGCCCGCGGAACCGTGTTCTCCGCCGCGCCGCTGGACGAGCGCATCGCGCGACTACAGGGCTGGGAAGGCGCACGCCGTTACCCGCGGCGCGCGTTATTCTCCGCGCTGCGTTGGCTTTTCACGCTCGCATACCTGGCCGACCCGGCGGTGCAGCAACGGATCGGCCTACCGCCGTCCGCGACTCGTCCACCGGTCCCAGTGCGGCGGCCCGGCCGGCCTACCCGGTTGCGTAGCGGCCCGCGGGTCAAGCGACTCGAGCGTCTCTTCAACACCGATCAGCTCATCACCGGCATCGAGATCCCTGAATGGTTCGAGATGTTGGCCGGTGCGCGGTTTCGGGTTAGCGCGCGCTATCTGCACCGGGTCGCCTGGATCACCGGATGGAGCGGGGTAGCCACCGCAGTCGGTACGGTCGAGCGCCGCCGCTACGACCGGCGCATCGCTTCGACACCGATCGACCCGCCCCCGATCTTCATCCTCGGGCACTGGCGCAGCGGCACCACGCACCTGCACAACCTGCTGGGCCGCGACCCCGAGAACACTTATCCCACCGTCTATCAGGTGGTGTTCCCGACCGCGTTCATCACCACGGGCAGCACGATCCCGCCGCTGACCGCCGGAATGCTCGCCGAAACCCGCGGTTACGACAATGTCGCGCAAGGCTGGAACGAAGCCGCCGAGGACGAGATCGCGCTGGCCAAACTGACCGGGCTGTCGCCCTACCTGGCGTTCATGCTGCCCGACCTGCTGCCCCGCTACGAACGGTATTTCGACTTCCTGCAGGCCCGCGAAAGCGAGCGCGACGAGTGGAAGGCGGCGCTGCGCTGGTTCGTCGGCAAGATCCGGCTGCACTCCGGTGGGCGGCGCCCGGTCATCAAAAGCTGCGCCCACATGGCCCGGGTCCGGATGCTGCTCGACGTCTTCCCGGACGCGAAATTCGTTCACATACACCGTAATCCGTTCACCGTCGCCGCTTCTACCATCCACATGCGCAAGCAGACCGATTGGGAGAATTTCCTGCAGGTGCCCGAGGTGTCCTTCGTGGAGAACCTGCCGACGCAGGTGATCGTCGTCGGGCAACTGTTGTTCGAGCGCTTCTTCGAAGATCGCGCGCTGATCCCACCCGAGAACTACATCGAGGTGGCCTACCCCGACCTGTGCGCGCGTCCGCGCGAGGTGCTCGACGGCATCTACCGGCACCTCGACATCCCGCAGGGTGATCGTTACGACGCCACGATCGGCGGCTATCTGAACGGACTCAAGGGATACCGCACCAATCGGCTCAGTGTCGACGACGAACTTGCCGACCTGGTGCGCGAGCACTGGAAGTTCGTCTTCGACGAGTACGGCTACTCGCTGGATCATCGGTCATGACGTTCCACGAGTTCGTCGAAGAGCACCTGCACTCCAGCACGCACCTGTCCCGGCGTCATGTCCACCCCAAGCTGCTGTACATGTTCGAATTGGCTGGAATGGATGCGGTTTTCACGCGTGCCGAAGGTGCCTATCTGTGGACCGAGGACAACCGCCGATACCTCGACCTGCTCAGCGGTGGGGGAGTGCACTTCATCGGCCGCAACCACCCCAAGGTCCGTTCGGCGTTGCGCGACGTCCTGGACATGAACTTGCCCAACCTGTCGGTGGCCAACGCCTCGGTGCTCGGCGGCCTGCTGGCCGAGCGGCTGATCGCGCTGGCCGGCCCACAATTCCAGAAGGTGGTGTTCGCCAACTCCGGCACCGAGGCCACCGAGATCTGCGTCCGGTTCACCCGGCAGGCCACCGGGCGTCGTCGTTATCTGTACCTGGACGGGGCATTCACGGACGCACCTACGCCGCGATATCGATGTGCGGCTTCGACGAGATGAAGGTCACCGCCGACCCGCTGATGCCGACCTGTACGCCGGTGCCGCGCAACGACATCGACGCCTTGCGCCGCGAACTGTCCTACGGGGATGTCGCGGCGTTCGTCGTCGAGCCTGTTCAGGGGATGACGTGCGAAGTGGTGTCGGCCGAATATCTGCAAGAGGCGCAACGGCTTTGCGCGCAGCACGGTACGGCGTTGGTCATCGACGAGGTGCAAACCGGACTCGGACGGCTCGGTACCTGGTTCGGCTGCCACGGCGCAGGGGTTCAACCGGACATGCTGACCGTCAGCAAAGCGCTCTCTGGTGGCCAGGCGCCGGTCAGTGCGGTGCTGCTGACCCAGGACATCTACGACCGCGTCTACGCCGCCTTCAAATCCGGCCCGATCTACCTGTCGACGTTCGCCGAGAACAACCTGGCGATGGCCGCCGGCCTGGCCACCCTCGACGTGCTCGAAGAACTCGACGCGCCGACCCGCGCCCAGGCCCTGTCGGACAAATTCCACAGGGGCCTACAGGATCTGGCCGCCCGGTACGACGTGATCGACCGCGTCACCGGGCAGGGTCTGATCATCGGCGTGGTGTTCAAGACATCGGCCAACCTCGCACTGCGCATGCAGCAGACCCTGATGGGCATCGGCGATCCGGGCGCATTCGCTGCCGCGGTGCACATCGACCTGCACCGGCGCGGAATCCTGGTCCAGATACCGGGATTCAACCTCAACATGATCAAACTGCTGCCGCCGGTCACCCTCGAAGACGACGACGTGGCCTGGTTCCTGAGCGCGTTCGAGGAAGTGCTCTCCGCGTACCGCCGGCCCATATCTGGCCCGGTGGTCGGAATGGCCGGCGGTGTAGCTCGGCATGTGCTCAACGAAGCGAAGACGAAGCTCGAGGCACGCCGTCCCGTCCCGGACACAGCCAAACGCGCACGCGTGCAGGAATATTCAGACTACAACCGTGCGCTGGCGCTCGACTGCGATGTCTGCGTGGTAGGTTCCGGGCCGGCGGGCACTGTGCTCGCGCACCGACTCGCCGACGAAGGACTCGACGTCGTCGTGCTGGAGGCCGGCGCGGCCATGCGTCAGCGCGACCGGGGCGTCGAGGCCGGGGAGACCTTCGCCCGCTGGTTCTGGGACGGCGGGATGCGCACTACGCGGGGCAACGTGGTGATACCCACCCTGCAGGCTCGGTGTCTGGGTGGCGGGTCGGTGATCAATTCTGGGATCTGTATGAGGGCCCCGGACTTCGTGTTTCAGAGGTGGGCGGGCGAGCACGGCGTCGACGGGATCACACCGGAAGAAATGGCGCGTCACTACGACGCCGTGGAGGGGTTCCTCGGAGTGCGTCCGGTGCAACCGCAGGTGCAGGGCCGGCGCAACGATCTGTTCCGTGCCGGCGCCGAAGCGCTCGGCTATCAGGTCGAACCGTTGCGGCGCAACGAGCACGATTGTCGCGGCTCGGGGCAGTGCATCACCGGATGCCCGTCAGGGGCCAAGCAGTCGATGGACCGGCGCGGGATACCCGAACTGCTGCGGGCCGGTGGTCGCGTCTACACCTGCGTACAGGTGGATCGTCTGCTGCGGCAGGGCAATCGAGTGCATGGTCTGCGCGGTGCGGTCGTCGACCCGATCACCGGCCGGCGCACCCATCGGGTGCGCGTGAACGCCCGATGCACGGTGCTGGCCGCCGGTGCGTTGGCGTCCCCGCAGATCCTGCAGCGCAGCGGTCACGACGCGGACCTGGTGGGGCGCAACGTGCGGATGCATCCCGGTGTGATTGTGATGGGCGCGTTCGACGAGGAGGTCGCACCGTGGACCGGCGCGACCCAGGGTTACCACGTCACCGGATTCCTCGAGGAGGGCATCAAACTCGAGTCGATCTGGGCCACTCCGTCGGTGCTGGGCATGCTGCACCCGGGAACCGGCGAGGAGTTCGTGCGCTCACTGGCCGACTACGAACACGTCGCCACCTGGACGGTGTGGGTGAGCGGCCAGGACTCGGTCGGACGGGTGCGGGCCCGGCCGGGCGGCGCGACCAGCCTGCGCTATGACGTCGGTGCCGGTGACGTGCGCCGCATTCAGGAAGGCGCGGCGCGACTGGCCGAGATGTTCCAAACCGCGGGTGCGCGCACCGTCGTACCCGGCATCCACGGCCTCGAACCCCGCTACGGCGCAGCCGAAGCCGCAGCCGCGATCCGGTCGGCGCGCCTGTCGCCCAACGACTTTCGCCTGGTGGCCAACCACGTGTTCGGGACCACCCCGATGGGTGCGGACCCGCGACGGTACGTCACGGACTCCTGGGGCGCGGTGTACGGACTCGACGACATCTACGTGTGCGACACCGGTCTGTTCCCGTCCAGCCCGATGGCCAACCCGATGCTCACCGCGATGGCGCTGGCCGACCGCCAGGCCGAGACGCTGGCCGAGCGGTACCGCTAATGCATCGAGAGGTTATACCTTGTCCGCACTGATCGCGTTTCCCCGGCAGCTACGGATCGGCGCCGGGTCGATCAACGAGATCGCCGACGTGCTCACCGGCCTGGAGCTGAAACGCCCTCTGCTGGTGACGGATTCGTTCCTGACCCACACCGGTGCCGCGCAACGAGTGCTCGACCTGCTGCGTGTGGCGGGCATAGCGGCCGCGCTCTTCGACCGCACCGTCCCGGATCCCACCACCGCCTCCCTGGAGGACGGGGTACGGGCAGTGCGCGACCACAACGCCGACTGTGTCATCGGCTTCGGCGGCGGCAGCCCGATGGACTCCGCGAAAGCCCTTGCAGTGCTGGCACATCAGGGCGGACCTATGCGCAATTTCAAGGCGCCCAACAGCTACGCAGGCCCGGCGCTGCCCGTCATCGCGATTCCGACTACCGCGGGAAGCGGTTCGGAGGCAACGCAATTCACTGTGATCAGCGACAGCGACACCCACGAGAAGATGCTGTGCCCCGGTGTGTCGTTCCTGCCGGTCGCGGCGATCGTCGACTTCGAACTGACTCTGTCGATGCCGCCGAGGCTGACCGCCGACACCGGTGTCGACGCGCTGACCCACGCGGTCGAGGCGTACGTGAGCCGCAAAGCCAATCCCGTCAGCGACGGCCTTGCGCTGTCGGCCATCCGGCTCATCTCCGGCAACCTCAACCGGGTTTACCGCGCCGGCTCCGACTCGCAGGCGCGTGAGGCCATGATGCTGGCCGCCACGCAAGCCGGGCTGGCCTTCTCCAACTCCAGCGTCGCGCTGGTGCACGGCATGAGCCGCCCGATCGGCGCGCATTTCCAGGTAGCCCACGGCTTGTCGAACGCCATGCTGTTTCCGGCGGTCACCGAGTTCTCCGTCACCGGCGCCGAGTCGCGGTATGCCGACTGCGCCCGTGCCTTTGGAGCAGCAGACGCTCACGTCGCCGATGCGGTGGCCGCTCAAGCTCTGGTGCAGGCGCTGGCCGAGTTGTGTGCCGAACTGGAAGTTCCCACACCGCGCTCCTACGGCATCGACCGTCAGGCGTGGGAGTCGTTGACTCCGTTGATGGCTCAGCAAGCGCTGGCGTCCGGTTCGCCGGCCAACAATCCGGTCGTCCCCACCGGCCAACAAATCGAGGAGATCTACGCCCGGGTGTACGGCTGAGTTGTCACCCCGACGCGACCACCCCGCCGCCGGCTCACGGTCCAACGGGCGTCTCACCCCGGGCCTGGAACTCCGCGGGCAGGTTGTCCGCCACGTCCCAGGTCGCGGCCAGACGTCCGAAGCCGACGGCGATCGCACAGTGCAAACCCAGCTCGACCAGTTCGTCTTCGCTGAAGTGCCCGCGCAAGTCCTCGTACACCGCCTCGTCGATGGCCAGATGGTTGGTGGCGAACAGGTCGGCGAAGCGCAGCGCACTGCGCTCGGCGTCCGTCAGGTCCGGCGCCTCAGTGGGGCGTTCCAGCGAGCACACCAGGTCTTCGGTCAAGCCGTCATCGACGGCGGTCTGGTAGCGCACCGACATGCAGCTGCGGCATTGGTTGTGGAATGCGATGCGCAGCCGGACCAGTTCGACCAGACGCGGCGGCAACGTGCCGGTCTCCTTGAGCTTGGCCGTCACTCCGCCGAAGGCCACTGACACCTCCGGCAGGCGCATCATGATGGCCGCCACCCCGAGGTTGATGCGATCCCCTTGTCCCAGTTCGATTCTCGACACCTCAGCGAACGCATCCGACGGCTCGACACGCGTCATGTCAGTCCCCGTCGCTGGGCTCGGTGAGTTCGGGGGCCTGTTCGCGGGTGGCCATGCCGCCCTCGCGACCGTGATCGGCCGGGCCGGGTCGACCGCCCTTCGGTTCGTCCTGCTCGACGTCGCGCTCGTCGTTCTTCTTGCTCAATGTGCCCCTCCCGGTGTCGATGTCGACCAGTTCCACGGTGAATTGTGCCCCGCTGGCGAGTCAAATGCTGCGGGACTGGTTCGACCCGCAGTCGGCAGGACCCACCGTCAGCTGGACCGCCACTTGATGCCGCATCCGATCGACGGCCGTTGGTTCGGGTCCGCCGGTCGTCCGGCGAGAACGGCGTCGACGGCCGCCCGCACGTCGGCGCCCGTCACGGGCCGGTCGTCCTTGGGCCGGGAGTCGTCGAGCTGGCCGCGGTACACGAGTCGGCGCTCACCGTCGAAGACGAAGGTGTCCGGCGTGCAGGCCGCGGAGAAGGCGCGGGCGACGTCCTGGGTTTCGTCGTAGAGGTACGGGAAAGTCCAGCCGTGCCTGCGGGCCTCGGTGACCATCTGTTCGGGTCCGTCCTGCGGATACGTGACGACGTCGTTGCTGGAGATGCCGACCATCGCGACACCCTGCCCGGCCAGGTCCCGACCCAGCGCGGCCAGCCCGGCCGCGACGTGCTGGACGTAGGGGCAGTGGTTGCAGATGAAGGTGACGACCAACGCGGGGCCGGCCAGGTCCTCGAGGCTGACCGTCGCACCGGTCGCCGGGTCGGGCAGCGTGAAGGACGGGGCGGGGGTACCGAGGGCGAGCATTGCCGATTCGATGGCCATGCGGGCCAGGTTACGTCGTCAGCGCGGGACGATCCTGATGCGGATGGGGCCGCGCCAGGTGGCATCCGGGTCAAGCGCGGTGCCGCGCTGCGTGATCTGCACGTCGCCGGACCTGGCGAGTTCCCGAGCCACATCGCGAGCGTCGTCCATCAGCTCGCGCCAGTTGTCGTCGCCGACGGCCCGGGCGGCATCGGAGGGACAGATGCTGCTGTGCGGACCGCGGTGCGCAGCCAGGGCGAGGATCGTGGATTTCAGTCGCTGCCGGGTCGGCCCGTCGTTGGTCACCAGGTGCGGTCTTTCCCGATCCGGTCGGCAAGCGCGTCGCCCACGGCGCCGGCGCCCAGCGCATTCGGATGCAGGGGTGCGGCAAGGTGAGCCAGCACGAAGCCCTCGAAATATCTGTCGTCGGGTGCGGCGCACATGTCGTGGCCGACCGAGACCGGCCGCGTATCGAAGAACTCGACGTTCTTCCTGGTGGCCAAAATCCGCTGCTGGTCGTCGATCTCGCCGACTTTGGCTTGAAAGTAGTCGGCATCAACGGGGTTGATGGGTTGCTCGGCGAAGCAGCCGCCGGGCCGGATGTAGGTTCCGTACCCGACCAGCACGATCCTGGCCCGCGGAGCGCGTGCCCGCACGGCGTCGATCATGGCGTCCCACGATGGAACCTGCTCGCGGATCGCCGTACTGAACCGGTCCGTTCCCCCGGCAGCGAAGGTGTCGAAGCACGGTGGCTCGGACAGCGAACTGCGACGGCACTTCGACGCGCTGCTTGCCAGACCGACGTCGTTGCCGCCGATCGTGATCGTGATCAACTCGGTGTCGGGGGCTACCGCGTCGATCTGGGCGGGCACGGCGCCGCCGCTGGTCTGTTGGGCCCGCTCGGTGATGTTGGCGGTGGTGGCGCCGCTGCAGGTGACGTCGGTGAAGGTGTTGGCGCCGAGTTGGCGGGCCAACACCGCGGGGTAGTCGTTGGTCGACTTGAAGCACCCGGGCGGACCGGCGGGATCGGGCACCATCGGCGCGGCCGCCGCCGAGTCGCCGAGCGCTACGTACCTGGGGCCCTTGGGGGCGGCTTTGGGAACGGTCGGCGCCGGCGCCGTGCAAGCGGCCAACGCCGAGAACACCAACACCGCGGCGCCCCACGCCCAGCGGTTCTTCTGCGTCATGTCCCCAGCCAGGGTAACCAACCGCAGCTGGGGCAGGGTTTCGCTACGTCTTGCTGTTGCGTTCCACCCACTGGCTGAGTGCATCCTCCAGCGCGGCCGAGTGGCTCACTCCGGCGGCGTCGGCGGCCTGCTCGAATCGCTCGACCAAGTCGGTCGGGATCGAGGCGCTCACCTTGGAGCGCTCCGGCTTCGGCTTCGGCGGCTGCTCGGCCTGCACATGCTTGGCGGCCGTCGCGTCCATGGTTTCGCGCAGCGCGGGAATCTCCCGGAGCAACCGGTCGAGGTCGTCGCGCTCGATGCGCAGCACCTCCGCGGGCCCGATGGTGGTGACCGTCGCGGAACGCAGTTTGCCGCGGCGCAACGCCGATTCGCCGATCACCTCACCCGGTCCGACCACCGCGACCCGGTCTTGGCCCACGTAGACACCGGCCTCGCCGCTGAGCAGGATGAAGCACGCGTCCGACGGAGTTTGCTCGCGAATCAGCGGCCACGGCGAGGACTGCGCCGTGTGGTGGGCCGTGCCGACCAGACGTTCCAGTTCGCTGTCCGAGAACTTTTCGAACGCGGCGAACTCGCGCAACCGACGGGCGTCGGTGCGGACCCGGCGGGCTTCTTCCTCTTGCTCTTTGGCATCCACCTTCATGGGGGACTCCTGATCTGCGATGTGAACCCTGACATCGAGGAGCCTACGACGAAAACACGGGGGTCCGGCAAGTAAATGCTGCCCGGGCTCCGCAGGCGGTCGTGAAACCCTGGCGTTGAGCGTGAAACCCTGGCGTTGAGCGTGAAATCCTGGCGTTGAGGGGGTAACCAGGGCGGAATTTCCGACGATTTCCCGCCCAGGCTTCACTCCGAACGCCCAGGCTTCACTCCGGACGCCCAGGCTTCACTCCGAACGCCCAGGCTTCACTCCCAACGCCCAGGCTTCACTCCGAACGCCCAGGCTTCACTCCGAACGCCCAGGCTGCACTCCGAACGCCCAGGCTTCACTCCGAACGCCCTAGGGCTGACGTCGCGTGATCCGACGGCACCCACGCCGCCAGTAACCCCGACAACCCGATCCGCGTCTCGCGACCGGTGCCCTCAGTCCGGCGGTGTCGGCGTCATCGACCCGATGAAGTAGGTCTCGCGCCCGGTCGGGTAACCACCGCCATTGGTGGCGATGTGAACGTGGTCGTAGTGATTCGCGGTCTCGTTGCCCAGGTCAGCTGTCCAGCTGCCGGTCCGGATGCCCATGTAGATCTTCTGCCGCCAGATCACGTGATCGATGCCCCAGCGTTTGGCATTGGCCAGGGCCAGCCCGGCGATCTGGTTGCCCAGCGCGATGCCCGCCTCGCTGCCGTGGTCAGGGATCATCACGTCGATCGCCAGGCCGCTGGGGTGCCACCGCAGCGCATCTTGTCGGTATCCGCCGATCGTGGTGATCTCGGGGAACAGCACGCCGATGGCGCGCGCCGCCCAGATGGTTTTGATCTGCAGCCCCTGCTCGGGCGCCACCCCGGCCGGCAGCGCGACCTGGAAGTCCTGGGCGGCGACGGGTGCGTTCCCGGTCAGCATCGCAGCCTCCTCGGCGGTGGCGACGTGCGGCGCCCCGGCCGGTGGCGCGGTGGGTTGGCTGGTGGGTGCGGCTGCCGAAGCCGAAGCCGACGGTGTCTCGGCGCAGCACTGCGTCTTCGGCTGGGTGTCCTGGGCGTAGATCATCCCGCCGGCGACGACCAGCGAGACCGCGATCGCCAGCCAGCGGCCGTAGCCGTTGCCTGACGTGCTCTTGCCCACCTAGAGCACTCTAGTGTCGTGTGGGGCGCAAGTGGCAGATCTTGGTGATCTTGTTATGTGCGGCCCGGCAGCTTCATCACGGTGCGCACGATGGGCAGCAGCGCCTTCTGCCACAACGTCGAGGGAACCCCGAACGGCGGATCGAGGTTGAACACCCGCGCGGTGGCGATCGTCTGCGACTCGGTGTATTTCAGCAGTCCTTCGGCGGCGTGCCGGCGGCCTACGCCGGAAATGCCCATCCCACCCATCGGGGCGCTGAGGCTGCCCCACGCGAACGCGTAACCCTCGTTGACGTTCACCGTCCCGGACCGCAACCGGGCCGCGATCTCCTCGCCTTCTGCGGACGAGGCGGCCCACACGCTGGCGTTGAGACCGTAGGAGGTGTCGTTGGCCTTCTCGACGGCTTCGTCCACGTCGGCCACCGGGTAGATCGAGACCAGCGGACCGAACGTCTCGTCACGCGCACAATCCATTTCCGGTGTGACATCGGTGAGCACGGTCGGTTCGTAGAACAGCGGCCCGATGTCCGGGCGGGCCTTCGCGCCGGCAATCACCTTGGCGCCCTTGGCCGTTGCGTCGTCCACGTGACCGGACACAGCCTTGAGCTGATCCTCGGAGATCAAACTGCCCATATCGACGGAGAAGTCATAGGAGGTGCCCAGCTTCATGTTGCGCACCGCCTCACCGAACTTGCGGGTGAACTCGTCGGCGATGTCCTTTTCGACATAGATCCGCTCGATGGAGATGCACAGCTGTCCAGCGTTCGAGAAGCACGCCCGGATGGCGGCCTTGGTCGCCTTTCTCAGATTGGCGCCCCGCGTCACGATCATCGCGTTCTTGCCGCCGAGCTCGGCGGAGAACCCGATCAGCCGACGACCGGCCTGCTCGGCGAGGTGGCTGCCGGTTTCCGACGAGCCGGTGAACATCAGATAGTCGCAGTTCTCGGTGATAGCGGTGCCCACGACCGACCCCGGCCCGGGCACGATCGCGTACAGCGCCCGAGGCAGACCGGCTCGGTACAGCAGCTCCGCGCAGGCCAGCGCGCAGTACGGCGTCTGACTGTCGGGCTTGAGCACCACCGCGTTGCCGGCGAGCAGCGCGGGCACCGAGTCCGAGGCGGTGAGCGTCATCGGGTAATTCCACGGCGAGATCACCCCGACCACGCCCTTGGGCTGGTAACCCACTGTGGCCTTGCCGATCGCCGGCAGCAGCGCCTGCACTCTGCGGGGTTTGAGCAGGTCGGCGCTGACCCGGACGTAGTAGTTGGCGTTGGCCATCAGGTCGACGATCTCCTCCTGCGCCGCCCAGCGGGCCTTGCCCGCCTCGGCCTGCAGCAGGTCCATCAGGAACTCGCGGTTCTCGATCACCAGGTCGCGGTAGCGGCGAACCACCTCGATCCGTTCGGAAACCGGACGCTTTGCCCAATCCGCTTGTGCAGCACGGGCTTTGGTGAATGCCGCCTCGACGTCGGCCGCGGTCCCGATCGGGATCGTGGTGAGCGGCTTGCCGGTGAAGACCTCGTCGATGGTTCTGGTCGGGCGTTCGGTGAAGCCGTCGATCGCGACGAGCTGACGCAAGCGGTCGAAGACCTCGGCTGACGGTGCAGGCATTATCGCTACCTCTCGAATGCGCTCGAGGATCATCTCCTCAACTTGTAGCCGCTATGCGCTGAGCGATCTCCCCGTAACGTTCGAAACGCTCGGGGTCGCCCAGCGCGTTGTACAGCACGATCCGGCTGGCGACTCCCTGGTACTTGCCAAGAAGTGCCTCGACCAAACCATCCCACGTCGACTCGGTGGCGAAGACAGCGATGTGCTCGTCGGTGATCAACTCGGCCATCCCGGCGAGGTCGCCGGCTTTTTGCTTCGCCCGCAACCGCGCGGTGGTGCCCTCGAAGCCGGCCTCGTCCAGGATGAAGGCGTAGTTGGGTGTGCTCGCGTAGAAGCCAAGACTGGCGCGCACCAGTTCGCGCTCGTTGCGGCGTTCCTCTTCGGTGTCGCCGACGATCGTCATGACCGGCACGATCACCGCCACGTCCGACGGCGTGCGCCGCGCCTTGGCCGCGCCGGCTGCGATATTGGGCACCACGTGCCGCGCGAGATACCCGGGTTCGCCGAGCGGATGGACATGCACACCGTCGGCGACCTCGCCCGCCATCCGCAGCATCCACGGGTTCACCGCCGCCACGTCGACTTTGGGATCGGGTGCCTCGATAGGACCCGCGGACCACTGCGGGGTGATGAAGTCCAGGTCGTAGAACTCGCCGTGATGATCGAGGGTCCCGGTCCGGAACGCGGTGAAACAGGCCTTGACGGCGAGCACGTAGTCCCGCAGTCGGGGACCGGGACGATCGAACGGCATCCCGTAGCGCCGCACGACGTGGGTGCGCACCTGGGTGCCCAGACCGAGCCGGAAGTTCCCGCCGGTGGCCTCCTGCAGCTCCCATGCCGTCGCGGCGGTGACGAACGGGCTGCGGGGGAACGCGACCGCGACCCCGGTCGACAGTTCGAGGCCGGGCGCGGTTTGCGCGGCCACCGCGGCGTTCAGGTAGGCGGTCCGGCCCGTTTCGGTGAACAACAGACCGCTGAATCCGGCCGCCTGCGCGCGTCGGGCCACATCGCCGATCCGCGCCAACGGCTGCGGAATGGTCATCACGTCGACCTGCACCGTCGAACCGTACATCGCCGCTGAACGGCCGTGGCCGCTCTGCACGCGTCGAATTGGACGGATAAGGTCGAAACGTGTGTGGAGCCACCGGGGAGGTGCGACTCGACGGCCGGGTGCCCGACGTGGCGGCGGTCGCGGCGATGGCCGACGTGATGTCACCGCGCGGTCCGGACGCCGCGGGCGCCTGGTCACAAGGCCGGGTGGCCCTGGGTCATCGTCGCCTCAAGATCATCGACCTGACCGAGGCCGGGGCCCAGCCCATGGTCGACGCCGACCTGGGCCTGACCATCGTCTGGAACGGCTGCATCTACAACTACCAGGACCTGCGCCGCGAGCTGGAAGGCCAGGGCTACCGGTTCTTCTCGCACAGCGACACCGAGGTGCTGCTCAAGGCGTACCACCGTTGGGGTGACGACTTCGTCTCCCACCTGCACGGCATGTTCGCGTTCGCCATCGTCGAACGGGACAGCGGCCGGGTGCTGCTGGGCCGCGATCGGCTCGGCATCAAACCGCTGTACCTCAGCGAGGACAGCCATCGGATCCGGTTCGCCTCGACCCTTCCGGCGTTACTGGCCGGGGGCGGCGTGGACACCCGGATCGACCACGTCGCGCTGCACCACTACATGACGTTCCACTCCGTCGTCCCGGCGCCGCTGACGATCCTGCGTGGGGTGCGCAAGATCCCGCCGGGCTCGCTGCTGGCCATCGAACCCGACGGCCGGCGCGTCGCCACCACCTACTGGGTGCCCGATTTCACCCGCCACGCCGAGCGCGCCGACTGGTCGGAGAACGACTGGGAAGACGCCGTCCTCGCCGCGCTACGTACCGCGGTCAAGCGCCGACTCGTCGCGGACGTCTCGGTCGGCTGCCTGCTCTCCGGTGGTGTGGACTCCAGCCTGATCGTCGGACTGCTCGCCGAGGCGGGCCAGCACGGGCTCGCGACGTTTTCCATCGGCTTCGAGTCGGTGGGCGGCGTCGAGGGCGACGAATTCCGGTATTCCGACATCATCGCGGACCGCTTCGGTACCGATCATCACCAGATCCGGATCGGGACCAACCGGATGCTGCCGGCGCTCGACGACGCGATCGGGGCGATGAGCGAGCCGATGGTCAGCCACGACTGTGTCGCCTTCTATCTGCTCAGCCAGGAAGTGTCCCGGCACGTGAAGGTCGTGCAGTCGGGCCAGGGCGCCGACGAGGTGTTCGCGGGCTATCACTGGTATCCGCCGATGGGCGCGCCGGAAGCCGGCAGCCTGCAAGGTTCGGTCGCGGCGTACCGCAGCGCCTTCTTCGACCGGGACGTGACCGGTCTCGCGGGTTTGGTGGCACCGGAGCACATCGCGCCCGGCGATCCCAGCGAGCGATTCGTCAGCGAACATTTCGCGCGCGCCAATGCCGAGACCGGTATCGACCGGGCGTTGCGTCTCGATACGACGGTGATGCTGGTGGACGACCCGGTGAAGCGGGTGGACAACATGACCATGGCCTGGGGTCTGGAAGGACGGGTGCCCTTCCTCGACCACGAATTGGTGGAACTCGCCGCGACCTGTCCGCCGGAGTTGAAGATCGCCCACGAAGGCAAAGGTGTCCTCAAACAGGCTGCGCGCCGGGTCATTCCCGCCGAGGTCATCGACCGCCCCAAGGGATACTTCCCGGTTCCGGCCCTGACCCATCTGGAGGGGCCCTATCTGGACATGGTCCGTGACGCGCTCTACGCGCCGGTTGCCAAGGAGCGCGGCCTGTTTCGCGCCGACGCCGTCGAGGCTCTGTTGGCCAATCCCAACCGCAGGTTGACTCCGTTGCGCGGCAACGAACTCTGGCAGATCGCCCTGCTGGAGATGTGGTTGCAGAAGCACGGCGTCACCGGGACCGCGGAATGAGCGAGTTCGACCCGTCGGAGGACAACCCCGAGGCGATCACCCTCGCGCTGCACAATGCCGCACCACCCGAGTTCGCAGAGCTGATGTCGCACGATGTGGAACTCGAATTAGGCTGGGGCCGACTGATTTTCGGGCAGACATTCGCCGACGCCGACACATTGGCCGAAACGCTGCGCCGGGAGGCCCCCGGCCGTCGCGACATCTGCATCTATGCGCGCGAGTCCCATGTGGTTGTGGCCAAGGCTCCCGCTGAACTGTTCATCGACCCCAGCCACACCTACCGGCTGCGCTTCGCCGAACTGAGCGACGAGGAGCCGCCCACTCCACCTCCGTATGTCACGGTGCGCACCCTGAGCGATGTGGGCGACGCCGACGCGATGAACCGCGTCTACGTCCGGTGCGGAATGGTCCCCGCGCCGGTCGAGACGATCTGGCAGAACCATCTAGGGGTCGAGGCGTTGACCTATCTGCTGGCGGTACGCAACGAGGACGGTGCGGTGGTGGGCACCGTCACCGGAGTCGACCACGAAGTGCTGTTCTCCGATCCCGAACACGGATCGAGTCTGTGGAGTCTGGCGGTGGATCCCGCCGCCGCGCTGCCCGGACTGGGCGCGGCCCTGACCCGGGCGCTGGCCGAGCACTT
Organism: Mycobacterium sp. NGS67; assembly: GCF_059812185.1. Lineage (NCBI taxonomy): Bacteria > Bacillati > Actinomycetota > Actinomycetes > Mycobacteriales > Mycobacteriaceae > Mycobacterium > Mycobacterium sp. NGS67. The sequence goes on from NZ_JCALCF010000025.1 coordinate 33,059, forward strand.
CCGGGCCAAGGGCCGTGCCTACATGGATCTGTCCGTCGCGCACGACAACGCCGCTGCCACCGCGCTGTACGAGAAGCTGGGTTTTCGGCGGGTCCCGGTGCTGGCGATCAAGCGCAAGAACGCGATCAACGAACCGCTGTTCACCCCGTCGCCCGAGACCGTCGACGACCTCAACCCCTATGCCAGGATCATCGCCGACGAGGCTCTGCGCCGCGGTATCTGGGTGGAGGTCCTGGACGCCGAGACCGGCGAGATCCGGCTCTCGCACGGCGGTCGCAGTATCGTCACCAGGGAGTCGCTGTCGGAGTTCACTTCGGCTGTCGCGATGTGCCGGTGCGACGACAAGCGGCTGACCCGCCGGCTGGTTTCCGAGGTCGGCATCACCGTACCGCGCGCCCGGCTGGCCACCTTCGACGACGCGGACTACGCGTTCTTGACCGAGGTCGGGGAGGTCGTCGTCAAACCCACCCGCGGCGAGCAGGGCAAGGGCATCACCGTGGGCATCACCGCCGAACGCGGGCCCGGTGAGCTTGCCGCCGCCCTCGCGCGGGCGCGGGAACAGTACCGGGAGGTGCTGATCGAACAGCGGGTGCCGGGCAACGACCTTCGGTTGGTGGTGATCGACGGCCGGGTCGTCGCCGCAGCGCTGCGGGTGCCGCCGGAAGTCATCGGCACCGGTGACCACACCATCCGGGATCTGATCGGTGCCGAGAGCCGACGGCGCTCGGCGTCTACCGGCGGCGAATCCCGCATCCCCCTCGACGACCTCACCGAGGCCACCGTCGCCGAATCGGGTTGGTCGCTCGACGACGTGCTTCCCGAAGGGATCCGATTGCGGGTTCGCCACACCGCCAACCTGCATCAGGGCGGGACGATCCACGACGTCACCGCGCAGGTGAACCCGGAACTGTGTCGGGTGGCCGTGTCGGCCGCCGAGGCGATCGGCATCCCGGTGACCGGCATCGACTTGCTGGTACCCGACGTCGCCGGCGACGAGTACGCGTTCATCGAAGCCAACGAGCGACCGGGGCTGGCCAACCACGAACCGCAGCCCACCGCCGCGGCTTTCGTCGACTTCCTGTTCCCCGGGCGGCCGGGCCAACCACCAGCCTGGACTCCGGAGGAGTCACCGGCGTCGTGACGCCTACCGGCTGACGGGGCCGGCGGCAGGCTGTTTGAGGTCGGAGCGCCGTACCAGCACGGCCAAGACGACCGCCACCAGAAGCAGCGCGGTGACATCGCCCCACAGGTGTCCCATTCGATGGTGGCCGCTGAAGGACTCGACCGCCATGATCGCCGCGTGCACAGCGCTGGACCAGATCGCAAACCAGATCAGGCTGAGGTGCTGCTGCGGACTGCGGGCCGCATTGATCAAGAACACGCCCAGCGTCGCGTACACCCCGACGATCATCATGAAGTAGTCGGAGTGGTGGGGCGGTCCGGAATGCCAGGCCCAACCCGACGGCCAGACCACGGCCAAGGGATAGACGAGAAGCATTACCGAGCCGAAGATTACGAGTGCCAGTTGCAAAGATCGGTAGGGCTTGGGCATGACGGGCATGGTGCGCTCCAATCGTCGACGGCGTGTCGATTATCCGCCCGAGTGGCCGGTTCTGGACATCGAACGCCGATCCGGTACGCGCAAGAATTCCGCAAGAAATCCGCGAAGCGACGGCAAGCGCTGCGCCGCAAGCTATGTGGCAACCGGGGTTTTGGAGTCCCGAAGAACAGGTTGCCGGTGTTATCTTGTCGACGCTGGTCCGTGCACACCAAGACGGTCCGCGCTCGCTGGTCTAGCCGTTGACCCATCGCTAGGTGGTTAGGAGAACGAGTGAGTATCAATCCGTTCGACGACGACAGTGGTCGCTTTGTCGTGTTGGTCAACGACGAAGAGCAGCACAGCCTTTGGCCGGTGTTCGCCGACGTTCCGGCCGGGTGGCGAGTGGTGTACGGCGAAGCGGATCGAGGCGCTTGCCTGGACTACATCGACCGGAACTGGACCGACATCCGGCCCAAGAGCCTGCGCGAGAGGTTGGCGCAGGGCACGGGCTTCTGAGTTGCGGGCCGTCGGGAACTTGGCGGCGAGATGACAACGCTTGACGGCAGACTCGACACCGGGGGACCGGCGCGGTCCGACGAGCAAGCCGCGAAAATCGTGCAGTTGCTGATCGACATCTTCACCCAGGTGCTCGGCGCCGAGCGGGTCGGTGTCGACGAATCGTTCTTCGACTTGGGTGGGGACTCGCTGTCGGCGATGCGGGTGATCGTCGCGGCCAATGCGGCCTGCAACGCCGATCTGCGGGTCGGTGCGCTCTTCGATGCGCCGACCATCTCCCAGCTGGCGTCACGGATCGTCGGTGACTCCGGTGTGCTCAAGCCGTTGCGGGCCGTCCCGCGGCCGGCGGTCGTGCCGTTGTCGTATGCGCAGAGCCGGTTGTGGTTCATCGACCAGTTGCAGGGGGCCTCGCCGGTCTACAACCGGGCCGTCGCGTTGCGGCTGCTCGGCCACCTCGACACCGACGCGCTGGGCGCGGGCTTGATCGACACCGTGCGGCGCCACGAGGCGCTGCGTACGGTGTTCGCCGCGGTCGATGGCGTGCCCCGGCAGGTGGTCGTGCCCGCAGCGCGCGCCGACTTCGGTTGGCAGATCGTTTGTGCCGCTGGGTGGGCACCGGACCGACTGGAACAGGCAATCGGGGAGACCGCGCGTTACAGTTTTGATCTGGCAGCGGTGATACCGATTCGCGCAACGCTTTTCGCGCTCTCTGAGCGGGAACACGTGCTGGTCGTCGTGGTGCACCACATCGCCGGCGACGGTTGGTCGATCGGCGTGCTGGCCGGCGACATCATCACCGCTTACCTGAGCCGATGCGCCGGCCGGGCCCCGGACTGGGCCGAATTGCCCGTGCAGTACATCGATTACACGCTGTGGCAGCGGGAGAACCTCGGCGATCTGACCGACCCGGACAGTCCGCTGGCCGCTCAGGTGGACTATTGGGCGACGGAATTGGCCGGGCTGCCGCAACGCCTGGAGCTGCCGACCGATCGGCCGTATCCGCCGGTCGCCGATCATCACGGTGACCAGGTCGTCGTGGAATGGCCGGCCTCGCTGCAACACCGGGTCCGAGACCTCGGCCGCGCGCACAACGCGACCAGCTTCATGGTGGTCCAGGCGGCGTTGGCCGCACTGCTTTCTCGGCTCAGCGCGAGTCACGATGTGGCGGTGGGCTTCCCGATCGCGGGTCGCGGTGACCCGGCGCTCGAGGCGTTGGTGGGTTTCTTCGTCAATACGCTGGTGCTGCGTGTCGACCTGAGCGGTGACCCGACTTTCACCGAGCTACTCGCGCAGGTGCGGCGGCGCAGCCTGGCCGCGTACGAGCACCAGGATGTGCCGTTCGAGGCGCTGGTCGATCGGCTCAATCCGCCTCGGTCGCGGACGCACCATCCGCTGGTCCAGGTGATGCTGGCCTGGCAGAGTAACGATCCGACCGTCGGACTGGCCGCCGGTGACCTGCAGATCACCGGCGTGCCGGTCGAAACCCACACCGCCCGCATGGATCTGGCGTTGTTCCTCGTCGAGCGTGCCACGGACAGCGGCGAACCCGCCGGCATCGGCGTGCGGGCCGAATTCCGCACGGACGTGTACGACGCCGCCACGATCGCAACACTGATCGCGCGGTTGGCGACGGTATTGGCAGCCGTCACAGCGCATCCCGGCCAGCGGTTGTCGGCGCTGGATGTGCTGAGCACCGATGAGTACGCGCAACTGGCGAAATGGGGCAATCGTGCGGTGCTGACCAGCGCGGCGCCCCCGGCGATATCGATTCCGGCGGCCTGGCAGCTGCAGGTCGCGAAGTCTCCGTCTGCGGTGGCGCTGACCGACGGGGCGTCCTCGTGGTCCTACTGCGACGTCGACCGGGCCGCTGATCGCCTGGCCCGGTTGCTCTCCCAGCGCGGAGCGGGACCGGGGGCGTGCGTCGCGTTGCTGTTGCGTCGGTCGGCGCGGGCTGTCATCGCGATGCTGGCCATCCTCAAGACCGGTGCGTCCTACCTGCCGCTGGACCCCCAATCACCCAGTAGCCGAATGGGTTTCATGATCGGTGACGCCGCACCGATCGCCGCGGTCACCACCGCCGATCTGGCTGAACGGTTGGTCCGACACCGGTTGCCGGTGATCGACCTCGACGAAGCTCTTCGGGCCGACCCCGAAACCGGCACCGAACTCCCGGTTCCGGACCCGCACGACATCGCCTACGTCATCTACACCTCGGGCACCACCGGTGTCCCGAAGGGCGTCGCCGTCAGTCATCACCACCTGACCCAACTCATCCGGTCCCCGATCGCAGGCCTGCCATCGGAGCAGGTCTGGTCCCAATGTCATTCGTACGCCTTCGATTTCTCGGTGTGGGAGATCTGGGGCGCCCTGCTGCACGGTGGTCGACTGGTGGTGGTGCCCGAAGAGGTGGCGGGCTCACCGACCGATTTTCACGGCCTGCTGGTCTCCCAACGGGTGAACGTCCTCACCCAAACCCCGTCCGCGACAGGCATGTTGGCGACCACCGGCCTGGAATCCACCGCGCTGCTGCTGGGTGGTGAACCGTGCCCGGCCGACGTGGTGGATCGGTGGGCGCCGGGCCGGGTGATGATCAACGCCTACGGGCCTACCGAAACAACCGTTTATGCGACCTCGAGCGCGCCCTTGACCGCCGGGCGGCCCGAATCGCCACCGATCGGCTCCCCGGTGCCCGGTGCTGCGTTGTTCGTGCTCGACGAGTGGCTGCGTCCGGTGCCGCCCGGTGTGGTGGGGGAGTTGTACATAGCCGGCCACAGCGTCGCCTACGGGTATGTGGGCCGCACCGGTTTGACGGCATCGCGATTCGTGGCCTGCCCCTTCGCCGGCCCCGGAACGTCCGCGACACGTATGTACCGCACCGGAGATCTGGTGTCGTGGCGTCCTGACGGACAACTGCACTACGCCGGGCGCGTGGACGACCAGGTGAAGATCCGCGGCTACCGCGTCGAATTGGGCGAAGTGCGAAGCGTTCTGGCCGGGCTGGACGGGGTGCAGCAGGCGGCGGTCGTCGTCCGTGAGGACCGTCCGGGGGACCGGCGGTTGATCGGATACCTGACCGGGACGGCCGACCCGGCCGCGCTGCGCACCGAGTTGGCGCAGCGGCTGCCGTCCTACCTGGTGCCTGCCGCGTTGCTGTCGGTGGAGGCGTTGCCGCTGACCGTGAACGGCAAACTCGACGTCGACGCCCTGCCCGCGCCACGCCATCCGGACAGTGGTGATTACCGTGCCCCGACAACGCCGGTCGAGGAGATCCTGACGGGCATCTACGCCCATGTGCTCGGTGTGGAGCGAGTCGGCGTGGACGACTCCTTCTTCGACCTCGGCGGTGATTCGCTGATGGCCATGCGAGTCGTCGCGGCGGTCAACGCCGCCCTGGATACCAACCTGGCAGTGCGCACACTGTTCGACTCGCCGGCCATAGCGCAGTTGGCCGCGCGGATCATGGTGGGCGGGCATCGGTCGGGTTCGCTGGTTGCCGTCGAGCGCCCGGCAATCGTCCCACTGTCGTTCGCGCAGAACCGGTTGTGGATCATCGACCAATTCCACGGCCGCTCCGCGGTTTACAACATGCCGGTGGCGTTGCGGTTGCGTGGCGAGCTCGACACCCGGGCGTTGGGTGCGGCGCTGGCCGATCTGGTGGCCCGGCACGAAAGCCTGCGCACCATGTTCCCGTCGGTCGACGGCATCCCCCGCCAGCAGGTCGTCCCCGCCGAGCAGGTCGACCTGGGTTGGCGGGTCGTCCACACCGGCACTTGGCCGGCGGTCCGCGTGCAGCAGGCCCTGTGTGATGCCGCGCGCCGCAGCTTCGACCTGACGCACGAGACGCCTTTGCGGGCAATGCTTTTCAGCAGCAACGAGCGGGAACACCTGCTGTTGCTGACGCTGCATCACATCGCCGCCGACGGGTGGTCGGTCGGCGTGCTGGCCGCCGAGTTGGGTGCGGCGTATGCGAGCCGGTGTGCTGGGCTGGCGCCGGCGTGGCCGCAATTGCCGGTGCAATACATCGATTACACGCTGTGGCAGCGGGAGACGTTGGGAGATCTGGACGACGGTCGTAGTCGGATGGCGACGCAGTTGAGGTACTGGGAAAACGCGCTCGCCGGACTGCAGTCGCGTCTGGAGCTGCCCACCGACCGGCCGTACCCCCCGGTCGCCGATCACCAGGGCGACAAGGTGGTGGTCACCTGGCCGGCAAGTCTGCAAAGGCGGGTACGCGAGGTCGCCCACGCGCACGGCGTGACCAGTTTCATGGTGATGCAGTCGGCGCTGGCGGTGCTGCTGTCGAAGCTCAGCGGTAACCCCGAGGTGGCGGTGGGATTCCCGGTCGCCGGTCGTGGCGCCCCGGAATTGGACGGTGTGGTCGGCTTTTTCGTGAACACGCTGGTGTTGCGGGTCGATTTGGCCCAGTGTCCGACGTTCGCCGATCTGCTCGTGCAGGTGCGCCACCGCAGCCTGGCCGCCTACGAGCATCAAGACGTGCCATTCGAGCTGCTCGTCGAACGCCTTGACACCGAACGGTCGCTGACCCACCATCCCTTGGTTCAGGTCATGCTGGCCTGGCAGAACAACGTCGCGCCCGAACTCACGCTGGGTGACCTCGAGGTCACCCCCGTAGCGGTCGATACCCACACCGCGCGAATGGATCTGATGTTCTCGCTCGGTGAACGTCTCACCGACGCGGGCGCACCGGCCGGCATTGGCGGAACGTGCGAGTTCCGCACCGATGTGTTCGACGTCGCCACCATCGAGACGCTGTGCGACCGGCTGGAGGGGCTGCTGACCGAACTCACCGCGCACCCGAAACGCCGATTGTCCGCGGTGGACCTGCTTGTCGCCGACGAACAGACCCGACTGGACCGCTGGGGCAACCGCGCCGTGCTGACCCAGCCCGCACCCCCTGCGGTGTCGATCCCGGCGGCGTGGGCGGCTCGGGTCGCGCGCACCCCGGATGCGACGGCGCTCACCTGCGGGCCGCGGTCCTGGACCTACCGGGAAATCGACGAGGCATCGAACCGGTTGGCGCGCAGGCTCACCCAGCATGGCGTCGGCCCCGGCACCGGCGTGGCGCTGTTGTTCTGTCGCTGCGCCGAGGCGATCGTGGCAATGACGGCGGTGCTCAAAACCGGTGCGGCATACCTGCCGATCGACCCGGCGCTGCCGCCGGCGCGGATCGCATTCATGCTCGCCGACACCGCCCCGGTCGCGGCGGTCACGGCCAGCGACCGCGCACACCTGCTGGACGGGCACGAGCTGCCGGTGATCGACGTCACCGACCCCGAGATCCAGCAACTGCCGTGCACACCCCTGCCAGTGCCGGCGCCGAACCACATCGCCTACCTCATCTACACGTCGGGCACCACCGGTGTGCCCAAAGGCATTGCGATCACGCACCATAACGTGACGCAGCTGCTCGGCAACTCAGGTTACTTCGAGGCGTCCCCGGAGCCGTTCGCGTTCGCTGCGGCGCAGTGGCATTCGTATTCATTCGACGTGTCGGTGTGGGAGATCTGGGGCACCTTGCTGCGCGGTGGCCGACTGGTCATCGTCCCGGAGGAAGTGGCCGCCTCGCCGACAGACTTCCACGATCTGCTGGCCGCGGAGAAGGTCGACGTGCTCAGCCAAACCCCGTCGGCAGTCAGGGTCCTGCCCGCCGCGGGGCTGGAATCGACGGCATTGGTGGTCGCCGGTGAGGCATGTCCGCCCGACGTGGTGGCACAGTGGGCGCCCGGGCGGATCATGATCAACGCCTACGGCCCGACCGAGGCCACCATCTATGCCTCGATGAGCGCACCCCTGAAAGCGGGGCTGCCGGGTTCGCCTCCCATCGGCTCACCGGTGTCGGGGGCGTCGTTGTTCGTGCTGGACAACTGGTTGCGCCCGGTGCCGCCCGGTGTGGTTGGCGAGCTCTACATCGCGGGAAGGGGTGTCGGCCTGGGGTATTGGCGCCGGGGCGGGTTGACGGCGTCTCGATTCGTCGCCTGCCCGTTCGGTGCGGCGGGCGCGCGCATGTACCGCACCGGGGACTTGGTGCGGTGGTGCCACAACGGTCCAGCCGAGGGCCAACTCGAGTACCTCGGCCGCGCCGACGAACAGGTCAAGATCCGCGGCTACCGCATCGAACTCGGGGAGGTTCAGGCCGCGGTCGCCGGCCTCGACGGAGTGGATAGGGCGGTGGTGATCGCCCGCGAAGACCGGCCCGGCGACAAGCGACTGGTCGCCTACGTCACCGGAGTGCCCGATCTCGCCGGTGCGCGTGCGGCATTGGCCGAGCGGCTGCCGTCGTACATGGTGCCGGCCGCGGTGGTCCTCCTGGACGCGTGGCCGCTCACCGTCAACGGCAAGCTGGACACGCGGGCACTTCCGGCGCCGGATTACCAGGACGCCGACACCTACCGCGCCCCGGGTAGCCCGGTGGAGGAAGTGCTGGCGGTCGTCTACGCCGAAGTCCTCGGGCTGCAGCGCGTCGGTGTCGACGAGTCGTTCTTCGAGCTGGGGGGTGACAGCATCCTGGCGATGCAGGTCGTGTCGAGGGTGCGCGCGGCCGGGGTGCTCTGCCGGCCACGCGACATCTTCGTCGAACAGACCGTCGCCGGGGTAGCCCAGGTCGCCGCGATCGCCGACGAAACCCACGCGGACGACGACGACGTCGTGGGCGAGGTAGCGCTGACACCGATGATGCGCTGGCTACACGCTCTGGACGCGCCGGTGGCACAGTTCAACCAGATGGTGTTGCTGCAGGCTCCGGCGGGCGTCACCGAAGCGGATGTCGTTGCGCTGCTGCGTTTTTTGTTGAAGCGACATGCCATGCTGCGCTTGCGGGTCGACGACGACGGCACCGGGGGTTGGGCGATGCACGTGCCCGACCCGGATGCGCTGGACGCCACCGATTGCCTGCAATCGGTCGAGGTGCTGTCCGACCACGCGTTGCTCGCGGCGCGGTCCCGGTTGAATCCGGCTGCGGGCATGATGTTGAGTGCCTTGTGGGTGACCTCGGTCGGCCAGCTGGTGCTGATCGTGCACCACCTGGCAGTCGACGGGGTGTCCTGGCGAATCCTGTTGCAGGACATCAATGCCGGGTGGGTGCACCGCCGCACAGGTCAGCCGGTCGAACTGCCGGCGGCCGGGACGTCGTATCGGCGCTGGGCGGCACTGCTACGTGAGCAAGCGCGTTCACCGCAAGCTGTCGCGACCGCGGACATATGGCGCCGAGTAGCCGTGACGCCCCCGGCGTTGCCGCCGGTGAACGCCGCGCTCGACACGTTCGCCACCGCCGGGAACCTGGCGGTGACGTTGGACACCGAGACCACGCGGGAGCTGCTGGGCGAGGTGCCGGCAGCGTTTCACGCCGGCGTGCACGACATCTTGTTGATCGCTTTCGTCTTGGCGTGCGCTGAATTCCTCGACGCAATGGACACACCGATCGGCGTCGACGTCGAGAGCCACGGACGCGACGACGAACGGGCACCCGGAATCGACCTGTCGCAGACCGTGGGCTGGTTCACCGCGAAGTACCCGGTGGCGCTGACGGCGGGCGGGCTGACCTGGCCGCAGGTGGTGGCCGGCCAGCCGGCACTCGGTGACGTGGTCAAGAACGTCAAGGAGCAGCTCCGGGCCGTGCCCGACGGCCTGACCTACGGCATGCTGCGCTATCTCAACGACGAAATAACCCTGCCCGCAACCGATCCCACGATCGGATTCAACTACCTGGGACGACTGGGCGCTGCCGCCCGCAAGGACGGCTGGCGCATCTGCCACTGGGGTTCCCTGTTCACCGACACCGTGGGCACCGCATTGCCCATGCCGTTGCTGCACACCGTCGAACTCAACGCCGCCACCCTGGACACCGATACCGGCCCACAGCTGCATGCCACCTGGACGTGGGCACCGTCGACACTGGACGACATCCGGGTCGCCCGGCTCAGCGGATTGTGGTTCGAAGCGCTGCGCGGCATCTGCGCGCACGTGCGATCCGGCGGAGGCGGGTTGACCCCGTCCGACATCGCGCCCGCCCGACTCACTCAACAGCAGATCGACGAGCTGCAGCGGCAACACCGGGTCGCGGACGTGCTACCCCTGACCCCCATGCAACAGGGGCTGCTCTTCCACACCAGCACCGCGGAGTCCGGTGAGGTGTACACGGTCCAGCTGGACATCACGGTCACCGGAGCCGTCGAACCCGGCCGGCTGCGCGACGCGGTGCAAACGGTCGTCGAGCGGCACCCGCACCTGGTTGCACGCTTCAGCACCCAATTCGACGAGCCCGTGCAGGTTCTCGCCGGTGACCCCGCCGCCCGGTGGCGCTATGCCGAGCTCGACGACGAAGACCAGATCCGGCAACTGTGCGCCGACGAGCGCGCGGCGGTATGCAACCTCGTTGACGCACAAGGATTTCGGGCATTGCTGATCCGCACTGCCGAGCATCAGTACCGGTTCGTGCTGACCAATCACCACGTCGTAGCCGACGGATGGTCGATGCCGATCCTGCTGCGGGAGATCTTCGCCGGCTATCACCGGCAGCGGCTACCCGCGGCCCCGCCGTACCGCCGCTTGGTGGCCTGGCTGGCCGACCGGGACGTTGCCGCCGCCCACGCCGCCTGGGGCGAGGTCCTGGCCGGCTTCGACACCCCGACACTGGTGGCCCCCGCCGACCGGATCGGGCAGGGTCCGCGCAACTCCGTCGGGGTCCGGCTGTCCGCCGATGACACTCGGTTGCTCGGCGAACTGGCGCGCGCATTCCGCACCACCATCAGCACCGTCCTGCAGGCCGCCTGGGCCCACTTGCTCGTCATCCAGACCGGTTGCCACGATGTCGTTTTCGGTGTCCCGGTGTCGGGCCGGCCGACCGAGTTGGCCGGCGCGGAATCGATGGTGGGGCTGTGCATCAACACCGTCCCGGTGCGGGCGCGCGTCACCGCGGCAACCACGACCGCAGACTTGTTGCGCCAGTTGCACACTCATCACCACCGCACACTCGAGCACCAACACCTGGGGTTGCGCGATCTGCACCGCATCACTGGCCACCAGGTCCTCTTCGACACCCTCGTCGTCTACGAGAACTACCCGCTCGACACCGGCGTCCTGCTGGACACGCCTGGAATCGCCGTCACCGGCGTCACCACCCGCGAACACACGCATTACCCGCTGGTGATGCAAGCCGCACCCGGCGACGAACTGCGCCTGGACGTCGACTACCGCAGCGACCTCTTCGACGCGGCGGCCATCGACGGCCTGGCGGACCGGTTGCGGCGGATCCTCGTCACGATGGCCCACGACCCGAGGCTTTCGTTGTCGTCACTGGATCTGCTGGATCCCGCGGAGGGGGCGCAACTGGATCGATGGGCCAACCGCGTGGTGTTGGCCCGGGGTCCGGCGACGGCACAATCGATTCCGGCGGCGTTGGCCGTTCAGGTCGCCCGCACCCCCGATGCGGTCGCGCTGAGTTGCATCGGCTCGACGATGACCTACCGGGAGTTTGACGAGGCGTCGAACCGGCTGGCGCGCCGGCTGATCGGTCTCGGTGCCGGCCCGGGAGCCGTTGTGGCGCTGATGTTTACACGCTCGATCGAGGCTATCGTCGCCATCACGGCGGTCCTCAAAACCGGGGCGGCCTATCTGCCGCTGGACCCGGCCCTGCCCGCCGCCCGGATCGAGGTCATGCTCGCCGATACCGTCCCGACCATCGTGCTGACCACGGCGGAACTGGCCGCGCGGCTGAACGGACACGATCCGCTGATCATCGATGGGCGCGGCAGCGGCGACCATCCCGGCACCACCGTTCCGGTGCCCGCGCCCGATGAGATCGCCTACCTGATCTACACGTCGGGCACCACCGGCCTGCCCAAGGGCGTGGCCATCACTCAACGCAACGTCACCCACATGGTGGCGTCGCTGGACGCATCGCTGCCGCGCGGGGGAGTGTGGGCGCAGTGCCATTCCTACGCCTTCGACGTCTCGGTGTGGGAGACCTGGGGTGCGCTGCTGCGCGGCGGACGGCTGGTGATCGTCCCGGAGGCAACCATGCAGTCGCCCAACGAATTTCACGCGCTGTTGGTCGCCGAACGGGTGACCGTCCTCGATTTGAGCCCGACCGCGCTGGGCGCGTTGTCTCCGGATGGTCTCGAATCGCTCGCGTTGGTGACCGGCGGCGAGGCATGCCCGGCCGAGGTCGTCGACCGGTGGGCTGGCGGGCGTCTACTGGTCAACGCTTACGGACCGACCGAGACCACCGTGGATGCGGCCAGAAGCGCCGCGCTGCTGCCCGGGTGCGGGGCGCCGCCGATCGGTTCGCCAGTGCCCGGGGTGGCGCTGTTCGTGCTGGACGGTTGGCTCCGGCCGGTGCCGACCGGCGTGGTGGGCGAGTTGTACGTCGCCGGTGACGGTGTGGGTGTGGGTTATTGGCGTCGATCAGGGCTCACCGCATCGAGATTCGTGGCGTGCCCGTTCGGCGTTCCCGGCGCGCGCATGTACCGCACCGGTGATCTGGTGAGCTGGGACGTCGACGGGCAACTGCGCTATGTGGGTCGGGCGGACGAACAGGTCCAGATCCGCGGATTCCGCATCGAACCGGGAGAGGTTCGGGCGGCGCTCACCGAGTTGGCCGAGGTCGATCAGGCGGTGGTGATCGCCCGCGAAGACCGGCCCGGGGACAGGCGGCTGGTGGCTTACGTGACCGGGGCCGTCGATCGAACCGACGTGCGGGCGGCGCTGGCCGATCGGCTGCCCTCCTACCTGGTGCCCGCCGCGGTGGTGGTCCTGGATGCGCTGCCGCTCACGGTCAACGGCAAACTCGACACCCGCGGCCTCCCGGCGCCGCAGTACCAGGACGGCGAGCTGTACCGGGCGCCGATCAACGCGGTCCAGGACACCCTCGCCGGGATCTATGCCCGGGTGCTCGGACTCGAGCGTGTCGGCGTCGACGACTCGTTCTTCGAACTCGGCGGGGACAGCATCTTGGCGATGCGGGCGATCACCGCGATTAACGCCGCGCTGGGCAGCGATCTCGGGGTTCGCACCCTGCTCGACGCCCCATCGGTCCGAAGCCTCAGCCAGCGGTTGGGCACCGCCAGCCCGGCCGTGCACGCGCGTTATCTGGCCGTGCACGGACGCGACGGCGTCGAGGTACGCGCCGCGGACCTCACATTGGACGAATTCGTCGACGACGCGACGCTCACCGGCGCCCCCGGCCTGCCGGGCCCGAGTGCCGAAGTCCGGGCCGTTCTGCTCACCGGCGCCACCGGTTTCGTCGGTCGATACCTGGTCTTGGAGTTGCTCAAGCAGGTGGAGTCGGTCGACGGCACGCTGGTCTGCTTGGTCCGGGCGGACACGGACGAGGACGGCCGGCGGCGCCTGGAACAGGTCTTCGAGGGCGGCGACCCGGAAACGCTTTCGGTGTTCCGCGATCTGGCTGCCGATCATCTGAGGGTCTTCGCCGGTGACAAAGCAGCAACCGATCTGGGTCTGGACCGGCAATCCTGGCAGCGGCTGTCCGAGACCGTCGACCTGATCGTGGATTCCGCGGCCGTGGTCAACGCGGTCCTGTCCTACAGCGAGTTGTTCGGACCCAACGTCGTCGGCACGGCCGAGTTGATCCGCCTCGCGCTGACGGCCAAGCGTAAGACGTTCGCCTATGTGTCCACCGCCGACGTCGGCAACCAGATCGAGCCGTCGGCCTTCACCGAGAACGCCGACATCCGCGTCGTCAGTCCCACCCGGGTGATCAACGGCGGCTTGGCCGACGGCTACGCCACCAGCAAATGGGCCAGTGAAGTACTGCTGCGGGAGGCCAACGAGCTGTGCGGCCTGCCGGTGGCCGTGTTCCGCTGCGACATGGTCCTCGCCGACGGCACCGCCACCGGCCCGCTGAACCTGTCGGACACCGTGACCCGGATGGTGCTGAGCGTGCTGGCTACCGGCATCGCACCCGCATCGTTCTATCGGCTCGACGCGAACGGAGGCCGGCAACGCGCGCACTTCGACGGGCTGCCCGTGGATTTCGTCGCCGAGGCGATCGCTGTGCTGGGTGGGCGAGCGGTGGACGGATTCCAGACGTTCCACGTGATGAATCCGCACGACGACGGTATCGGACTGGACGAGTATGTCGACTGGCTGAGCGAGGCCGGATATCCGATCCGGCGGGTGGGTGACTTCGACGAATGGGTGCGGTTGTTCGAAGCCGGACTGCGTGCCCTCCCGACCCGACAGCGTCAGCACTCGGTGCTGCAGACGTTGTTGTTGCGCGATGCCGCCCAACTGCGCCCGTTGTCGCCGACCCGCGGCGCCTACGCCTCGACGGACCGGTTCCGGGCCGCGGTGCGGGAGGCGAAGATCGGCTCCGACAACGACATTCCGCACATCTCGGCGCCGGTCATCCGCCATTACGCGGCCGTCCTGCAGCGCCTCGGACTGGTCTAGGCCGCTCATGCTCACTTTGCTTCGCGCCCATCGGCTTTCGATGACGGTGGCTCTGGTGCTGCTCGCCGCGGCCACCGCGCTGACGTTGCTGCAGCCACTGCTGGCCGGCCGGCTGGTGGACCGCGCCTCCGCAGAAGTCCCGATCCGGGGCTTCGTCGTCGCGTTGGTGACGATGCTGGTGGTTCAGCTGCTGCTGGAGTCACTGGGACATTTCGGGTTGGACCGGATCGGCGAGAAAATCGTGCTGACACTGCGCAACGACTTCACCAATCATGTTGTCCGCCTGCCGATCGGACTGCTGGACCGCGCCCGGACGGGTGAACTGCTGGCCCGGGGCACCAGCGATGCTGGCCTGCTGCGCGACATGCCCCGCGCGGTCGCCGACGTCGTGTTCGGCACCGTGACCCTGCTCGGAGCCAGCATGTTCATGCTGGCCATCGACGCGGTCACGGTGGCCGTGGTGGTGGCCGCGCTGGCGGTGGCTTTCACCGCGGGCAATCCGTTCCTGTCCCGTATTCAGCGGGCATCGTTATGTCGCCAGGATGCGCTGGGCGACTACACCTCCGGACTCGACCGGGCGCTGGGTGCGGCCCGCACGATCAAGCTGTTCGGCGCCGAGAACCGCGAAGCCGAGTCCATCAGCCTCAGCGCGGATGCCGCCTACGATGCGGGTGTTCGCGTCGCGGCTGCCACCGCGACCAACATCGGCATCGTACGATTGGGTATCACCGGGTCGTTCTTGGCGATCATGATCGTCGACGGCAGCCGGGTCGCCGGCGGTGCTTTGACTGTCGGGCAGTTCGTCAGTCTGTTCGCCTTCGCCATGTACGCGATCTTTCCGATCAACGCCGCGTTCATCGCGCTCACCGTGCTGCGTTCCGCGGCCGGGGCATATCAGCACCTCGACACCATCCTGCGGGAGCTTCCCGAGGGTGACCCCCCGGCACTGGCCGTCACCGGGCCCGACGCGAGAACACCACCCGACGGCACGCTCGTCGAGTTCGACCGGGTGTCGTTCAGCTACGGATCCGACACCGTCCTGCACGACGTGTCGTTCACCCTGGCCCGCAACCAGATCACCGCGCTGATCGGCCCATCCGGTGCGGGGAAGTCGACCATCCTCGCGCTGTTGTGCCGCTTCCACGACCCGACGTCTGGGTCGTTGCGCTGGGACGGCCGAGACTTCCGCAGCATCGCGCTGCGCGAACTACGCGGTCGTCTCGGCCTGCTCGAGCAGGACGCTCCCGTGCTGCACGGCACCATCCGCGACAACTTGCTCATCGCCGATCCCGGCGCCGCCGACGACGACCTATGGGTGGTGCTGCAGCAAGCCAACATCGCCGACGAAATCGCCGCGTTGCCAGCACAACTCGACACGCCGATACTCGAGCGCGGGCGCAGCCTGTCGGGCGGTCAACGCCAACGGCTGGCCCTGGCGCGAGCCTTCCTGTCGCGGTCGGAGCTCATCCTGATGGACGAACCCACCGCCCATCTCGACCGTGCCAACGAGTACGACGTGATGGCCAACGTGCGGCAGGCCCGCGGTGAACGCAGCCTGCTCGTCGTGGCGCATCGACTCTCGACGGTCACCAACGCAGACCAGATTCTGGTCCTGCGACACGGCCGGATCCAGGCAACGGGCACGCACACCGAACTCCTCGAGGTGCCGGTCTACCGCGAACTGATCGAGCATGAACTCGCCCCCCGTTAGCGAGGCGCATCGGCAACTCGGAAGGAAAAGTCTTGCTGCACCGAATCGCTCGACTCGCTATCACCGCGCCGCGCCGGGTGATCGTCGCGGCCGTGCTGGTCATGATCGCCGCCGCGATCTTCGGACTCCCGGTGACCAGGACACTTTCGTCCGGTGAAGGACTGGATTCGGCCGCTGAATCCGCGCGCGCGACCGCGTTGCTGACCGGCAAATTCGACCAGGGCGATATGGCCATCGTGTTCACGCTGACCTCCGACGACGGCGCACTAGGACCGCGCGGCCGGGCGGTGGGATCCGATCTCGTTGGGCGGCTGAAGAATTGGCCGGGTGTTCGAGAGGTGCGCTCGGTGTGGACCGCGCCGCCCGAGGCCGCGTCGTTGTTGATCAGCAAGGACGGCCGGACGGGTCTGATCATGGCCGCACTCACCGGCGGCGACACGAATGCCCAGAAAACCGCACGGCAGTTGGCGGACGAAATCGACAAGATCGTCAACGGCCGCGACGGCGTCGTGGTGCGCGCCGGAGGTGACGCCACCGTCTACTGGCAGGTGAACGAGCAGACCCAGCACGACCTGTTGGCGATGGAATCGGTGGCGCTGCCGCTGAGTTTCTTGGTGCTGGTCTGGGTGTTCGGCGGTCTGGTCGCGGCCGCGATACCAGCGGGCGTGGGCATCTTCGCGATCATCGGTTCCATGGCGGCGCTGCGCTGTATCGCGCTGTTCACCAATGTGTCGATCTTCGCGCTGAACCTGTCGGTTGCGATGGGGCTGGCCTTGGCCGTCGACTACACCCTGCTGATTCTGAGTCGATACCGAGACGAACTGGCAGAAGGGCGATCCCGTGACGCGGCGCTGACCCGGACAATGGTCACCGCGGGTCGCACCGTGCTGTTCTCGGCGCTGACGGTCGCGCTGTCGATGGCCACCATGGTGCTGTTTCCGCAGTACTTCCTGAAGTCTTTCGGGTATGCCGGGGTTGCGGTGGTCGCGTTCGCCGCCGCCGCGGCGATCGTCGTCACACCCGCGGCCATCGTGCTGCTGCACCGGCGACTCGACTCGTCGCGAATGCGTCCGCGCATGCGCCGTATCCTGTGGGGGACAACTGGTCCGCCGGGGTTCTTCGACTCCTGGTCCTGGTACCGGTGGACGAAAGTCGTTATCCGCCATGCTATTCCGGTCGGCATCACCATCACGGTGATATTGCTGCTGCTCGGTGCGCCGTTTCACAATGCGCGCTGGGGCTTCGCCGACGACCGCATTCTGCCCCCCTCGGCTTCCGCACGTCAGGTCGGCGAGCAGCTGCGCAGAGACTTCAGGGACGGTGGTGTTCCCAACGTCACCGTGGTGCTTCCGGACGCGACCGGCTTGAGTCCCGCCGAGCTGGACGGGTACGCCGCCGCGCTGTCCCGGGTGCCCGACGTGTCATGGGTGTCCTGGCTCAGCGGCACCTTCGTCGGCGGCGCGCGGTTCGGTCCGCCGTCGGCGCCCTACGGACTTCGCGACGGCAGCGCGTTTCTGACCGTGGGCACCACCACCCCGCTGTACACGGCAGCCTCGACCGCACAGCTGGACCGCCTGCACGCCGTGACGCCGCCGAAGGGCAGAGCAGCGCTGTTGACCGGCGTAGCGGCCAGCAACCGCGACAGCGTGCACGCGATCGCGTCGCGCCTACCGTGGGTGCTCACCATCATCGTCGCCATCACCCTGATCCTGCTGTTCCTGCTGACGGGCAGTGTGGTGTTGCCGTTCAAAGCGGTGCTGATGAACACCCTGTCGTTGACCGCGGCGTTCGGTGCGCTGGTGTGGGTGTTCCAGGAGGGACACCTGGGCGGGCTGGGCACCGCCGCCACCGGCACTCTGGGCGTGCAGCTGCCAGTGTTGTTGTTCTGCATAGCATTCGGGCTTTCCATGGACTACGAGGTTTTCCTGATATCCCGGATACGGGAATACTGGTTGGCTTCCGACCGCGGACCGGATGCCAATGACGAAAGTGTCGCGCTGGGTGTTGCGCACACCGGCCGGGTCATCACCGCGGCCGCCCTGATCATGACGATTTCGTTCGCGGCTCTGATGGCTGCCCAGGTTTCGGTGATGCGGCTGTTCGGTTTCGGGCTGACCGTGGCGGTGCTTGCAGACGCCACGCTGGTCCGGATGCTGTTGGTGCCGGCATTCATGCATGTGCTCGGCCGACTCAACTGGTGGGCACCGAAGTCGTTGGTGCGCCTGCACGATCGGTTCGGCTTGTCCGAGGGAGCAAGAATTTCGCAAGAAATCTGACACGATGCGGCAAGCCTTGAACGGCAACGTATGTGCTGTCGGCCGATTCGGCTGACCCCCCGCCCGGGGAAGACGTCGCCGGCCGAAAGAGGCACACCGTGGACACCACCCCTCCGCTCGAGTGGACAACCGGTCACGAGTTCGCCGGATTCAGGATCAACCGGGTGCTGGGGGAGGGCGGGATGGGCGTCGTGTACCTGGCGACACATCCGCGGTTGCCGCGTGAGAACGCGCTGAAGGTGCTGCCGGTGCACTTGAGCGACGACCCGGTCTACCGGGCGCGGTTCGAACGGGAGGCCGAGGTGGCGGCCGGCCTGTCACATCCGCACATTGTGCGGATCCACGACCGTGGCGAGTACGAGGGCCGGTTTTGGCTGTCGATGGATTACGTGGCCGGTACCGACGCGGCGCAGCTGCTGCGCGAGGAGTTTGCGGGCGGGATGCCGTTGCACGATGTCCTGGAGATCGTCGCCGCGGTCGGCTCGGCTCTGGACTACGCGCATCACGCGGGTCTGCTGCACCGCGACGTCAAACCGGCCAACATCTTGCTGGCAGAGAGCGACGGTCAGCCGCGGCGCATTTACCTGGCCGATTTCGGCATCGCGCGGCGCATCGACGACGCCAGCGGGCTGACCGCAACCAACATGACCGTGGGCACGGTGAACTACTCTGCTCCCGAGCAGTTGAGGGGCGAGCCGATCGACGGGCGCGCCGACCAATATGCGTTGGCCTGCACGGCGTTCCATCTGCTGACCGGGACACCGCCCTACGCCGACTCCAATCCCGCCGTGGTGATCACTCACCACGTCAACGCCCCGCCGCCCTCGATCGGAGTGCTGCGGCCGGACCTGGCGGGCCTGGATTGGGTGTTCGCTGTCGCGATGGCCAAGGATCCGTCCCGACGGTTCGGCAGCTGCACCGAGTTCGCCGAGCAGTTGGCCTGGCAGTTGGGCCCGGGGCGCGCCTACGCGAGCGAGGTGCCGTCCGTCACTCATGCCCGATACCCGCAGAGCGCATACGCCGTGACGTCACCGGGACTGACCCGCGCGGCGCCGGTCGCCGCGACACCCCGGCGCAGGCGGGGCGCTGTGCTGGTCGGCGCACTGGTGGGCATCGCGCTGTTGCTGATCGGCGGCGTTTTCACCACCGTGCAACTCACCTCCGGCGACGGGTCAGGTGCCACAGCCCCGTCCAAGGCTGCCGCGCCGACCAGCACGTCGCCGCCCAACACCGGTCCGTTCACCGGCGTCTACCAGGTCGCCTTCGGCGTGGTGACCGGCATCGACGGCCAACCCGCGGAAAAGCACGTCACCCCGACCACCGAACTGTGGGCGGTGCGTTCGGTGTGCCGGGTTGACGGGTGCGTCGCGACGGCGTCCCGTCTGGACGGCAGGACCATGCAGGTGCCGACGATGGTGCTCGACGAGGTCGGCGGCAGTTGGGTCGCGGTGAGTGTCGGCTCGAGCACTTGCGGGGACGTCGAGGGCGAGGTCTGGGACATGTTCACGCTGCAACCACTTGCAGACGGAACCTTCGCCGGGGAGGCTGTCGAGAGCATGAGCAAAGGCTGCTCCAACAAACGCACCGTCACGTTCACCCGCACCGGAGACGTCGGACTCGACACAGTGCCCGATCCGGCCACGCTACCGCCCCGGGTGGTCTCACCCGCGGCCAATCTGCGCGGCCGATACCACCAGACATCAACGCAGCCAAACGGTTTCACCGAGCAGAAGGACTACGTCGCCCGCACGGACTGCCTGCGCACCGGTGAGCGCTGTGTCAGCCTGTTGCACACCGCGCCGGCGACGGTTCTGGTGCTGCTGTACACCGACGGAACCTGGGGCTACGAGCGTGAATTCGATGCCAAGTGCTGGAAGGGTGGCACGGCGCACGTGAAAGTCACGGTGCCGTTCGCGATGCCGCAACCCATACAGGATCCGGTCACGCTGCTGACCGGTCACGGAAGGATGGAGGTGACGGGCACCGCGTGCCCCAGCACCGATGTCGACGTGAAGTTCACCCGCACCGGCGATTAGGGTCGCTGCCGCGACCCGCGAGGGTCCGCAAATGTACGGCATGGCACGGGTTTTCCGGCATTTTGCGGACTCTCGTGCACTCAGCCTCCCCAGCAACCCGACGCCGACGCCATTGCCCGAGACACCGCACTCGGCCTACCCGTTGGCGAGAATCTGCTGCTGTGCGGCCGGACTGAACTGGAACCGGCGGCCGGTGACGATCTCCGGAATCACTCGCACATAGTGCGATTTGACAGACCCCGTCCACGGCAGCACCTGAGCACGTTCAGCCTCGGCAAATTCCTCGTCGCTGCGGACCGAACGCGCGGTGCCCCGGACGATCACACTCCAACCCTCTGCAACATTGTGGTCGTCGACCTCGAAGACCACGTGGTTGTTGATGGCGGTGCTCACCAGCTTGGTGCCGCCGGCGGTGCGAAACAGGATGGTCTTGCGTTGGACGGCGTAGTTGACCGGGAAGATCTCGGGCCGGCCGTCCGCGGCCGTGACCAGTCGCCCCAGCGTCGCACCCGCCAGCAGATCCCAGCATTCTTTCGCCGAAAGGATGGCGCCACCGCTGTCGTCGTGGATTCGATGCGTCATGGCGTCAGGCTATGGGACGACACCGCTCCCGCACACCTGGCGAAAGTCCTTTTCCGACGGGACGAAAGGTGTCGGTCAACCGGCAGGTTGCGACGTCATGGGCTCGTCGTGTCTCCGGTCTTCCGTGTCGAGGCACGGCGCACCCAGAACACAATGACGCCCAGCGCAAGTACCGCGATGCCGGTGACCGCCGAGGCAGCCGGCAAGGCGAACGCGAGCACTCCGCAACCGATGAATCCCACCACCGGTATGACCCGCGGCGGACGCCCTTCGTCCACCCGCAGCGTGAGTGCTGACGCGTTGGTGATCGCGTAGTAGACCAGGACCGCAAACGACGAAAATCCAATGGCGCCGCGCAGATCGAGGGTGGCCGCGAGGATCGCAGCGACCACGCCGACAGTGACCATCGCGCGCGCCGGCACTCCGAATCGCGGGTGCACGACGGCAAGCTGATGCGGCAGATGTCGATCGCGAGCCATCGCCAATGTCGTGCGCGAGACACCCATCAGCAGCGTCAGCAATGAACCGAGGGCGGCCAGCGCCGCGCCGACTCCGACCACAGGCACCCACCACGAGGCGCCGGTCACCCGCACCGCCTCCGCCAACGGAGCCGATGCCGCAGCCAGCCGTTTCGGCCCCAGCGCCGTCAACACGGCGACAGCTACGGCGGCATAGACCGCCAAGGTGATCGCCAATGCGATCGCAATCGCTCGCGGGATGGCGCGAGCCGGGTTGCGCACCTCCTCACCCAACGTCGCGATACGGGCGTAGCCGGCGAATGCGAAGAACAGCAGACCCGCCGACTGCAGCACCCCGCCGGATGAAAAACTCTCAGCTACAGCAAGATTCGCGACCTCGCCGGTCCCGCTGAGCAGCACCGACAGCACCACCCCAGCGAGCACCAGCAGCACCGCGCCGACGATGCCCCGGGTCAGCCACATCGATTTCTGCGCACCTAGACAGTCGACCACGACCAAACCGGCCACAGCACAGACCGCGACCGCATGGGCGTGCTCTGGCCACACATACCATCCGACGGTCAACGCCATCGCCGCACACGATGCGGTCTTGCCGGCCACGAAACCCCATCCGGCAAGGTATCCCCAGAACTCGCCCAGGCGCCGGCCACCGTAGACGTAGGTGCCACCCGAAGCGGGGTACAGGGCCGCCAGGCGGGACGACGATGTCGCGTTGCAATAGGCCACCACCGCGGCCACCGCCAGCCCGACCATCAGCCCCGCGCCGGCGGCGTGCGCCGCGGGCGGCAGTGCGGCAAAGATTCCCGCGCCGAGCATCGAACCCAGTCCGATCACCACCGCATCGCCGACACCCAGGCTGCGCCGCAACGCATCACCCGCGCCGCGGCCGGGCAGGTCACCGCTCGTCACGTCGCCAACGCTACGGACGCAATCAACGCCTCGCAGCGTTGACGTGGGTGTAACAGGATCGCCATCGAATCCTCCTACGGTGGGGCGGTCTAGCGCCCCTGGTGCCTTGAGCCACGGGCCCGATCGAGCATCGATAGGAACTCAATGAGCGGAAACGCGGTCCGCCTGCAGGCGATCAACAACGTCGAGGCATACATCCCTCCGGCAGTCAGTTTCGTGGCCGGCGAGACCCCGGGTGAAATCTTCGGCTCGAACGTCTTCACCAAGGCAGAGATGCAGGCACGGCTGCCCAAGTCGGTGTACAAGTCCATCATGGCGACCATCGAGAAGGGCGCCAAACTCGACCCGGCCGTCGCCGACACCGTCGCGG
The DNA here is from genome assembly GCF_059812185.1 of Mycobacterium sp. NGS67. Classification (NCBI taxonomy): domain Bacteria; kingdom Bacillati; phylum Actinomycetota; class Actinomycetes; order Mycobacteriales; family Mycobacteriaceae; genus Mycobacterium; species Mycobacterium sp. NGS67. The sequence continues at coordinate 55,907 of NZ_JCALCF010000025.1, forward strand.
TAGCAATGAAGGACTGGGCACTGGAACACGGCGCCACCCACTACGCGCACGTGTTCTACCCGATGACGGGGTTCACCGCCGAAAAGCACGACAGCTTCCTGGAACCCGTCTCCGACGGACAGACGCTGGCCGAATTCGCCGGCAAGACTCTCATCCAGGGCGAGCCGGACGCGTCCAGCTTCCCGTCGGGCGGACTGCGCAGTACGTTCGAGGCGCGCGGTTACACCGGCTGGGACGTCACCAGTCCGGCCTACATCCTGGAGAACCCGAACGGCAATACACTCTGCATCCCAACCGTTTTCGTGTCGATGACCGGCGAAGCGCTGGACTACAAGACACCGTTGCTGCGCAGTCAGCAGGCCATGGGCGTGCACGCTGAACGGATCCTGGCGCTGTTCGGTCACACCGACCTGAACAAGGTGGTCTCGTTCTGTGGCCCGGAGCAGGAGTACTTCCTGATCGATCGGCACTTCTTCCTGGCCCGTCCGGACCTGATCAATGCCGGACGGACGGTTTTCGGTGCCAAGCCGCCCAAGGGCCAGGAGTTCGACGACCACTACTTCGGGGCGGTGCCCGAACGTGTGCTGGGCTTCATGATGGACACCGAGCGGGAGTTGTTCAAACTCGGCATTCCGGCCAAGACCCGCCACAACGAGGTTGCGCCCGGACAGTTCGAGGTGGCGCCGATGTTCGAGCGGGCCAACATCGCCTCCGACCACCAGCAACTGCTGATGACGATCTTCAAGACCATCGCCAAAAAGCACGGCATGGAATGTCTGTTCCACGAGAAGCCTTTTGCCGGCGTCAACGGATCCGGCAAGCACGTCAACTTCTCGGTGGGCAACTCCGAATTGGGCTCGCTACTGGTCCCCGGCGATACACCGCATGAGAACGCCCAGTTCCTGGTGTTCTGCGCGGCGGTGATCCGGGCCGTGCACAAATTCGCCGGGCTGCTACGACTTTCGGTCGCCTCGGCGACCAACGACCACCGGCTGGGCGCCAATGAGGCACCACCGGCGATCATTTCGATCTTCCTCGGCGAGCAACTCGCCGACGTTTTCGAGCAGATCGCCAAGGGCGCTGCGACGTCGTCAAAAGGCAAGGGCACCATGATCATCGGTGTGGACACCCTGCCGCACCTGCCCACCGACGCCGGCGACCGCAACCGTACCAGCCCATTCGCTTTCACCGGCAACCGATTCGAGTTCCGGGCACCCGGCTCCGGGCAGACCGTCGCGGTGCCGATGATCATCCTGAACACGATCATGGCCGACTCGTTCGACTACCTGGCCACCATCCTGGAGCAGGCCGTCGCCGACGGGGTGGACTTCGACGCCGCGGTGCAGACGTTGCTGACCGACGTCATCACCGAACACGGTGCCGTGGTGTTCAACGGCGACGGGTACTCGGAGAACTGGCAGATCGAGGCGGCCGAGCGCGGACTCCCCAACCTCAAGACCACCTTGGACGCCATCCCGGAATTGATCAAACCGGAAGCAATCGAAGTCTTCGAGAAATACGGCGTTTTCAACGAACGTGAGCTGCGCAGTCGCTACGAGGTCCGGCTGGAGCAGTACGCACTGACCATTGCGGTCGAGGCGAAGTTGGCGCTGGAGATGGGGACGACGGTCATTCTGCCGGCAGCGGTGCGTTACCAGACCGAGCTCGCGCAGAATGTCGCGACGCTGAAAGCCGCCGGTCTGGAACCGAGTACCGCTGCGCTGGAAGCGGTTTCGACGCCCCTTGCCGATCTCACCACCGCGTTGGCGACGCTGAAGTCGGCGTTGTCGGACCACGCGGCGACATCGGCGCTAGAAGAGGCAACGCACGCCCAGCAGGAGTTGCTGCCGGCGATGGAGGCGGTACGGTCCGCGGCGGACGCCTTGGAAGGCGTTGTGGCCGACGACCTGTGGCCGTTGCCGACCTATCAGGAGATGCTCTACATCCTGTGACCGTCGTCGGGTGTGGGGGTCGCCCGCAACAGCGGACCTGGTGATTCGCGATCCCCCGCCCGGCGACCCCGGCCGGCGACGCAGGCGCGGCCAGGCGGCTCAGTCGGCGTGCGGTTGCCCGTCGGGCAACTCGGTGGCCCAGGTGCTCGGCATCATCGGTACGGTCGGTGCGCTGTTGAAGGAGTCGGCGGCCAGGGTGGTCAATCCGGCCGCGTCGCGGACTCTGGATTTCGTTGCGGTGCCGGTGAATCCAAGTGGTCCGGCACCGCTGGTGGACACCGTCAACTCGTCGGCCGGAGGTTCCTCCGGCGTCCAGTCCGCAGTGTTGTCGAGGGTGAGGTACTCGTCGCGGTAGCCGCGGTTCTTGACGTCGCCACGACGACGACGACGGGCCTTCGCCTGCGCAGCAGCGGCCGCCGATGCGGCGCTTGCCGCGGAGATCCCCGATGCCGGTGCACTCGCGGTCACCTTGTTATGCAGTGCCGGACCGAGGGTGGGGCCGGCGCCGGGTCCGCCCACCAGATAGGCGAAACCTTGGAAGCCCGAAGCTGGGGGAGCGGTCGCAGTAGCCGTCGCGGGAGCCTGTGCCGGGAGGCTGCTTGGCGCCGGCACCGCACCGGCGGTGGTCACCGTCGGCGTGACGCTGACTACCGGCATCACCCGCTGGTCGGCGGCGACAGCGGGAACCTCGGCGATCAGCTCGGCGGGAACCTCGGCGACCACGGAGATGGTCGAGAGCGCCAGCGCGAGCGGAATCACGCCGAACGGACCCGCGGCGGCGGCGTACATCGGTGTCCCCATCACCCCGAAAACCGCCGCGTAGGCAAAGACGTAGAACAGCGGCAGCCAGGTCACCGCCGCTTCGGCGGGGTTGGCGGCGAAGTCGGTGATCAACTGCACCACGGTGCCGAGCGGGTCGGAGATCAGACCTTTGAGCGCCCGGTACATGCTGGTGAAGTGTTCGGACCCGGACAACAATTCTTCGATGGGGTCGGCGGGCGCTGTGGTCGCGGGTTCCGCGGGTGCCGCCTCGGCGGACAGAATGTGTGGCGACTGCTCGGTGGGTGTCACCGCCGCCAGCGCGGATGACGAAATCGCTTCGTACACAGTCATTGTGGTGGCGGCCTGAATCCACATCCGGACATAGTCCGCCTCGTTCAGCGCGATCGGGATCGTGTTGATCCCGAAGAAATTCGTCGCCACCAGGACGCCGTGCACCACGTGGTTGGCGGCCAGTTCGGCCAGCGTCGGCATCGCCGCCAGCGCAGCCGAATAGGCCCCGGCGGCCACCTCGTGTTGCGCGGCAGCGCTGGCGGTTTTGGCGCTCATCTGGGTCAACCAAGTCAGATACGGCACATGTGCGGCGGCGTACCGCGCGGCGGTCGGTCCTTCCCAGGAACCTCCCTGCACCCCGCCCAGCAGGGCGGACAACTCCGCCGCAACCGCCGCGTATTCGGCACTGAGACTGTTCAACGCCGCGGCGGCGGCCAACAAAGATCCGGGTCCCGGGCCGCTGCTCAGCAGGGCCGAGTGCACTTCGGGTGGCGCGGCTATCCAGACAGGAGCGATCATTGCGGCCGGTCCGAATTGGGTTGGCTGATAGCAGATATATCGTGCGTCATCGGTGTCCGTCCAGGAAGCAACGCAGGCGTCCCGATCTCCTTAAGTATGGCTATCCTTACCTTATTGCACGCGAGTATTGCACAACCCCGACCCGACCGCCGGGCAGACCCACTGTTCGCATGCTGATCGTTCGCTCTGATCCGGTGACCTCACCGCGATAGGGTGGCCCCGCGAAGATGCGCTTCCGGATGCGACTGCGAACCGCACCCTACAATCACCCAAACCATTAGCCTTATGCCTGGCTTGTCGCCGTGTGTTCGTTTCCCCACAGTGGCAATCGGCCAAGGCGCTGTTGATCAGCTGCCCGGAAGGCGGGTGAGGAGTCGGCGATGGATGACAGTACCGAGGGTTCCCGGGAGGGAACGCGGTTCGGGCCGTATCTACTGCGACGCCTGGTGGGTCGCGGCGGCATGGGCGACGTCTACGAAGCCGAGGACACCGTCAAAGAACGGATCGTCGCGCTGAAGCTGATGTCGCAGTCGCTGTCGATGGACCCGGTGTTCCGTCAGCGCATGCAGCGCGAAGCCCGCACCGCGGGACGGCTGCAGGAACCCCACGTGGTGCCGATCCACGACTACGGCGAAATCGACGGGCAACTCTACGTCGACATGCGCCTGATCGACGGCAAGGATCTCGCCGCCATTCTCAAGCGTTACGGACCACTCACCCCACCGCGTGCGGTGGCCGTGGTGCGCCAGATCGGATCGGCGCTCGACGCCGCGCATGCGGCCGGGGTGACGCACCGCGACGTCAAGCCGGAGAACATCCTGATCAGCAAGGACGACTTCGCGTACCTCGTCGATTTCGGGATCGCCAGCGCGACCTCCGACGAGCGGTTGACGCAGCTGGGCAGCACCGTGGGCACTCTCTACTACATGGCTCCGGAGCGATTCAGCGAGGCCGAAGTGACCTACCGGGCCGACATCTACGCATTGGCGTGCGTGTTGCACGAGTGCCTGGTCGGCTCCCCGCCCTACCGCGGCGACCAGCTCAGCGTGATGGGCGCACACATCAACCAGCCGATTCCGCGGCCCAGCGTCGCCCGGCCCGGCGTGCCGAGCGCCTTCGACCAGGTGATCGCCCGCGGAATGGCCAAGGACCCCGCCGACCGCTATCCCACCTGCGGCGATTTGTCGGCGGCCGCCTATGCGGCGCTCGCCACGCCTGACCAGGACCGCGCCAGCGACATCTTGGAGCGCAGCCAGGTGGCCTCGCTGCCGCCCGCGTACGGCGGGCCGCCGCCCCCCGGCTTCACCCCGCAGCCACACCCGTCGATGACACCGGGCCCGGGGTGGACACCGCCGCCCGGGCCCGGGTCAGGTCCGATAGCGCCCGTGCCGGCGCAGTGGGGCGGTACCCAGGGCTGGCCGCCGGGTACCGCCGGCGTGCCGGCGTGGGGTCAACCTCCTTCCAGGCCAACAGGATTGCTGCGCAAACCCTGGCTATGGGCGGGGCTGGCGGTCGCCGTCGTCGTGGCCATCGCGGGTGGTCTGATCATCGGCTTCTCCGGCACCAATCGATCAGCGCCGCAGCCGACCTACCAGTCGTCGGCCACGCCCACCGTCGAGCCTGATGCGGTCCAGCTCAAAGTCCTCAACGACGGCGTCTTCATCGGCAGTTCGACGGCGGTCGCGACGATCGACATCTTCAACGAACCCATCTGCCCACCGTGTGGGGCCTTCATCAGGTCCTACGCAGGTGACATCGACAACGCCGTCGCCGGCAAGAAGCTCGCCGTGCGCTACCACCTGCTCAACTTCCTCGACGAACAGTCGCATACCAAGAACTACTCGACGCGCGCCATCGCCGCCTCGTATTGCGTTGCAGCGCAGAATGATCCGAAGGTCTACACCGGTTTCTACGACGCCATTTTCGGCAGCGACTTCCAGCCGCAGGAAGGCGCGTTGTCCGACCGCACCGACATCGAACTGGCGAACCTGGCCCAAACCGTCGGAGCGAACACCACCACCACAAACTGCATCCGGTCACGCAGCGACCTGGCACCGCCCAGGTCAAGGCCGCGAACGCCAGCACCAGCCTGGCCGGCTTCCATGCCAGCGGCACCCCGTTCGTCTGGGACGGCAGCGGGGGCGTGGACCTGCAGAACCCGAACTGGCTGACGAAGCTGACCGGCTGATGTCTCGACCCGTAACTCCTGACTGCGAGGACCAATGACTGACCGAATCGAAATCCAGCGCACCATCGCGGCTCCGGCGGCGGACATCTTCGCGGTGCTGTGCGATCCCCAGGGCCACGTGGCGATCGACTCGTCGGGCATGCTGCAGGACGCCGATGGCGGACCGGTCCAAGCGGTCGGCGACAGTTTCGTGGTCCATATGGATCGCGAGTCGCTGAATGATTTTCCGCAACTCGGCAATTACGACGTCACGGTCGAGATCAGCGAATTCGAACCGGACCGGCTGATCGCGTGGACGATCCTGGGTCAGATCCGGCCCCAGATCGGCCACGTCTACGGGTACCGGCTGGAACCGGCCGGCTCCGACGGCACCGTGGTCACCTCGTTCTACGACTGGTCTGACATCGACCAGAAGTGGCGCGACGCGGGGATCTTCCCCGTCATCTCCGAAGGCGCGCTGCGGGCGACGCTGGGCATCCTGGACCGAACCGTGCGCCGCGGTTATCCCCGCCGTAGCGGCACGACGTAAGCTCCGAGACGGCGTCCTCGCAGGTCAACCCGGGTCTCGCCGAACGCGTAGGACTACTCATTCGCAGTCCGCCGCGAACCGGGCATCCTGGTCGAATGCCCTTCGCCACATTCCTGCCCCTTCCGGCTGCGGTTTCCGAGGCGGCGGTGCGCGGACGCGACCGCGCGGTCGACGTCGCGCGCCTGACCGCTCTGGTCGTCGTCATGTTCGGGCATTGCGCGCTGTTGCTGGCCACCATCGACTCCGACGGGGTACAGATCGGGAATCTGCTCGGCGCGCTGCCGACAATAGCCCCGGTCACCTGGGTGGTCCAGGTGATGCCGCTGTTCTTCCTGGCCGGCGGTGCGGCCGGCGCCTACGGCTGGCACTCGGGCACGAAGTGGGGCGTGTGGTTGTTCACCCGCGCCCAGCGGTTGTGCCGGCCGGTGTTCTGGTACCTCGCGACGTGGGCCGCTGCCCTGGTAGTGGTGCAGGCGACCCTCGGAGCGGAATCCGCGGCGGGACTCGGTCGCGAGTGCGTGGCGCTGCTCTGGTTCCTCGGCGTCTACCTGGTGGTGCTGGCCTTCGTGCCGATGATGACTCGGATGCGCTCCGGGCGCGTGGTCGCGCTGGTGGTGGTCGGCCTGCTGGTGGCCGCTGCCGCGGTCGACGGGATCCGGTTCGCGGTCGGCACCGCCGAATCCGGTGTCGCGAACTTCGTGATCGTGTGGCTGATCCCGGTAGCGATCGGTGTCGCCTACGCGCGGCAGTTGATCGGTGTGCGCGCAGCGATCGTCGCGGCGCTGTCGGCGCTCGCCGCGCAGGTTGTGCTGGCCGTCACCGGAACATTCGAGGTGTCGTTGGTGGTGACCGGTACCGAGCGGATCTCGAACGTGTCCCCGCCGACGCTGTTACTGGCGCTGCACTGCACCTGGATGTCGTGCATGTTCGTCGCTGTCGCGGGTCCGGTCCGCCGTTGGGCCGAGCGACCCAAGGTCTGGCGCGCGGTCATGGTCGGCAACGGCGGCGCGATGACTCTTTACCTGTGGCACATCCCGGCGATCGCGGTGGCCACCTTCGCCCTGCATGCCGTCGGCCTGGATGCCTATGACGTGCACGCACCGGGGTTCTGGGGGCTGTTGGCGTTGCGCGCCTTGGTGTTCGCCGCCGTCATGGCTGTGACCTTTCGCCTGCTGTCGCCGCTCGAACATCGGCGGCTGCCATGGTGGGACGCGCCAGTCGAACCCGGCAGATGGTCGGGGGTGGCCGGGGCGCTGGTCTGCGCAGCCGGCATTGCGCTGGTGCTGCTGGCGAAGAACGGCTTGGCCGGGGTCGACGGGTGGACGGCACTCGGCGGTTTCCTGACGGCCGCGGCGGCCGCACGGCTCAGCGTCGGCCGACGGGTACCGGCGATCAGCTAGGCCGCGCCATCACCGAGTCGGGTGCTGCCCAGTCGGTCGATACCTTTCGGTGCTGGATCAGCCATGTGTGGCCGTCCGGTACCAGAATGTCGCGATAACGACCGAAGTGGTCGAGCCCGACGTGAGTTGCGACCGTGAAGTACGACGAGACCTCGGCACGTTGCGGAGCCAGGTCGGTGAACCACACGTTGGTCAGGATGTGCCGGACGACGGGTTTGACGTCCGAACCGGTGGTGGCGACGCCACCCGCAACGTTGCCGAGAAACGCCGCGATGCCGGACCGGCCGCGCAGCGGTTCCATGCCACGAACCTCGAGAACACCGTCCGCGCAGAACGTTTCGGCCAGGGCTGTCACCCGCCCGGCGTCACCCGACCAGTTGTACCGCGCGAGGGTATCTCTGATCTGTTCGCGGGCAACCAATTCCCAGAGTTCCACGTCTTGCTCCTCTCACCCGAAGGGACGGTTCTCGCGCACACCGCGGTACAAACCCGAGCGGACGATCCCCGGCATCACCACCCGCTCGACCGCCCAAGCGGGAAAGCGGAACGCATGACCGGTGGGGAAGAAGACCTCTAACCCATCGGGCTGGATACCCACCAACGAACCCCACCGCCGATGGGGGGCACGGAAAGGCCGCAACGGGCGCCCGGCGAACGCGGCACGAATGTTGCTGGCCACCAACGCATCTCCGCGGTTTCGGGCCGAGCTGCGCAGCGGATCGGTGGCGGCGACGTCGCCGACGGCGAACACGTCCCGATGCCCGGGAGCCCACAGTTCCGGTGTCACCCGGACGAATCCGCATTCGTCGAGCAGTTCGGGCGGCAACCATTCGGTGTTGGGGCGCACCCGGCCGATCGCCCAGAGCACGGCGTCGGCGACGGCCGGGGTCTGTCCGGTGCTCCAGCGAACGGGGTCACTGGTGATCTCGTTGCCGGTGAAACTGTCGGTGATCACGGCGCGGTGCCCAGGATGCAGGCCCACCTCGAGTCCGGTCAATCGGGCATGGACGCGGTTCCAGATACGCGGGTGGTACTCGCGCAGCGGGCGGTCCCCGGGAAAGTACAGGTCGATCTGCTTGTCGGGCCACGTGGTGGCCAGGTTGACGGCACTGCTGACCGCGGCCGCTCCGCCGCCGATGACGGCCACCGACTTCGCGGTCATCAGCCGCTCGTGGGCGGCGTAAAGCTGCACACCCACATCCGCAGGCGACTGCAGCGTGGGCTGACGCCAGAACCCGTTACTGACCCCGGTCGAAATGACCAGCGCGTCAAAACATTCGGTGACGACCGTGCCGTCGGCGCGTCGGGCCGCGACGGTGCGGCCTGTCAAGTCCAGCCCTGTCAGCGTCGCTTGGACGGTGCGCACCCGGTCCAGTCCCCGGAAGCGGTCGAACGGTATCCAGTAGTCACGCGCCCAGTCATCGGGACGGGCCAGCCTCACGCCGAGCTCCTGCCCGCTGACCAGCCCGGGTTTCGCCGAGATTCCGACGACGTCGGCATGCGGAGCCAGCCGGATCGCGGTCAACAAACCCACGTCGCCCAAGCCGGCGATGACGACGCGCTTGCGACTCATGCCGGGACGTGCCGCGGTGGTCGCGGCACGAAGCGGGGCACCCGGTCCATGACGTGTCGATATTCGGGCCGGCGCTCGAGACTGCGCGTCTCCATCATCGGGATGCTGGCACCGAGGAACATCCCCAGCATCGCCAGCGCCCCCAGGATCTGCCACCACGCGTCCGACGGTGCGACGGCGACTCCGAACAATGCCAGGGAGAGCCAGAAGGTGAACTCCCCGAAGTAATTCGGGTGCCGCGACCAGCTCCACAGTCCCTGGTCCATCACCTGGCCGGGGCGCCGGTTCGCCACGAACCGGTGCAACTGAACGTCGGCGACCAATTCGAGGGTCACCGCGGCCAGCCCGACGACGAAGGCCGTCACCGTCAGCCACCGCATGTCACTGCCGGGACGGGTCACGCAGACATACACGGGCAGCATCGCGGCGAAGACCTGAACCGTCGGGATGAGGTGGATCGCGACCAGGTCGACAACGAACTCCCAGCGCCCGGCGCGCTCCCGGAACATTCCGTAGCGCCAGTCCTCGTGATGCAGTCCGGGAAACCCGTACCCCCAGTTGGCGGTCAACCGCACCGCCCACACCGTGACCAGTACCGCGACCAGCCAACACCGCAGCTGGTCCACGCCGGACTGGCTCCACCAGTAAAAGGTCAGCAGCGGCGGAATGACGCTCCAATAAGCGTCGTAGAAACTGGAATTGCGATACCCGCGGCTGAACGCGAACACTACCAGGGTCGCCAGCACGTCGGCGACGAACGTGTCCAGCCAGAGGCGTCCGGTGGTCGGTCCCCATGCCAGCCAGACGGCGGCGACGCCGACCGCGACCACGTATGCGACGGTCACCAGCGCCAGCGAACGCGTCTTGCTCATCACCGGTTCATTGCTGCGACTGTGCTTTTCGAGAATCTCGTCGGCGCTGAGAAGCCATCGGGTCTCCTTGCCCATGCTGCCCGGGAGGCCCCGGTCGGGCAGACTGTAACACGTTCTAGTACAGCGACCGGTGACGTCAGGGCACGGGGGACTCGTTGGTCACGGCCTGATAGCCGCGGGCACCGGCCCGGTCCACCGCAGCCTTGACCACGCCGAAGATCAGTCCTTGCAGGCCGGCGCCGATCAGCGCGGAGCGCATGGAGTTGCTGAGATCCTTGGGATCGGGCGGCGCGGGTTCGTCGTTGCTGAATCGCTTCCATACCTGGCTGAAAACGGCGCCGGCCAGCAGCCCACCGGTCACGCTGGTGACGATCGACAGCGGCATGTACAAGGTTTTCGACTTCGCGCTCATGACAATCCTTCGTTTCCGGACGGTTGCTTAATCAGATACCCGGCGACGACGCCGTCGAATCGGCACCGAACGTCGGTCGGGCATCGGCATCGGCGGCGTGAACTCGTGGTTAATCGGTGCGCTCGAGCCGCAACACGACCACGGCGCGACCCTCGACGGTGATCTTGCCCTGCGGCGGCAGCGGATCGTTCTGCTCGACTTGTCCGTCGCCGGTCGCGGTATCGAGCACGGGAATCCAGTTCGGCCCGAATTCGTCAGGGGGAAGGACGAATTCGATCGGCTCGTGATGGGCGTTGAAGCAGAGCACGAAGGAATCGTCGGTGATGCGCTGACCGCGCGTATCGGTGCCCGGAATGCCCAGCCCGTTCAGATACACCGCCACCGACTTGCCGAAGCCGGAGTCCCAGTCCTCGTCGCTCATTTCCGAGCCGTCGGGGCGGAACCACGAAATGTCCGGTATGCCCGCCGAACCGCGGTGGCGCACCGGGGCGCCGGTGAAGAAGCGCCGCCTGCGAAACACCGGATGCTCGGCCCGTAGGGTGGTCACCGCACGGGTGAACTCGATGAGCTCGGTGTCGGCGTTCTCCCAATCGATCCAGGTCAGTTCGGAGTCCTGGCAGAAGCCGTTGTTGTTGCCGTTCTGGGTGCGGCCGAGTTCGTCTCCGTGACAGATCATCGGAACACCCTGCGACAGAATGGTTGTCGCCAAGAAGTTGCGTTGTTGGCGGGCGCGCAGCGCGTTGATCTCGGGATCGTCGGTAGGGCCTTCGGCGCCGCAGTTCCACGACCGGTTGTGCGACTCGCCGTCGTTGTTGTCTTCGCCGTTGGCTTCGTTGTGTTTCTCGTTGTAGGACACCAGGTCTCGCAGCGTGAAACCGTCGTGCGCGGTGACGAAGTTGATGGAGGCCACCGGCCGTCGCGCGGTGTGCTCGTAGAGGTCGGCCGAACCGCTGAGCCGGGACGCGAACTCGCTGAGGATGGCGTCCTCACCGCGCCAGAAGTCGCGGATGCTGTCCCGGAACTTGCCGTTCCATTCCGTCCACTGCGGGGGGAAGTTGCCCACCTGGTAGCCGCCGGGGCCGACATCCCACGGTTCGGCGATCAGCTTGACCTGGCTGACGACCGGATCCTGTTGCACCAGTTCGAAAAACGTGGAAAGGCGATCGACGTCGTAGAACTCGCGGGCCAGTGTGGAGGCCAGATCGAACCGGAAGCCGTCGACGTGCATCTCGGTCACCCAGTAGCGCAGCGAGTCCATGATCAGCTGCAGGGTGTGCGGATGCCCGACGTTGAGGCTGTTGCCGGTGCCGGTGTAGTCCATGTAGTACCGCTTGTCGTCCTCGACCAGCCGGTAGTAGGCGGCGTTGTCGATCCCGCGCATCGACAGCGTGGGCCCCATGTGGTTGCCTTCGGCGGTGTGGTTGTACACCACGTCGAGGATCACCTCGATGTTGGCTTCGTGCAGGGTGCGCACCATGGCTTTGAATTCCTGCACCTGCCCGCCCGGATTGTTGCTGGCGGTGTACTTGAAGTCCGGGGCGAAGAATCCGATGGTGTTGTAGCCCCAGTAGTTTGACAGCCCCTTGTCGATCAGCGTCGAGTCGTTGGCGAAATGGTGCACCGGCATCAGCTCGATTGCATTGACGCCCAGGTTGGTCAGGTGTTCGATGATCGCCGGGTGCGCGATCGCCGAGTAGGTGCCGCGGATTCGCTCGGGGATCGCCGGGTGGGTCTGGGTGAGGCCCTTGACGTGCGCCTCGTAGATGACGGTGTCGGCGTATTCGTGACCGGGCGGCCGGTCCACCCCCCAGTCGAAGTACGGGTTGATCACCACCGACTTGGGCATGTTGGCGGCCGAGTCCTCGTCGTTGCGGCTGTCGGGATCGCCGAAGTTGTAGCTGAACAGCGACTGGTCCCACTGGAAGCTGCCGTCGATCGCCTTGGAGTAGGGGTCGACCAACAGCTTGTTGGGGTTGCAGCGCTGACCGTTGCCGGGATCGTAGGGGCCGTGCACCCGGAATCCGTACCGTTGGCCCGGCTCGACGCTGGGCAGAAAGGCGTGCCAGACGAATCCGTCGACCTCGGGCAGCGCAATCCTGGTCTCGTTGCCCTCGTCGTCGAACAAGCACAGCTCGACCCGTTCGGCGACCTCGCTGAACACCGCGAAATTCGTCCCGGATCCGTCGTAGGTCGCGCCCAGCGGGTAGGCCTTGCCGGGCCAGACTTCGGGGCGCTCTTCCGGACCGGTCCTGTCGCCGGCGGTGCCCTGCGAACTGCCAATCGTGACCACCGTGCCTCCTAGATGTGGGTGTCCGATCCGGACCGCGACCCCCGCCTGTATATCCGCTGCAAGGGCGACCTAAGCATGAGATGTCTCTCAATGCCGCACGCATTACCGCCGGCGCGGCGGCGTCGCCGTCAAGGTGGTGCGTGCTGCGTGAATTCGCCTGCGCCGACGGCGGTTTCGGGCTCCCGCACAGCTCGTCGTCTCCCTGGATGACGACCGACGAATGGATTGCGACACGGTCACGGACGGGTACCTATTGTCAGCTCAACGGTCACAACGGTCACAACGGTCACTATCGTCACATCAACCCACTGCGGACGTCAATTCGGGCGTCCGACCCTGGAAAGGTGCGACATGTCGGCGATTCCTCGCTACGTTTCGGTATCGCTGGCAGCGACGGCCACGATCGGGCTGCTGCTCCCGACCGTCCTTGTCCCGGGGCTGACACCCAACGCGCATGCGCTGCCGTGCAGCGCGCCCGAAGCCAATGTCCCGCCGCCGGCCAACGCGGTGGTGACCAACCCGGGCGGCAAGGTGCTCGGCCCGATGAACAAGCGGCCCCGCGGTGCGAATGATCGCGCCCCGCTGCCGCGGGTGGGTCCGCTGCAGCGCGTCCAACAACCGGGTCAGCGGTATTCCGCGCCGCTGCAACAGCAAGCGCTGGTCCCCGGCGCCAACCCCGCGCCGCCGGCCCCGGCGCCTCCCGCGGCCGGCCAGCAGCCCCCCGCCGGACAGTTGGCCCCCGAGGCAGCCGTCCCGCCCAACCCGGCGCCGGCACCGGCCGTACCCGAGGGCGCACCGGATTCCGGTGCTGCTCTCGGAGGCTCGAACACCGCGCTGGTCGAGTGGGTGACCGGTCCGGAAGGCCCGAACAAGACCCTCGAGCGCTTCGGCATCTCCGGTACCGATCTCGGGATCCTCTGGGACAACGGTGATCCCGCCAACCGCCAGGTGCTGATGGCCTTCGGCGACACCTTCGGCTACTGCGCCGTCAAGGGCGACCAGTGGCGCTACAACGTGCTGTTCCGCAGCACCGACCAGGATCTGTCCCACGGCCTGCACGTGTCCGCCGGCGACCCGTCCAACCGATACGCCGGGTCCCCGACACAACAGCCGGGCTTTTCCCGACAGGTCATCAACAGCATCAAATACGCGAAGGAAGAGACGGGAATCATCCCGACCGCTGCCATCTCCGTCGGAAAGACGCAGTACATCAACTTCATGTCCATCAAGGACTGGGGTCGCGACGGCGAGTGGTGGACCAACTACTCCGGGATCGCGATGTCCACCGACAACGGCCAGAACTGGGCTGTCTACCCGGGCACCATCCGCGCAAACGGACCCGATGCCGCGCGGGTGCCGTACGTCGAGGGCAACGAGAACTTCCAGATGGGCGCCTACGTCAAGGGCGGTGACGGTTACCTGTACTCGTTCGGAACTCCGAATGGTCGCGGTGGGGCGGCGCACTTGTCGCGGGTGCAGCCGCGCTTCATCCCCGACCTCACCAAATATGAGTACTGGAACGGGGATTCGAATTCCTGGGTGCCGAACAAGCCGTCGGCGGCCACACCGGTGATCCCGGGTCCGGTCGCTGAGATGTCGGCCCAGTACAACACCTACCTCAAGCAGTACCTGGTGATGTACACCAACGGCGCCAACGACGTCGTGGCAAGGACCGCGCCGGCGCCACAAGGACCGTACAGCCCGGAGCATCTGCTGGTTTCGAACTTCCAGATGCCCGGCGGGGTCTACGCGCCGATGATGCATCCCTGGTCGACGGGCAAGGACGTGTACTTCAACCTCTCGCTGTGGTCGGCATACGACGTGATGCTGATGCACACCACGCTGGGGTAGCGAGTCACTCCTTGCCGCGCGGCGGCGGTTGCACCTCCACGCCGCTCGACTCGTGCTCGGGGCCGGAGTCCGGGTGCTCGGCAGGGACCCGCTCGCGGGAACGATTTGCCTCACTGTATTCGTGGCGAGGGGTGGACCGCTCCCCGCTGCGGTACGGTCCGGGCTTCGGCCGTGGCTTCCCGCCCGGGAACGCCAGTCGGAAGATGGTGCGGTGCACCATGAACCACTGCTTGGAGAACCGCCCGGTGTTGTAGGGCAGCTCATAGCGCTCGCAGATGTCCTTGATCTTCGGCGCGATCTCGGAGTACCGACTGGCCGGCATATCCGGATACAGGTGATGCTCCACCTGGTAGCCGAGGTTGCCGCTGATCACGTGGAACAGCGGGCTGCCGTCGATGTTGGCCGCGCCGACCAACTGGCGCAAATACCACTCCGGGCGCGTCTCGTCCTCGACTTCTTCTTCGCTGAACGTGTAGGTCTGGTCGGGAAAATGGCCGCAGAAAATGATGGCGTGTGCCCACACATTACGGATGACATTGGCCAGTACGTCGGCGGCCAAGGTGCGCAGGTAGGTGCTCTCCACCCCGGGTAACACCTTGTCGAAGAATGTGGCTGCCGCGCCCACCCGTCCCGTGCCCGAAACCTTGCGAAGACGCCGGCCGAGTCGCGATGCCGCCGGCGGTTCGAGTTGTCCACCGAAGGCCAGTTGTACCAAGGCGTATGCGCCCGCACTGATTACCGGCCATCCGATGTAGTCCTTGATGATCTGCGAGCGCGCCTTGACGCTGATGCCTTTCAGGTCCTTGCGCACCTCCGACCACGGCTTCTCCCTGGCCCGGATCGCCTCGATATCCATGTCGTGTACGGCGACACCCCACTCGAACAAGATGGTGAGCAGCAAGTTATAGAGCGGTTGCCCCAGGTAGTACGGACGCCAACGCTGGTTGGGGTCGATACGCATGATCTCGTAGCCGAGATCCTTGTCCTTGCCCCGGATGTTTGTGTACGTGTGATGGATGTAGTTGTGCGAGTGCCGCCATGACTCCGCAGTTGAGGCGGTGTCCCAGTCCCATTTCGAAGAATGAATATCGGGATCGTTCATCCAATCCCATTGACCGTGCATCACGTTGTGCCCGATCTCCATGTTCTCCAAGATCTTCGCCAGCCCCAGGCACGCCGTGCCGACGACCCACGCGGTTCTAGATCGAGAGGCCAGTAGCAGGACCCGGCCCACCACCACAATTTGGCGCTGGGCGGTGATGACCGACTTGATGTACCGGCGGTCGCGGTCACCGAGATCGGCGAACACGTCGTCGTGAATCGCGTCGAGTTCTTTACCCAGCTTCTCTCGCTCTTGTTCACCCAAATGGGCGAACGGGCTTTCGGTACGTTGCACCGTAGAAGTCACTGCGGTTCCTTTCGATCACAGTTCTAGTTCGACGTCGCCTTCGGCGGCATTGATGCAGATCCGAACTTCCTGCTCGGTGGGTTCACTGATGTCACCGGAGCGCAGATCACGCAGCTTTCCCGATTTGAGGGTGCCCACGCAGGTGTGGCAGATCCCGATGCGACATCCGAACGCGAGTTCCAGGCCGGCGTTCTCGCCTGCTTCCAAAATGGATGTGCCGCCGTCGCATTCGACCGTCTTGTCACTCTTGAGGAAGTTGACTTCGCCGCCTTCGCCGTCGCCGGCGTCACCGCCGATCTTCGGCTGGAATCGCTCGAAGTGCAGGCGATCCGGATCGCCGTTTTTCTCCCAATGCTCGATCAGCGCATCGAGCATCTCTTCCGGTCCCGAGCAGAACGCTTCACGCTCGCGCCAGTCCGGGCACTCCTCATCCAGGTCCTCGGGTTCGAGTCGGCCGCGATCTCCGGTCAGGCGAATGTCCAGTCGCATTTTCTCGTGACGGCCGTCGAGATCTTCGAGGACGGACAAGAACATCACTTGCTCGCGGGTGCGAGCGGAGTGAATGTGCACCACGTCGCCCAGTTCATCGCGGTGATCGAGGCTGCGCAGCATGCTCATGATCGGCGTGATGCCACTGCCGGCGCTGATGAACAGCATCTTGTCGGGTAAGGGCTCGGGCAGTGTGAACACGCCTTCGATCTCGCCGAGTCGCACCAGTTCCCCGGGCCGGATTTTCTCGACCAGATACGGCGACACCACACCGCTGTCCACCTTCTTGGGCGTCACGCTGATCAGACCGTCGACGGGTTCCGGATCAGATGTCAGCGAGTACGCGCGCCAGTGGTAGACCCCGTCGATGACGAGACCCAGCCGCACATACTGGCCCGGTTTATGGCCGGGCCACTCGTAACCCGGGCGAATCAGAACGCTCGAGGCTTCCGAGCCCTGGGACTCGACCCGCTCGACTTTCCCGCGCAACTCCTTCGTTGTCCATAACGGGTTGATCATCTCGATGTAGTCGTCGGGCTGTAGGGGCTTGAATAAGTTCCGGACAGCTTTCAGGAACAACCTACGGCCACGGGATACCTGAGGCTGAGCGCCGCGTTCCGCCATGGGTCCAACAGTACACAGTTGTTCACTCAGATAAAACAAAGATCCGAAATATGTTGCATAGCAATGATTATGAGAGATCCTGCAATCGACACGCGGGTACCACACGTTCACTGCGTGTAGGTCGGTGTATTGCGTGCCCAGCCTCGCGCTCGCGGCTGGGCTGCCCTGTGCAGATTCCCCGACTTCTGTGCAGGTCAAACCCACAACCAAACCTTTGTTGCGTTCTCGTCCGCGCGGTGCCCCGCTCAACCCGGCCAGTTGGCTGGTCGCTTCCGGGCGCGGGCCCACCAGAACGCGGATGCCGGCGCCGCAGCCGAGACTGGGTTTGCGCAACGTGGCCGCAGGCTACTATGCCGCCATGCCGCTCGACGAAGGCTCCACGTTCGCCGGATACACCATTGTCCGGCGGCTCGGATCCGGCGGAATGGGTGAGGTCTATCTGGCTCAGCACCCGAGACTGCCGCGCCAGGATGCGCTGAAGGTCGTCAAGGCCGACGTATCCGCGGACAGCGAATACCGCGAGCGTTTTTATCGCGAGGCCGAGACCGCCGCGGCCCTATGGCACCCGCACATCGTGGCGGTGCACGACCGTGGCGAAACCGACGGGCAGCTGTGGATCGACATGGACTACGTCGACGGCACCGACGCGGGCGCTCTGCTGGAAGAACGCTATCCGAACGGGATGCCGGGACCCGAGGTCGTCGAGATCATCACCGCGGTGGCCGAGGCGCTGGATTACGCGCACGAACACAAGATGATGCACCGCGACGTCAAGCCCGCCAATATGCTCATTGCCCAGCCCGATTCACCGGCTCGACGAATCCTGTTGGCCGACTTCGGGATTGCCGGCCTGGTGGGCGAATCGACCGGCTTGACCGCCACGAACATGACGGTCGGCACGGTCGCCTACGCGGCCCCCGAACAACTGATGGGCAACGACCTGGACGGCCGGGCGGACCAGTATGCACTCGCGGCGTCGGCCTACCAGCTGCTCACCGGGTCGCCCCCGTTCCAGCACACGAACCCGGCGGTGGTGATCAGTCAGCATCTCACCGCGACACCCCCTCCGATCGGCGAACGGCGTCCCTCCCTGGCCGATCTCGATCCGGTGTTCAGCAAGGCGCTGTCCAAAGATCCCAAAGACCGCTACCTGCGGTGCGTCGACTTCGCGCGTGCGCTCGGCCATCACCTGGGCGACACCGGTGACGCCGACGAGACCAACCTGTCCCTGCCCGCGGTCGCGTCGCCGCCATCGAGTCGATCGCTGCTGCGGCCCGCCGTCCTGGTCCCCGGGGTTCTGGCGATCTTGCTGGTGATCGCCATTGTTTTCGGGCTGCGGGAGTTCCTGCGTGCCGACGAAGACGAGCGGGCCGCGACCGCTTCGCGGACCGCGACACCCACGGCGAGCGCGGCACCGTCGGCGCCCGCTACCACCTCCGCAGCCGCCGGCACACCGACCCCGGGAAACGTCGAACCGATACCGGTGGTCGCGATCGGTGCGGAGTGTTACCCGCTTGGCAGCGTCGGAAAGACACGGGCCAAGGCCGACGCTTTCTGCTCGCCGCTGCAGGGCGTGCAGGACCCGGACAAGGGCATCTGGTCGCTGACCGAGGGGCCCGTCGCGAGTCCCACCGTCACCTCGGCTCCGGGACCCAACGAGACGCCGCTGCCCAGTGAGCAAGAGACCCCGGTTCAGGTCTGCGTGCAGCAGACCGGGCAGACGCGGCTGCAGTGTCTGGAGGAGATCCGCCGAGGCAACGCGCCGCGCCGCTGATCGGCCGCCGCAGCATCGGTAACACATATTTGACGTCTTCCTTCTGCAAACGACCAACCTGCCGATACAGTTGTCTGCGATGACCCAGACAGCTGCCCCGCCTGTGTTGACCGTGCGGTATGACGGAGCCGAACGCACCTTCGCAGCAGGCCACGACGTAGTCATTGGGCGTGACTTGCGCGCGGACGTCCGCGTCGCACACCCCCTCATCTCCCGCGTGCACCTGTTGTTGCGGTTTGACCAGGGCCGATGGGTCGCCATCGACAACGGCAGCCTCAACGGGCTGTACGTCAACAACCGACGTGTGCCGGTTGTCGACATACAGGACGGGCAGCGCGTCAACATCGGCAACCCGGACGGCCCGGCACTGGACTTCGAGGTGGGCCGCCGGAGCCAGGGAACGGTGGGGCGCCCGCCGCCGACGACGGCAATGGCGATACCGGCGCGGCCCAGCGGTCCGATTTCCCAACAGAGCGGCCAGAATTGGGGACAGCCGCCGGCGCCCCCGTCGACAGCACGGATGCCCGCGGCGCCGCCGTCGGGACCGCAGCCGCGCTACCCGTCCGGCCCGCAACCGATGCACCCGCAGCAAGGCGGACCGGGTTCGTCGCCGCACATCTACCGTCCCGCCGCCGGAGCGCAGCCGCCGCCGGTGATCGGCCGCACGGCCGACGTGGGCGGCAGGACTTCGATGATGAAGATCCTGCGGCCGGGCAAGGCCGGAGGCGACCTGCCGCCGAACGCCATCAAGATCGGTCGCGCCGACGACAACGACATCGTCATCCCCGAGGTGCTGGCCTCCCGCCACCACGCGACCCTGATCCCGTCGCCCAACGGCATCGAGATACGCGACAACCGCAGCATCAACGGCACCTTCGTCAACGGCACCCGGGTCGAGTCCGCCGTGCTGCGCGACGGCGACGTCGTCACGATCGGCAACATCGACCTCGTCTTCGAGAACGGTGTCCTGTCCCGTCGCGAAGAGAGCCTGCTCGAAACCCGTACCGGCGGACTGGACGTGCGCGGGGTGACGTGGACGATCGAGGGCAACAAGACGCTGCTGGACAACATTTCGATCACCGCACGCCCCGGGATGCTCACCGCGGTCATCGGTCCTTCCGGTGCGGGCAAGTCGACCTTCGCCAAGCTGGTCGCCGGCTACACCCACCCGACCAGCGGCACGGTGGCCTTCGAGGGCCACAACGTGCACGCCGAATACGCCTCGCTGCGCAGCAGGATCGGGATGGTGCCGCAGGACGACGTGGTGCACGGTCAGCTGACTGTGCGTCAGGCTCTGATGTACGCCGCCGAGCTGCGCCTGCCCCCGGACACCACCAAGGAAGACCGCGAACAGGTGGTCGCCCGGGTGCTCGAGGAACTCGAGATGACCAAGCACCTCGAGACCCGCGTCGACAAGCTGTCCGGCGGTCAGCGCAAACGCGCCTCGGTGGCGCTGGAATTGCTCACCGGTCCGTCGCTGCTGATCCTCGACGAGCCGACCTCGGGTCTGGACCCGGCCTTGGACCGGCAGGTCATGACGATGCTTCGGCAACTGGCCGACGCCGGGCGTGTGGTCCTGGTCGTCACCCACTCGCTGACCTACCTCGACGTCTGCGACCAGGTGCTGTTGCTGGCGCCGGGCGGCAAGACCGCGTTCTGCGGGCCGCCGAGCCAGATCGGCCCGTCGATGGGCACGACCAACTGGGCTGACATCTTCAGCACCGTCGCCGACGACCCGGACGGGGCCAAGGCCCGGTACCTGGAACGCACCGGTCCGCCACCGCCAGTGCCGCCCACCGAGCAACCCGCCGAGTTGGGTGAGGCGGCGCATACCAGCCTGCTCCGGCAGTTCTCCACGATCGCCCGACGTCAGCTGCGGCTGATCATCTCCGACCGCGGCTATTTCATCTTCCTGGCGATATTGCCGTTCATCATGGGTGCGCTGTCCATGTCGGTGCCCGGTGACGTCGGTTTCAATGCCCCGAACATGGCCCCACCCAATCCGAGTGACGCTCCCACCGAGCCGGCTCAGATCTTGGTGCTGCTCAATGTCGGTGCGGTGTTCATGGGCACGGCGCTGACCATCCGCGACCTGATCGGCGAGCGGGCGATCTTCCTCCGAGAACAGGCGGTGGGCCTGTCCACCACCGCCTACCTGCTGGCCAAGGTCTGCGTGTACACCGTCATGGCGCTGGTCCAGTCGGCGATCGTGACCATCATCGCGCTCCTCGGCAAGCCCGGACCCAAGGTGGACGCCTCGGTGCTGGGCAGTGCCGCGCTGGAGCTCTATGTCGACATCGCGGCAACCACGGTCGCGTCGGCCATGCTCGGATTGGTGTTGTCGGCCGTCGCCAAGTCCAACGAGCAGATCATGCCGCTGCTCGTGGTGGCAGTCATGTCGCAGCTGGTGTTCTCCGGCGGCATGATCCCGGTGACCAACCGGATGGGCCTGGACCAGATGTCGTGGGTCACCCCGGCGCGATGGGGCTTCGCGGCGTCGGCCTCCACCATCGACCTGACCACGTTGTGTCCAGTGCCGCAGGTGCCGAAGGACTCGCACTGGAAACACACCGCGGGCGCCTGGATCTTCGACATGGCGATGCTTGTGGTGCTGAGCATCTTCTACCTGGGCTTCGTGCGCTGGAAGATCCGGCTGAAGAGCGGCTGATCACTCGGCGGTGCCGCCACCGCGGGTGTCGATGACCCGTTGCGCGATGTCGACGAGCTTGGAGTTGCTCTCCTGGGACAGGGCGCGCAGCATCTCGAACGCACGTACCTCGTCGACGTTGTAGCGCTCCATGATGATGCCTTTGGCCTGCCCGATGCGGTCTCGGGTGGACAGCGCCGCCTGCATGTTCTCGTCCTGGCGTCCGGCCAGGATCGCCGCGGCGGCATGCGCCGCGAGCACGGTGCCGATGGTTTCCGCTTCGGCGTCCCAGACGCCGGCTTCGAACCCGAAGAGGTTCAGCGCGCCCGCGGTGCGTTCGGCGGTGTAGAGCTTGAAGGACAACCCACTGAGCACGCCGAGTTCGAGGGCAGCCGGCGAGTACTGCGGCCAGCGTTCTTCGGTCCGGAAATCGTCGGTCCGCACGATCGTGTCGTGTAGCGCGGCCTGATAGCAGGGGCCCTCTTGGAAGCGGTGTTGCAGTTCGTCGAGTTTTTCGGGCAGCTCGGTGACATCGCCGAGCGATTCGAAGGTGCCGCCGCGGTGGACCAGCAGCACTCCGGCCGTGTCGGCGCCGGGTATCAGCTCCACAGCAGCCGCGGTGACGTCGCTCAGAATCTGCTCGATGGTGCGCGGCGTGGCTATGGTCTGCGCCAACTTGGCCATGCGCACGGCCAGGTCATGCTTGTCCGAAGTCATGCTGATATGTCTACCCGTTGGTGCGCTCCGCTGACCGGTGCGTCCCGACGACTACCGAGCGACGCCGTCGCGTGGCGCCGCTCGGCAGCCCGGACCCGACCCGGTCTGGTGTTATCGGGCTAGCGCGCCCAATTGCCGTGCTGCGGTGCCGTCCAGTGGGTCGGCTGAAGGGCGGCTTGCTTGGGGCGGAGGAACAGCGAGCCGGCGGCGGAGCGATTGCGCAGGGCCGATGCCCGCCAGGTGTTGACCGGGTGGGAGGCCATCATGTTGGAGAGCCACACGAAAAACCCCGTCTCCGTGCTGGCCCGGTCGGCCATCCCGTCGAAGTCCACCCAGCGCAGCAGGTACTTACCGGCGCTGAGCACC
Organism: Mycobacterium sp. NGS67; assembly: GCF_059812185.1. Lineage (NCBI taxonomy): Bacteria > Bacillati > Actinomycetota > Actinomycetes > Mycobacteriales > Mycobacteriaceae > Mycobacterium > Mycobacterium sp. NGS67. The sequence continues at coordinate 78,571 of NZ_JCALCF010000025.1, forward strand.
CCGATGGCGCGGCGGGCGCCCTCCGGGCGGAACGCGTAGCCGTAGTTGTCGGCGGTGTATTCCATCGACCGGGACAGCGCCTGACCGAGGAACGGAACCTTCATGGCCAACTGGCTGAGCTGTCGCCAGTAGGAGGCGTGCCCAGCCGCGATGTGTCCGACCTCGTGACCGATCACGAAAGCCAGCGCCTCGGGGTCGCGAGCCTGGCCGCCGACCTCGAACAGGTCGCTGTACACCACCACATACCGGCGGAAGCCGTGGCCGCTGGCGAACGCGTTGATCTGTCCGTTGCCCAAGACGACGTAGGCGTCCGGGACTTCGGTCAGACCGAACCGCTGTGCCGCTTCGACGACCAGCCAGTAGCCTTCCGGAAACTGGGTGGGCGACATTTTGACGCCGTTGGTGCGTTGCCGGCCGTAGTTCAATCCTCGGCCCAGGAACAGCGCCAGCGGCGTGGCAAGCACCGAAAGCCACAGCAGACTGGTCTTGCCGGATACCACTACGGCAATCGCGATCAGGTAGAGAACCACGCTGGTCAAGATGACCAGGACCAGCAGACCGATCTCCCACGGGTGGCGAACCGGCTGATCGCGGTAGCCGACTGGGCCCGATGCTGGTCCGGGCGGCGCATGGTGCGATCCGGGGAAATGGGCGTGATGGTGTGCCGGCGAGTCGACAATGGCCATGACGGTGCCTGAACTCCTGTATGAGGTCAGCCCGCTCCCGGTTGGTGGCGGGCCACATCAGACTTCGGCAACGGTCTTAAAGGATTCTCTATAAATCCTTGGAGCCCGATAAATTCACCGGTCAGAAAGTTGAACCTGGATGCGCCTCCGGGACCACCAGCCCCGGACGTCGTTTCCTATCATCATGGCTATGCACGCCAGCGCGTTGACGATGGCGCGATCGCCCGCGTACGCGGCTGCAGACGCGGCCCGCTACCGCGCGGCGGGCTGGTGGTCGGATACGACGCTGTCCGAAGCGGTGCGCGGTCACGCACAGCACTCGCCGGAGCGCACGGCGTACCTCGACTCGCGGCAGGACCGTGCGGCAGCGGCGCTGACGTGGCACGAATTCGACGCCGCGGCAACCGCTTTGGCTGGACGGCTGGTCGCCTGCGGGGTCCGGCCCGGCGACCGGGTCGCGGTGTGGCACGGTGATTCGGCGGCCATCCACGTGTTGTTCGTCGCCGTCGAACGCTGCGGCGCCGTCGTGGTCGGCATCGGCGCGCGCGCCGGCGTGCGGGAAGGCGCACATCTGTTGCGTGCCACGCAGCCCACGTTGCTGATCAGCGATCCGCCGCGCGGGGCGGCAGCGACTGATGCGGCCACCATGGTGGGACTGCCGGTGCTGATCCTGCGCCCCGACCTGCGTCTGGACCCGGACGTGCGCCCCGGTGCCGTCGAGGCTGCCGCTCAGTTGGGACCCGACGACGTCTTTCTGATCAACTCGACCTCCGGGACCACCGGACTACCCAAGTGCGTGGTGCACACCCAGAACCGTTGGCATTACTTTCATCGGAAGGCCGTCGCCCACGGGCTGCTGACCCCCGACGACGTAATCCTGCCGGTGATCCCGATGCCGTTCGGATTCGGAATATGGACCAGCCACACCACCCCGATTCACCTGGGTGCGACCACGGTGATCCTGGAGCGGTTCACCACCGCTGCGGTGTACGAAGCGATAGCCCGATACCGTGTCACCGTATTATGTTGTGTCAGTACGCAATTGACGATGCTGATGGCGGACCCGGATCGCCGGGGGCACGACATGAGCTCGCTGCGGGTGGTCTTCACCGGCGGCGAGGCGCTGCCGTACCGGCCCGCTGCGGAGTTCGAAGACCTCAGCGGCGCCCAAATCCTGCAGTTCTATGGCTCCAACGAGACCGGAGTGCTCAGCGGGACCACGCTGCACGACCCGCAGCAACAACGCCTGCGAACCGGCGGCCGGATCATCCCGGAAATGTCGGTACGTCTTTTCGACGGTGACCTCGACGTCACCCACACGGGCCGCGGCCAGCCCGCTTGCCGGGGCCCGGCGACCAGCCTCGGGTACCTCAGCGGGTTGGAAGGCGGTTTGGAAGGCGGATTGGAAGGCGGTACCGACCACGACGAATTGTTCACCCGCGACGGTTGGATGCGGATGGGCGACATCTGCGAGATCGACGCCGACGGCTACCTGACAGTCACCGGACGAACCTCGGACTTCATTCTGCGGGGCGGCAAGAACATCAGCGCCGCCCAGGTCGAAGACGCCGCCATGACCCATCCGGCACTCGCGGGGGCGTCGGCGGTTGCCATGCCCGATCCGCTGTTCGGCGAAAAGGTCTGTCTCTACGTCGAACTCGTCGGCCGCCGTCGCCTCGAACTGAGCGACCTCGTCGAACATCTACTGGCGCTGGGAGTCTCGAAGGAATTGCTGCCGGAGCGGCTCGTGGTAGTCGGCGAGCTTCCGCGCTCGTCCGGGGGTAAGGTCGCCAAAGGCCAGCTCCGCGAGGATATCCGAAGCAGGATGGAGGCCGCCGATGAATGCTCCTGACGCACGCCGGGGCGGACTGGAAGTGTGGGCGCCCTCGGTGGTGCCGCCGATCGGCGTCGACCTGTCCGACGAACAGGCGCTGGCGATAGCCTTCCGCCACCTCGCGTCCATCGGGTTCGCCGAGAACATGGCCGGTCACATCACCTGGCAACCCGACGAGCAGAGCGAGATGCTGGTCAACCCCTGGGGGTTGTGGTGGCAGGAACTCACCGCCTCCGACATCTGCACGGTCGACGCCGACGCGCGGGTGATCCGCGGCCGCTGGGACGTCACCCCGGCCATCCACATCCACACCGAACTGCACCGGGTACGCGACGACGCTCGGGTCGTCATCCACAACCACCCGTACTACGTGTGCGTGCTGGCGGCTCTGGGCCGGCTGCCCGAACTCGTCCATCAAACCGGTGCGTTGTTCCTGGACGATCTGTGCCTCGTCGAGGATTACGACGGGGAAGTCGACAACCCCTCTCGCGCAGCCGATCTCGCCGCACACATCGGCGGGGCGAATCTGACGATCCTGGCCAACCACGGGGTCATCGCCACCGGACGCACCCTGCCCGAAGCCGTCTACCGCGCGGCGTCGATCGAGCGGGTGTGCAAGCTGGCCTACGACGTCCTGCTGACCGGCAGATCGCCGTCGGAGATGAAGTGGTCGGACATGAAGGGCATGCAGGCCTCGCTGATCGAACGTGCCGCCGTCGTCTACTGGGCGGGAGCAGCACGCATGACGATCAAAGCCGACCCCGATGTGCTCACCTAACCCTGCGCGAGCAGACGCAAAAGCACCCAATTCTTACCGAAT
>NZ_JCALCF010000026.1:0-80275 GCF_059812185.1 Mycobacterium sp. NGS67
AAAGGCGCCCGACACGCCGAGCCTGCAGGGGCTTTTGCGTCTGCTCGCCCACTCGATGGGGAGTCGAAAAGTGACAGCTCTGAGCGCCAACCTCGTCGCCGCCAAGGACCGCTACCCAGACCACGTCGCGCTGCGCCTCGACGACCTGCAATTCACCTACGCCGAGTTCGACGCCGCCGCGGGCCGGGTGGCAACCCTGCTGGAACGCGCGGGTATCGAGCCCGGTGACCGGGTGGGGGTGATGCTGCCCAACACGCCCGCCTTCGCCGTCGCGTTCTACGGGATCATGTACCGCGGTGCGGTCGCGGTCCCGATGAACCCGCTGCTGAAGTCGCGCGAGGTGGCCTTCTACCTGTCCAACAGCGGTGCCAAAGCGATCTTCGCGACGCCGTTGTTCGCCGACGAGGCCACCGCCGGCGCCGACGAGGTGGGCGCCCAGTGCTGGCTGGTCGACGACGCGGCGCTGACCGAGCTGACCGAGGGCCTGCCCGCCCACCCGCCGGTGGAGCGCGCCGACGACGACGTCGCGGTCATCCTGCACACGTCCGGCACCACCGGAAAACCCAAGGGCGCCATGCTGACTCACGCCAACCTGCGCCGCAATGTCGACTTGAGCGTCCGTACCCTGCTGCAGATCGGGCCGCAGGACGTGGTGATGGGTTGCCTACCGCTGTTTCACGTGTTCGGCCTGACCTGCGGACTGAACAGCTCAGTCCTGGCGGGCGCCACGCTGACCCTGATCCCCCGGTTCGACCCGCGCAAGGCCCTCGAGGTCATCGAACGCGACGGTGTCACGCTCTTCGAAGGTGTGCCGACGATGTATTCGGCGCTGCTCAGCCTCGCCGACGAGGCCGCACAGCGGGCCACCCGAAGCCTGCGGGTCTGCGCATCAGGCGGTGCGTCGTTGCCGGTCCAGGTCCTCACCGACTTCGAAAAGGCCTACGGCTGCATGATTTTGGAGGGCTACGGACTGTCGGAGACGTCACCGGTGGCCTCGTTCAACCATCCGGACCGCCCCCGCAAGGCCGGGTCCATCGGCACCCCGGTCGAAGACGTCGAGATGCGGGTGGTGGACACCGCCGGCGACGAGGTGCCGCAAGGCGAACCGGGCGAGATCCAGATCCGCGGCCACAACGTGATGAGGGGTTACTGGAACCTGCCCGACGCCACCGCTGCCGCCATCTCCGAACACGGCTGGTTCGCCACCGGCGACGTCGGGCGTGTCGACGAGGACGGCTACTTCTACATCGTCGACCGCACCAAGGACATGATCATCCGCGGCGGCTACAACGTGTATCCCCGTGAGATCGAAGAGGTGCTCTACGAACACCCCGCCGTGGCCGAAGCCGCCGTGGTCGGCGTGCCGCACGACGAACTCGGTGAGGACGTCGGCGCCGCCGTCGCGCTCAAGAAAGACGCCACCGTCGAACCCGACGAACTGCGTGACTACGTCAAGGCCCGGGTGGCGGCCTACAAGTACCCGCGCCGGATCTGGTTGGTGGATGCGCTGCCCAAAGGGCCGACCGGCAAGGTCCTCAAGCGCGAAATCGAGGTTCCGGCCACTCAGGACACCGAGACTCAGGACCCGGTGTAACCCGGGGGGTTGGCTCCCTCGACCCAGAAGTCCACGCCCAGTTCCGAACCCGGCACGCAGTCGTAGACCGACAGGTCGCTGACACCGGACTCGACGAGCACGTCCTCGCACAGCAGCGTGTTGCCGGTGTACTCCCGCGACGGCTTGTTCAGGATCACGTAGGCGGCGTCGGAGTACACCTCGGGCTTGCGGGACCGGGCCATCGCCTCGTCGCCGCCGAGCAGGTTCTGCACCGCGGCGGTGGCCACCATCGTGCGCGGCCACAACGTGTTCGAGGCGATGCCGTCGGCGCGCAGCTCCTCGGCAATGCCCAACGCGCACAACGTCATACCGAACTTGGCCATCATGTACGCGGTCGGCTTCAGCCACTGCTTGTCGAGCAGCACCGGCGGCGAGAGCGTCAGGATGTGCGGGTTCTCGCGGCCCTTGAGGTGCGGAATGCAGGCCTGCGAGACCGCGTAGGTGCCACGCACCTGGATGCCGTTCATCAGGTCGAAGCGCTTCATCGGCACCTCGGTGATGGATCCGAGGTTGATCGCCGAGGCGTTGTTCACGCAGATGTCGATGCCGCCGAACTGCTCGACCGTCTTGGCCACCGCCGATTCGACGGATTCCGGGTCGCGCACGTCACCCACGATCGGCAGCGCCTGCCCGCCGGCCTCTTCGAGTTCCTTGGCGGCGGTGTACACCGTGCCCGGCAGCTTCGGGTGCGGCTCGGCGGTCTTGGCGATCAGCGCGATGTTGGCGCCGTCCTGCGCGGCCCGCTTGGCGATCGCCAGCCCGATACCGCGGCTGGCACCGGAAATGAACATGGTTTTACCTTGAAGCGACATGGCGTCACACTAACGCCCGCTCCCAGCTGCGCTGACCCGGGTTCGTCGGCTGAGCCGGGCAGCCCGGAAATACCACGCCGAGCAAAGCCGTTGATTGAGACGTCGCCGACGCAATGAGCGACCGGGGCGGGCAGTTGTCGGTCGCGGCCTTTAGATTGGGAGGAGGAAGCCTGGTGTCAACTGCGACGAGCGTGTTGCGCGACGAGCGGTTGGATCGCTTCCTTGCGAGTCCGGCGGCGCTGGTTGCGCTGTCCGGTCACACCGCAACCGAAGGGACCGTGCTGACCAAGATGGCCGACACCGATGGCGAGACCGGGCCCGCGGTCGCCGAGAACGGGCCGCCCGAGCATCAGGAGAGCGACGCCGAGCTGACGGCGCGCTTCGAGCGCGACGCGATTCCGCTGCTCGACCAGCTCTACGGTGGTGCGCTGCGCATGACGCGCAATCCCGCCGACGCCGAGGACCTGCTGCAGGAAACGATGGTCAAGGCCTACGCCGGGTTCCGGTCGTTCCGGGCCGGCACCAACCTCAAGGCGTGGCTGTACCGCATTCTGACGAACACCTACATCAACAGCTACCGCAAGAAGCAGCGGCAACCGGCGGAATACCCGACCGAGGAGATCACCGACTGGCAGCTGGCCGCGAACGCTGAGCATTCCTCGACCGGGCTGCGGTCGGCCGAGGTCGAGGCGCTGGAAGCGCTGCCGGACACCGAGATCAAAGCGGCGCTGCAGGCCCTGCCCGAAGAGTTCCGGATGGCCGTTTACTACGCCGACGTCGAAGGATTTCCGTATAAAGAGATCGCCGAGATCATGGGCACCCCGATCGGTACCGTGATGTCTCGGCTGCACCGCGGACGGCGTCAGCTGCGTGAACTGCTGGCCGATGTCGCCAAGGACCGTGGCTTCATCCGCGGACAACACGAGGAGGTGTCGTCATGAGTGATCAGCTTGGCTCCGCCGACTCCTGCCCGCTCAGCCACGACGCCGACAGTCACCTGGGCTGCGCGCAGGTGATCGCCCAGATCTGGACCTTGCTGGACGGCGAATGCCAGCCCGACGAACGGCAGATCCTGCAGAGCCACCTCGACAACTGCCCGGGCTGTCTTCAGCATTACGGGCTGGAGGAACGGATCAAAGAGCTGATCGCCGTCAAATGCAGTGGTGAACGAGCCCCCGACGGCCTGCGGGAACGGCTGCGGATCCAAATCAGCCGGACCACGATCATCCGGGGCGAGTTCTAGTCCTTAAGCGTTGGGCCGCTTGCCGTGGTTGGCCTTGCTGTACTTGCGGTCGCGCTTCTTCCGGCCACGCTTGGCCATCTCTGAACCTCATTTCGTCAAGCTCTCAAGGCGGCAGCACGCCGCTCAGTTGGCCTCCAGTGTCTCATGGTCCAGGCAATGCGCCGTCAACAGCCCGCGCGCCGCGGTCGCGAACGGCCTTATGGTTCGATATACAGAGCCTGACAGACCAGCATGCGCAGTGGCCGAGACGAGTGGGGTGATGATGTCCGAGGAGGTTCGCGCCGAAATCGTGGCCAGCGTGCTCGAAGTCGTGGTCAGCGAGGGCGACCAAATCGGGCAGGGTGACACCGTGGTGCTGCTCGAGTCCATGAAGATGGAGATCCCGGTCCTGGCCGAAGTGGCCGGAACCGTCAGCAAGGTGAGTGTTTCGGTCGGCGACGTCATCCAGGCCGGCGACCTCATCGCCGTCATCAGCTAGCCCGCTACCAGGTCCATGTCCACGCTCGGTGATCTGCTCGCCGAACACACGGTGCTGCCCGGAAACGCCGTCGACCACCTCCACGCCGTCGTAGGGGAGTGGCAGTTGCTCGCCGACCTGTCGTTCGCCGACTACCTGATGTGGGTCCGCCGCGACGACGAAGTCCTGGTGTGCGTGGCGCAGTGCCGGCCCAATACCGCCGCGACGGTCCTGCAGACCGACGCGGTGGGCAGCGTCGTGTCCGCCGATCGGCTGCCGCTGGTCGCCGACACCTTCGCCGCCGGCTCCCCGGCACTGGAAAGCGAAGCGGGCGAGCAACATTCGTGGCAACTGCCCGGTCCCAACGTCGCCGCGTCCCCGGTGCGCTACCGCGACCAGGTGGTGGCCGTGCTGACCCAGCACCAGACCGATTCGGCGGCCGAGCGCATGTCCGGCGGCTTGGAAACCGCCTACCGGGACTGCGCGACCGATCTGCTGCACATGATCGCCGAGGGCACTTTCCCCGACGTCGGCGACGTCGCCATGTCACGGTCCACCCCGCGCGCGGGCGACGGCTTCATCCGCCTCGACGTCGACGGCATCGTCGCCTATGCCAGTCCCAACGCTTTGTCGGCCTACCACCGGATGGGCCTGACCAGCGAGTTGGAGGGGCACAACCTGATCAAGGTGACCCGCCCGTTGATCTCGGACCCGTTCGAGGCGCAGGAGGTGGCCGAGCACATCCTCAACCTGCTGGCCGGCGGATCCAGCATGCGTATGGAGGTCGACGCCGGCGGCGCCACCGTGCTGCTGCGCACACTGCCGCTGGTGGTGCACGGGGAGAACGCCGGAGCGGCGATCCTGATCCGCGACGTCACCGAGGTCAAACGCCGCGACCGCGCCCTGATCTCCAAGGACGCGACCATCCGCGAGATTCACCACCGGGTGAAGAACAATCTGCAGACGGTCGCGGCGTTGCTGCGTCTGCAGGCCCGGCGGACCGTCAACGCCGAGGGGCGCGAAGCGCTGATCGAATCGGTGCGCCGGGTGTCGTCGATCGCGCTGGTCCACGACGCGTTGTCGATGTCGGTGGACGAGCAGGTCAACCTCGACGAGGTGATCGACCGGATCCTGCCGATCATGAACGACGTGGCCTCCGTCGACCGCCCCATCCGGATCAACCGCGTCGGCGACCTGGGAGTGCTGGACTCCGACCGCGCGACGGCACTGATCATGGTCATCACCGAACTGGTGCAGAACGCGATCGAGCACGCGTTCGACCCGACGGCCGCGGTCGGATCGGTGACGATCCGGGCCGAGCGCTCGGCGCGCTGGCTGGACGTCGTGGTGCACGATGACGGGCGCGGATTGCCCGAGGGATTCAGCCTGGAGAAGTCCGACAGCCTGGGGCTACAGATCGTGCGGACGCTGGTCTCGGCGGAATTGGACGGGTCGCTGAGCATGCGGGACGGCCTCGATCGGGGCACCGACGTGGTACTGCGGGTGCCGATCGGTCGACGGGGCCGGCTTCTGGCATGACGGGTGCGCAAAACAGTGCGGCCCCGGCAATTGCCGGGACCGCACCTGTTGGTCGAACGTTGGTATCAGACTCCGCTGCGAGCCTTCGTCCGGGCGTTGCGACGCTTGAGTGCGCGCCGCTCGTCTTCACTCATTCCGCCCCAGACGCCGGAGTCCTGGCCGGTGTTCAGAGCCCAGCCGAGGCACTCGGTGGTCACCGGACACCGATTACAGACCAGTTTCGCGTCAGCGATCTGCGCAAGTGCCGGTCCGCTGTTCCCAACCGGGAAGAACAGTTCCGGATCTTCGTCGCGACAGACCGCCCTATGGCGCCAATCCATTAGTTGCTACTCCTCACTATGTGCGCAGCACTGCGCACGGGCATTTTCTTCTTGGCTGTTGAACCGTGCACAAGAAAGGGGTTCCGTACCTCTGCATATCTGACGCATGCAACCTTTTGATCGTTTCACAGGCTCAACAGATGTCAATAGCGTTACGCGGGCTCGTGGGCTATCTCACTTCAACGAACTCTTACCCATGCCCTTAACCAGTTGTACTACACTACTCGGCGAATTTCGCCCCACAGTTTTGTCGCGGGCCAGTCACAGCTTGGATCGCGCAGGTCAGCGGGTTGAAGCCGGCAGCGGGGCGACCACCGACAAGGCGTTCCGGACCGATCGGAACGTGATCGAATCACGCAGACCTAGGTATTCGCCGTCGCACTGAAATGCGGCCGGGGCGTCCATCTTCGTGACGGTGACGTAACCGACGTCGTCATTGCGGATCAGTTGCTCGGCCTTCGGATCGGGTCGCTTTGCGAGGAGTTGGCGAAGTACGCGCACGGTAGGGATCAGCTTCATCTTGGTGAGCGCGAAGATGCCCAGATCCGATTCGAAGCTGGCCCCGGGGTTGGTGACCATGGGCTTGTCGTCGCTGTAGGTCCAGACGTTGGTGTTGCACACCCAGACGAAGTGCACGCCCGATACCGGCTGCTGCTCGGGCTGCTGCAGGATGAGGTTCGGCGGGCGGCGACTGAATTTCACCGAGACGGGCACCGCGATCCGCCAGTAATTCATCGGCGTCACCTTCACGCCCCGCTCGCGGGCCGCTTCGACCGCCTCCAGCACCTCCGCATCGACACCCAGCCCGGCGTTGACGATCGCCCACAGCTCGCCGCAGTCGATCAGCGAGATGCGGCGCCACTGGCGGTGCCGCTCGTATGCGTCGAGCAGCTCGATGAGCTGGTTGGTCGCCTCGGTCGGATCCCGGTGGATGCCGAGCGCCCGCGCCAGCACATTCGCCGAGCCCCCGGGGACGATCGCCACCGCCGGCACCGGGCCGGCCGGCGTCGATCCGGGACGGCCCAGCATGCCGTTGACCACCGCACTCACGGTCCCGTCTCCGCCGTGCACCACCACCAAGTCGTATCCCTCGGCGACGGCGGACCGGCCGAGTTCCTCGGCGTGGCCGGCGTGTTCGGTATTCGCGACGGTGAGCTGCACCCGGCTCTCCAGAGCGTGCGTCACCAGTTCGCGGGCGGCCGGGGTGATGCTGGTGGCGATCGGGTTGGCGATCAACATGGCACGCATGACGCTTGAGCTTACGGATGTGAGGTCACGCTTTACGCTGGCGTCTGTGACCAACCCCGCCCCGCCCACCATTCGTCGTGCCGGTTTGCTCGTGGCGGCGCAGGGCGTGGCGGCGCTGGCGGTAGCGATCATTCTGGTGATCCGTGCGGTGGCGGGAGCCGACCAGCACGTGGTCAACGGCCTGGGCACTGCGGCCTGGTTCGTGGTGGTCGGGGTTGCGGTGCTGGCGGGGGGATGGGCGCTGATCACCGGTCGGCGGTGGGGCCGCGGACTGGCTGTGTTCACCCAGCTGCTGCTGCTACCGGTGGCCTGGTATGTGGCGGTGGGTTCACACCGGCTGCAATTCGGTATCCCGCTCGGATTGTTGGCGCTGGCCACGCTCGCCCTGCTGTTCAGCCCGACGGCCGTGCGCTGGGCCGCCGGCGACGATCAGCGGGGCTCGGCCAGCGCGGTCAGTTCCGGACCGGACAACCGATAGGTAGTCCATTCTCGCTGCGGAACCGCGCCGACCCCGTCGTACAGGGCGATCGCGTCGACGTTCCAGTTGAGCACCGCCCACGCCAGTCGCGTGTAGCCGTTGGCGACGCATTCACCGGCCAACGTCGCCAGCAACCCACGGGCCAGGCCGCGGCGCCGATACCCCGGACGCACGTAGAGGTCTTCCAAATAGATGCCGGCCGCGCCGTCCCAGGTGGAGAAGTTGAGGAACCACAGCGCCATCGCGGCGACCCGCCCGTCGACCTCGGCCACGTGCCCGTGCACAGTCGGATCAGTCTCGAAAAGTGCTGTCGCTAACTGCTTTTCGGTCGCTGCGCAGTGTTCGGCGGCATGCTCGAACTCGGCGAGTTCGTGGATCATGGCGGTGATGTCGGCGACGTCGTCGGGCGTGGCGCGGCGGATGTTCACTGCTCGACTCCCAATGCGTTCAGGATGGTCGCGAATTTCGTTGTGGTTTCGACTACTTCGTCGTCGGGATCGGACTCGGCGACGATGCCGCCGCCCGCGTGTGCCAGTGCGGTGCGACGGTCGGCCGAGAGTTGCGCGCACCGGATAGACACCACCCAGTCGCCGTCGCCCCGGGCATCGCACCAGCCCACCGCACCGGCGTAGAAGCCGCGGTCACCTTCCAGTTCGGCGATCAGCTCGGTGGCCGCAGCTGTCGGTACCCCGCCGACGGCCGGGGTGGGATGCAGGGCCAGCGCCAAATCGATTGCGGTCGTTGACGTGTCGCGCAAGCGGCCGACGATCGGGGTGCACAGGTGCCAGACCGCCGCGGTGCGACTCAACTGCGGCTCGGCGGCGATGGTGAGGTCGGCGCACAACGGTTCCAGGGCCGCGCGCATGGTGTCGATGACCAGTCGATGCTCGTGGCGGTTCTTGTCCGATTCGGCCAGCGCGGTCCCGTTCGCGGCGTCGGCGTCGGGGTCAGAGGAGCGGGGCGCCGACCCGGCGAACGGCCGGCACACCACCTGCTCACCGGAGCGCGCCACCAGGAGTTCGGGGCTGGCGCCCACCAGGGCGGCCCCGGCGTAGTCCGCGCCGGCAGCGGTCAGGTCGACCAGGTAGCTGTAGGCGGTCGGGTCGGCGGCGGCGAGTCTGCCCAGGACCACGCGGACGTCCAGTGGCGCCTCGGCGACCAACCGCAACGATCTGGCCAGCACCACCTTGTGCAACGAATTGCCCGGATCGGCCAGCCGATCCCGCGCCCGGCTGATCCGGGACCGGTGCTCGGCGGGCGGGGGCACGGCCGCGTCGACGCGCACCGACGGTGCCGGTCCCGTCGGCCAGGCGGAGCGCGCGCCGACGCGCTCCGGCGTCAGCAACGCAGCCGACCGGGACACGTCGAAAGGCAACGCGCCCAACACTATTGGCACCGCTCCGGAACGCAGCGCGGCCTGGGCGTCCCGCACGTCGTCGTAGCGGGACCGCACACCGTCGGCTACCCACGTTCCGCGCGGTCCGGTCAGCGCGAACGACGGTTCGGGGCTCACGCCACTGCGCTCGGACGGGGATGACAGCTGAGCCCGAGCTGGCTGAGCTGGCGCAGGCCGTGTTCGAACCCGCAGACCGCGATCGTCGCGGTGGGCATACCGAAGCGGCTGCCCGCGGTCAGCGGTTGTTGGACCCAACGGGTGATCACCGCGCGGGAGAAGTGGCCGTGGCTGACGAACAACACGTCGCGCGACTCCATGTTCTCCAGTGCCAGCGCGATGGCTCGGTCGGCGCGTTCGCTGACCTGCTCGACACTTTCCCCGCCGGGGCAGCCGTGCGTCCAGACCAGCCAATCCGGGTCGAACTCGTGGATCTGCGGAGTCGTCAGACCTTCGTACTCGCCGTAATCCCATTCCGCGAGCAGCGGGGTGACCTGATCGATGATGAGCCCGGCCAGATCGGCGGTCGCCAGGGTGCGGCGACGCGGGCTGCAGAACACGAACGGGTGCTGCAGATCGAGCTCGCCGAGGACGACTCCGGCGAACTCGGCCTGCTCCCGCCCGGGAGCCGTCAGCTCGATGTCGGTGCGGCCGGTGTGCTGCCCGGATCTGGACCACTCGGTCTCGCCGTGTCGCAACAACAGCAACCGGTGGTCGTGCACGCCCATGCCAGCGATTCTGCCCGAGACACGCCAGCACCTCGGCGGGCTGCCACCCCGACCAGTCGCGCCGGTACGTGCCAGGATGGGCACTGTGACTGACATGCGCGTGCTGGCGGTGGCCAACCAGAAGGGCGGGGTGGCCAAAACGACCACGGTCGCCTCGCTCGGGGCGGCGATGGTGGACAAGGGCAAGCGGGTGCTGCTCGTCGACCTGGACCCACAGGGATGCCTGACGTTCTCGCTGGGCCAGGACCCCGACAAACTTCCCGTCTCGGTGCACGAGGTACTGCTCGGCGACGTCGAGCCGAGCGCGGCTCTGGTGTCCACCGCCGAGGGCATGACGCTGCTACCGGCCAACATCGACCTCGCGGGCGCCGAAGCGATGTTGCTGATGCGGGCCGGGCGCGAGTACGCGCTGAAGCGGGCGCTGGCCAAACTCGCCGACGATTTCGACGTGGTGATCATCGACTGTCCGCCGTCGCTGGGCGTGCTCACCCTCAACGGGCTCACCGCGGCCGACGAGGTCATGGTGCCGCTGCAATGCGAGACGTTGGCGCATCGAGGGGTGGGTCAGTTCCTGCGGACCGTCTCCGACGTCCAGCAGATCACCAACCCCAACCTGCGGTTGGTCGGCGCGTTGCCGACGCTGTACGACTCGCGCACCACCCACACCCGTGACGTGCTGCTCGATGTCGCCGACCGCTACGAGCTGCCGGTGTTGGCGCCGCCGATCCCGCGCACGGTGCGCTTCGCCGAAGCAAGCGCGTCGGGGTCGTCGGTGCTGGCCGGACGCAAGAACAAGGGCGCGCTGGCCTATCGCGAGTTGGCGCAGGCGCTGCTCAAGCACTGGAAGACCGGCAAGCCGCTGCCGACCTTCACCGTCGAATACAGCTAGCCTCGCCCGGGCGAGCAGACGCAGAATCGCACGAAATCAGGCGATTTTGTGCGATTCTGCGTCTGCTCGCGGCCCCTCAGCGCGCCTTAGCGCGCCTTAACCGAGCGCGACCAGGGTCTCGCCGCGCTGCTCGAACACCCGCGAACCCGACACCACCGGGATGACAGCCGAATTGCCGGGTTGTCGTTCCACCGGAATGTATCGGCTGGGCTCACCGCTCACCGGGTCGTACACCCCGATCGCGCCGGTCACCGGCACCAACATCTGCCCCGCCATCATCACTCCCGGCCCCAGCGGAACAGCCGTCTCACCAGCGGCGATCGTGTAACGCAGCGCCAAGCTGCTCGAATCGAACACCAGCAGCGCGTCCCCGGTCCACCAGGTGACCACCCCGCCGCTCTGCGACACGACCGCCGATTCGGCCGGCGGGCCGGCCACCAGCGTGCTCGACACCGGGGTGCCGGTGTCGTCGACGACGTCGACCCGGGGCTGTGGTGTCGGCAGATACACCGCGGTGCGGTTCTGCGAGACCACCAGCACCCGCGCGCCGGTGCCCGGTCGCACGCCGGGTTCCTGCACAACCTGCTGCACCGGTTCGTCGTCCTCCTTGCCCGGGCGCAGTAGCAGCAGGCGCATGTCGGCCTGGTTGGCGCAGGACTCGAGCACCGACACCGCCGACGAGCTGGCGGCGGCCGATTCCAGGGTGCAGCCCGAGTGCAGTCCGCGCGCCGACGGCTTCACCCGCGCGTCGGTCTCGCCGTAGGCGAGCATTCGGACCATGTCCGACCGCCACATCTCCAGCCGGGTGCTGCCCGCCGACAACACCGTGGTGCCATCGGACGACAGCCGCACCCGCGGATCGGCGTAGCTGGTGCGGGCGGGTCCACGCCGGCCCGTCGACCCGTCGATGGTGCTGACCTGCCCGCATCCGCGGTCGTCACGGTAGACCGCGACGGCGTAGTGGTAGATCCACGTCACCCCGCACAGGTCGGCGTCGCGCGAGTAGCTCCACAGCGGTTGACCGGTGTTGGGGTCGCGCCCCTCCACCAGACGGCCGTTTCCGGTTGCCACGGTTCCGCCGGCCACCACCGGCACCCGAGTGGCCGGACTGGGTGCGGCCCACAGCTGACGCAGCGCGGCAGGCACTTCCCGAGCCGGAGTCGGGGTCGGGGCCGGAACGGCCGCCGGCCGGCTGATGGTGGCCCGGGCGTCGCTAGTCCACCAGATCAGGCCCGCCACGACGGCGACGACGAGCGCGATTGTCGCGGCGCCCACGATGTCGGCCTTGGTGCGGCGCTCGGGTCGGACCACGGAAGTGAGTATGGCTCAGTTCGTCGCAGCAGCGGCATCCGCCGGCTTGCGCCGACGACGGCGCCGCCGGGCAGACGAGCTGGACGGGGTAGCCGAGGTGGCACCAGCGGCGGGCGGGGCTTCGGCCGCGGCTTCACCGTTGGGGCTGACGGGGTGACCGGTGACCGGCTTGCCGCCTCGGGTGCGCTTGCGTTGTTTGGTGGTGCGACGAGCGGGACGGGCCGAACCGTCGTTGCCGGTCTCGCGGCGCTTGGCCGGCGCCTTACGCGGCGCGCCGACGGCGCCGCCGGCCTCCGTCGGGATGGACAGCTCGGAGTACAGATGCGGGGAATTGGAGTAGGTCTCGGCCGGGTCGGGCGAGTCCAGTCCGAGTGCCTTGTCGATCGTCCCCCAACGCTCCAGCTCGTCCCAGTCCACCAGCGTCACCGCGACGCCGGTGCGACCGGCGCGGCCGGTGCGACCGATGCGGTGGACGTACATCTTGTCGTCCTCGGGGCACTGGTAGTTGATGACGTGGGTGACGTCGTCGATGTCGATGCCGCGAGCGGCCACGTCGGTGGCGACCAAAACGTTGATGTCGCCGGAACGGAACGCCTTGAGAGCCTTCTCGCGCGCGATCTGACCGAGATCGCCGTGGACGGCGCCGACGGCGAAGCCGCGCTCGTGCAACTCGTCGGACACCTTCTGGGCGGTGCGCTTGGTGCGGGTGAAGATCATGGTCGCGCCGCGCCCGTCGGCCTGCAGGATGCGGCTGACCAGCTCGACCTTGTCCAGCGCGTGCGCGCGGTAGACGAATTGCTCGGTGGTGTCGTGCACGGCCAGGGAATGCGGGGCCTCGGCCCGGATGTGGGTGGGCTGGACCATGAACGTGCGGGCCAGGGTGATGATCGGATCGGGCATGGTCGCCGAGAACAACATCGACTGGCGGTCGCCGGGGATTTGCCGCAGGATGCGCTCGATGTCGGGCAGGAAGCCCAGGTCGAGCATCTCGTCGGCCTCGTCGAGCACCAGCACCGACAAACCGCCCAGCTGCAGGTGGCCCTGCTGGCACAGGTCGAGCAGCCGGCCCGGGGTGCCCACCACGACGTCGGCGCCCTTGTGCAAGGCCTCGATCTGCGGTTCGTAGGCGCGGCCACCGTAGATGGCCACCACCGACAACGGGCGCTCGCCGCCGTCGTCTTTGGCTGCGGTCAGGTACTTGGCGGCGGTCGCCAGGTCACCGTTGACCTGCAGGCACAACTCCCGCGTCGGCACGACGATCAGGGCGCGCGGGGCACCGGTCAGCGGGCGGGTGGCGGTGTCGGAGGTGATGCGCTGCAGCAGCGGCACACCGAAGCCGAAGGTCTTGCCCATACCGGTGCGGGCCTGGCCGATCACATCCTCGCCGGCCAGGGCAAGCGGCAGGGTCAATTCTTGGATGGCAAAGGGGGTTTCAATGCCCTTCTCGGCCAGAGCGCGGACGATTTCGTCGCGAACTCCGAGTTTGGCAAAGGTGAGTCCAGAGGTGCTTTTGAGTGCGGTCATACGCGGGTGGAATGCCTTCCGGTGAAGTAATCGAACTTGAATCGGACTAGTTCGTGCTGTTCTGTGTCGCGGTTCACGCGCGCACCAGTTCCGACTCGACTACTTCGCCGGGCCCGCTCGGTGATATCGAAAAATTTGGGCGGGCGGCTACGTGCACGCACATTTCCTCGGTGGTGGCAGCACAGATTCAGCCACTACCAATCAGTCATCATACCTGGTCGCCCAGCGGGGCCCGTCCTGTTCCCCGGCTGCCTACTACAGTGTTGCCATGCCCCCGCCCTCAGCTGCCGACGAAGTGGCGGATTCGCCCAGTCCCCGGCTGTCGGCGGACCATCCCGGCGTCAACGAACTATTCGCACTGCTCGCCTACGGCGAAGTGGCCGCGTTCTACCGGTTGACCGACGAGGCGCGGATGGCACCGGATCTGCGTGGCCGGATCTCGATGGCCAGCATGGCCGCCGCCGAGATGGGGCATTACGAGTTGTTGCACGACGCGCTGGAAAAGCGTGGCGTGGACGTGGTTGCGGCGATGTCGAAGTACGTTTCGGCGCTGGAGAACTATCACCGGCTGACCACTCCGAGCACGTGGCTGGAAGCGTTGGTCAAGACCTACGTCGGCGATGCTCTGGCCGCCGACCTGTATCTGGAGATCGCCGGCGGTCTGCCCGACGAAGTCGCTGACGTGGTCCGCGCGGCGCTGTCGGAAACCGGGCACTCGCAGTTCGTCGTCGCCGAAGTGCGCGCCGCGGTGACTTCCAGCGGCAAGCAGCGCAGCCGGTTGGCGTTGTGGTCCCGCCGGTTGCTCGGCGAAGCCATCACCCAGGCGCAGTTCCTGCTGGCCGACCACGACGAGCTGGTCGACCTGGTGCTTTCCGGGGGTGGCGGGCTGGGTCAGCTCGGTGCGTTCTTCGATCGCCTGCAGCAGACGCACAACCAGCGGATGCGCGAACTGGGGTTGAGCTGACGGGTCAACGGGTGCAGGTCGTCAGCGCCGAGTTGTTGGCGGAGGCTTTGACCAGCTGGCCCTGGGCGTTGACGATCGAGCAGTTCAGCTGACCGTAGATGCTGGTCGCGATCACCGACTCGGTCTGCACGCCGGGGTTGAGGACGACCATTTTCGACCACGGCAGTGCGACGTTGAACTCGGTCACGGGAAAGCCCCGCGCGTCGGTGTAGACGATGTTCACCATGTCGAAGAGTTGCTTGGTCCCGGTCACGCTGTAGACGACGGTGCGCGGGTTCAGCGCCGCACCGGGCGGGGCAGCGGTGGGTGCCGGTGCCGCGGTCCTGGTGGGCGCGGTGTTGGAGGGTGTCAAGGTGGTGACCGTTTCCGGCGGCAGCTGTTTGGCGCTGGGCGCAGTGGTGGTCGGCGTCGGTGACAGGCTCGGCGGGGCCGGCTGGCGCGATGTGGTGGAAATCACCGTGCGCGGGGTCGGCGCACCCACGGTGGCCTTGGTCGTCGCGCTGTCGCCGCTGTTGATGATGACCGCGGTTGCGACGGCGCCGATAGCCACCACGACGCCGATGAACAAGGCGACCGGGCGCCAGCGGTGGTCTGCCGGCCAGCCCCACTCCTCGCCGTCGTCGTCGTCCCAACTCTCGTCGTCGGCGTCGTAGCCGGCCCAGCCGTCATCGTCCGGGTAGTCCTCGGTCTCCCGGTCCATGTCGTAGAGGGTGTTACGCGTGTTACTGATGATGCCGATGGTATCGACGGTCCGATCAGCGGGGGCGGGCCCGGCGGCGGCTAGACCGAATCGTGACGGGTTCGTTCGCTAACCGCGAACTGCCGGTCAGGGGGCGCGGCGCGCTGGCGGTCGGACTTGTCGATTAGCCTGCTGCTGAGACGTTTACGACGCAACGCCAACGGAAGGGGACCCGTGGAGGTCAAGATCGGTATCACGGACAGCCCGCGCGAGTTGGTGTTCTCCAGTGGGCAGACGCCCGCGGAGGTGGAAGAACTCGTCGGCGCCGCGTTGCGCGACGAATCGGGGCTGCTGGCCCTCAACGACGAGCGCGGCCGTCGCTTCCTGGTCAATGCGGCCAAGATCGCCTACGTCGAGATCGGGGTCGCCGACGCGCGGCGCGTCGGATTCGGTGTCGGCGCAGTCGGTGCGGAAGTCGCGGGGAAGAGTTAGGAGCGGGTCAGCGGCACGTGCGACAGGCCGCCCCAGGCGAACTGCACGGTGCCGTCGACCGCGGCTGACTTCGAGATCGGACGGTCGGAGTCCAGCCAGTACCGGGCGCTGTCCACGCTCATGCCGACCAGCCCGACAGCGATCATCCGGGCGCGGTGCGGATCCAGCCCCGAGTCCTCGGCGATCAGCGCGAACACCGCGTCGATGCACGATTCGGTCGCGACCCGCACCTGCGCGGCGACCTCGGGCTCGGTGACGTAGTCGTTCTCGAAGATCAGCCGATAGCCCTGGCTGTCGTGCTCGATGAAGTCGAAGAACGCCTGGACCGCGGAGTGCAGTCGCTGGCGGTTGTCGGTGGTCCGGTCCAGGGCCTGTTGCACGCCGGACACCAGGTTGTCCACGTGCCGGTTCAGCACCGCCAGATACAGTTCCAGCTTGCTGGAAAAGTGTTGGTACAGAACAGGTTTGCTGACGCCGGCCCGGTCGGCGATCTCGTCCATCCCGGCGGCGTGGTAGCCGCGATCGACGAACACGTCGCTGGCGACGATAAGTAACTGGCCGCGACGCTCATCGCGCGGCAGCCGGTTGCCGCGCCGGTTGGACGGGACGGCGCCGTCGCCGGGCCGAACGCCGTCGGCCGACCTGACAGCGCGTCGCGGCGCCGCCTTGGCGAGATCGCTCATCGGTCCTCAATCCGTTGCTGGTGCGCCTATTTTGCCATCCCCGAAGTCGCACCGTATGTCGCAAGAAGACTACTACCTGCGGCGTCCCGCCGATCCGAACCGGCGTTATCCCGCGTGGCCGGGTCTGTCGCAGGCCCGTTTTCGGGCGCGCCAGGACGGGACGGCGCCCGTCGCTGTGCAATCCTGGGGAAATGACGTCCCCGCCACCTGCCCGGCCGACTGGTCGTGCGCCGGTGCTGCGCGACGAGTGGCGGGAGCCGCTGCGGGCTCAGCGCGACCCGCTCGGGCAGAACGCGGGACGGGTCCGTGCCGACCGCGACCGCCCGCGCCAATGGCGCAAACAATCCTGGCTCGGACGGTTCGTATCGACCTACGGCTGGCGCGCGTACGCCTTGCCGTTTCTGACGGTGCTCACCGTGGTGGTGGCCTACCAGACGGTGACGGGCACCAACACACCCAAGCCGGCGGCGAGTTCGATCCACAAAGACCCGCCGACGATCGGTGCGGTCGGCACCTCGATCCTGGACACGCCGCCACGCGGACTGTCTGCGTTCGACGCCAACCTGCCCACCGGCATCCTGCCCGAGGGCGGTCCGTTCACCCCGGCCGGGGACAAGACGTGGCGCGTGGTCCCCGGTACCACCCCGCAGG
Source organism: Mycobacterium sp. NGS67 (assembly GCF_059812185.1). NCBI lineage: Bacteria > Bacillati > Actinomycetota > Actinomycetes > Mycobacteriales > Mycobacteriaceae > Mycobacterium > Mycobacterium sp. NGS67. The sequence continues at coordinate 17,027 of NZ_JCALCF010000026.1, forward strand.
TCGGGCAAGGCACCGCCAAGGTGTTCCGCTACACCGTCGAGGTCGAGAACGGCCTGGACCCCACGATGTACGGCGGCGACGACGCTTTCGCCCAGATGGTCGACCTGACGCTGAACAATCCGAAGGGCTGGACGCACAATCCGCAACTGGCTTTCGTCCGGGTCGACAGCGGCAAGCCCGACTTCCGGATCTCGCTGGTCTCGCCGATGACGGTTCGGGTGGGATGCGGCTACGAATTCCCGCTGGAAACCTCCTGCTATAACCCGTCCTTCGGCTCGGACCGCGAGTCGCGGGTGTTCATCAACGAAGCGAGGTGGGTGCGCGGCGCGGTGCCGTTCGAGGGCGACGTGGGTTCCTACCGGCAATACGTGGTGAACCACGAAGTCGGCCACGCCATCGGCTATGTGCGCCACGAGCCCTGTGACCAGCAGGGTGGGCTTGCCCCGGTGATGATGCAGCAGACGTTCTCCACCGCCAACAACGACGGGGCGAAATTCGACCCCGATCAGGTCAAGGCCGACGGCAAGACCTGCCGGTTCAACCCCTGGCCGTTCCCGATCGCCTAAGTAGCGCGAACAGACGCAAAAGCCCCCAGTTTCGTGCCGAAACGGGGGCTTTTGCGTCTGTTCGCGGGTGCGCTGGCGGGTGCGTTGGCGGGTGTGCTCGCGGGTGCGCTCGCGGGTGTGCTGGATCGCCTAACCTCGTCTTTGTGACACCATCGCTGCCGCCTCTGGTCGCGCCCGCGACCGCGCTCACCCGCGACGAAGTGGCCCGCTACAGCCGTCACCTCGTCATTCCCGAGATGGGACCGGACGGGCAGAAGCGGCTCAAGAACGCGCGGGTGCTGGTGATCGGCGCGGGTGGGCTGGGCGCACCGACATTGCTGTACCTGGCCGCCGCGGGTGTCGGCACCATCGGGATCGTCGACTTCGATGTCGTCGACGAGTCCAACCTGCAGCGCCAGATCATTCACGGCGTCGCCGACGTCGGGCGGCCCAAAGCACAGTCGGCCCGAGACTCGATCGCGGCGATCAACCCGCTGGTCGACGTGCGCCTGCACGAGTTCCGGCTCGGGCCCGACAACGCGGTCGAGTTGTTCGGTGAGTACGACCTGATCCTGGACGGAACCGACAATTTCGCGACCAGATACCTGGTCAACGACGCAGCGGTGCTGGCCGGCAAGCCCTACGTCTGGGGATCGATCTTCCGGTTCGAAGGTCAGGTCTCGGTGTTCTGGGAGGACGCACCCGACGGCCGCGGCCTGAACTACCGCGACCTGTACCCCGAACCGCCGCCACCCGGGCTGGTGCCCTCGTGTGCCGAAGGCGGTGTGCTCGGCGTCATCTGCGCCTCGATCGCCTCGGTGATGGGCACGGAAGCGATCAAGCTGATCACCGGGCTCGGGGAAACGCTGCTGGGCCGGCTGATGATCTACGACGCACTGGAAATGAGCTACCGCACGATTCGGATCCGCAAGGACCCCGCCACCCCCAGGATCACCGAGCTCGTCGACTACGAGTACTTCTGCGGGGCGGTGCCCTCGGACCCGGCCGATTCCACGATTACTCCGCAGGAGTTGCGCCGGCTGATGGATTCCGGCACAGATGTGGCCCTGATCGACGTCCGCGAGCAAGCCGAGTGGGACATCGTGCACATCGACGGCGCCAAGCTGGTCCCGCTGTCGACGATCACGTCGGGGGACGGGTTGACGCGGCTGCCCCGAGCCGGCAAAGCGGTGCTGTACTGCAAGAGCGGCGTGCGTTCGGCCCAGGCGCTGGCGGCGGTGCAGCAAGCCGGTTTCTCTGACGCGGTGCATCTGCGGGGCGGAATCATGGCCTGGGCCAAGCAAATTCAGCCCGACATGGTCATGTACTGAGCCTGCCCGCGGTGCCGTCGGGTCGGCTGCAAAATCCGGGTATTGAGCTGCGGCGTCGGCGGTGCCGCTGGCCAAGGCGCCCAGCAGGGCTGTCTGGCGCGCTCGGCAAGCCGGGCCAGCCAGGCTGATATCAGCGCTGCTCAGCTGTCAAAGGCGAGGTGCAGCGTTGTGGATCCAGCGCGATGCACAACGCCTGCAACGACTCGGGCCGCACCCGCTGAAATACGGCGGCTGGCCACGAGCTCATGAGCTGGACAAATTGTTGGGTGGGACCCCGCAAGCCGCGTGCTGATCGCCGGGCGCATTCGCCCGATATGGGAACCGAAAGTCCGGCTCCCCAGCGCGTCGTGCCGACGCGCATCGCCACCCAGATAGGCTGACTCCCGTGAGTGTCGAGCCACCGCCGGAGCACGTGCTGGCGGCGTTCGGCTTGACCGGTGTGCAGCCCGCTGCCCTGGGCGCCGCGTGGGAGAACGGCTGGCGCTGCGGTGAGGTCGTCTTGTCGATGGTCGCCGACAACGCGCGTGCCGCCTGGTCGGCGCGGGTGCGGGAGACGTTGTTCGTCGACGGCGTGCGCCTGGCCCGCCCGGTGCGGTCGACCGACGGCCGCTACGTGGTTTCCGGCTGGCGGGCAGACACATTCGTCGCCGGGACCCCGGAGGCCCGGCACGACGAGGTGGTCTCGGCGGCGGTCCGGCTGCACGAGGCCACCGGCAAGCTGGAGCGTCCCCGATTCCTGACTCAGGGCCCCACCGCGCCCTGGGCCGACGTCGACGTCTTCATCGCCGCGGACCGCGCCGCGTGGGAGGAGCGCCCGCTGCAGTCGGTCCCGCCGGGAGCGCGGACCGCGCCGCCGTCCGCCGACGCCGAACGATCGGTCGAACTGATCAACGAACTCGCGACGCTGCGCAAGCCGACCCGCAGTCCCAACCAGCTGGTGCACGGCGACCTGTACGGCACAGTGCTTTTCGCCGGCACCGCACCGCCGGGCATCACCGACATCACGCCGTACTGGCGCCCCGCCTCATGGGCTGCCGGGGTGGTGGTCGTCGATGCGTTGTCGTGGGGAGAGGCTGACGACGGTCTCATCGAGCGCTGGAATGCGCTACCCGAGTGGCCACAGATGTTGTTGCGCGCCTTGATATTTCGCCTCGCCGTGCACGCGCTGCATCCACGTTCCACCGCGGAGGCGTTTCCCGGACTGGCCCGCACCGCGGCACTGGTCCGGCTCAATCTCTAGTCCTCGGAGCCGAACTCGTAGCGGACGTGACTCAGCGCGATCCGGCCGTCCACCGACAGCACGCCCTCTGCGCGCAACAGCTCCAACTGCCGGGCGGTCAGATGCGCAGCGGGGCGGCCGGACGCGGTGATCACCCGGTGCCAGGGCAGGTCCGCGGAATCGGTGCGCATGATCCAGCCGACGATGCGTGGACTGGAAAGCCCTGCGACAGAGGCGATGTCGCCGTAAGTGGCGACCCGGCCCGCGGGTATGGCCGCGACCAGCGCGCGAACGCGCTCGACCTGTTCGTCGGTGATCTGCGCCACGGCTACCGCGACTTCAACATATTGCGCACCAGCGTCGCCACGTCGTCGGGTTTGGCGTGCGGCACCATGTGATCGCATTCGTAGTCAAGCAACTGGAAGTCGTCACCCAACTGATCCCGCAGTTCCGTGATCAGCCGGTCGCTGACGTAGGGCGGTGACGTCCACGTGGCTCGCACCAACGTCGTCGATATGCCCTGGGGCGGCACGACGATTTCCCGCGCGAGCTCGCTCCAGTACGAAGTGATCGCCGGAAGGCTCATGCGCCAGCCGTACTGTCCATTCGGCATCTGCACCAGGTGCTCGTCGAGGTCGGCTGCGAGCACCGCCGGGTCCACATCTGCCCACGACCCGGTCGACTTCTCTGCGAAGGCCTCCGCGCGGTCCGGGTAGTACGGCGACGACAGCATGGCCTCGGCGATCTCTGCCATCCATTGACCGTCCAACCCGATCGCGGGGTCGAGCAGCAACAATGCGGCCACCAGATCGGGGCGGGCCGCGGCCAGATGCAGCGCCACCGCGGCGCCGAAGGAATGGCCGACCACCTGCACCGGACCGTCCGCCCCGGCATCCAGCAACGCGCTCAACGCCGCGACGTTGGCGTCGATGGTCCAGGGCGCCGCCCACGACGACCTGCCGTGGCCGATCAGATCGGGCGCCGCGGTGGCGATTTCGGGTATGTAGTCGGTGAAGTGTTGCCACCGCCGGCCGTGGCCGGTCAGCCCGTGCAGCGCCAGCAGCTTGATCGGGCCGGGCGGTCCGAAGCGGTGTATGTGCAGGTCGGCGGTCACGCGTCGATGATGCCAGGCGACTTGTCAGACCCTCGTGGTTGCATCCCTGACATGACACACAGCTGGGGCGCGGCGCAGCAGGTTCTGCAGCCGGGGTTGGGAGGCCTGGTGCGTGTCCTGGGCGGCCCGGGAACGGGAAAGAGCCGTCTGCTGGTCGAGGCGGCGATCACCCGGCTGGCTGGTGGTGCCGAGCCGGAATCCATTCTGTTGCTTACCGGTTCGGGTCGGCTCGGAACACGCGAACGCAGCGCGCTGACGGAGGCGTTGCTGCGCTCGAGCCCCGGTCGTCCGGTGGTGCGCGAACCCTTGGTGCGCACCGTGCACAGCTATGCCTACGCGGTGTTGCGGCGGGCCGCTGAACGCGCCGGCGACGCCCCGCCCCGATTGCTGACCAGCGCCGAGCAGGACGCCATCATCCGGGAACTGCTGGCCGGCGATCTCGAAGACGGCGCATCGTGGCCCGCTCACCTGCTGCCCGCGCTGACCACCGCCGGTTTCGCCACCGAACTGCGAAACCTGTTGGCGCGCTGCGCCGAACGCGGTGTGGACCCCTACCAGCTCGAACGGCTGGGCCGCCGCATCGGTCGGCCGGAGTGGGTCGCGGCCGGCCGGTTCGCCAAGCAGTACGAGCAGGTGATGCTGTTGCGTGCGGCCGTGGGCACCGCGGCCCCGCAGGCCACCGCACCGGCACTGAGTGCCGCCGAACTCGTCGGCGCGGCTCTGGAGGCCTTTGCCGTGGATCCCGACCTGCTGGCCGCCGAACGTGCCCGTCTCCGTGTGCTTTTGGTCGACGACGCACAACAACTCGACCCGCAGGCGGCGCGTCTGGTGCGCGCACTGGCGGTCGGCGCCGAGGTCGCGCTGATCGCCGGCGACCCGAATCAGGCCGTGTTCGGATTCCGCGGTGGCGAGCCCGCCCTGCTGCTCGATGACGACGGCGCATCGGTGACGCTGACGGTGTCGCATCGCTGCGCGCCCGCCGTGGCCCGCGCGGTGAGCGGGATCGCGATGCGGTTGCCCGGTGCCGGTGCCGGCCGGCGGATCGAGGGCACCGGAACCGACGACGGCTCGGTGACGGTGCGCCGGGCCGCCTCGGCACACGCCGAGACCGCGCTGATCGCCGACACCCTGCGCCGCGCTCACCTCGTCGACGGCGTGCCGTGGTCGCAGATGGCCGTGATCGTCAGGTCGGTGCCTCGCGCCGGTGCGCGCCTGCCGCGAGCCCTGGCCGCCGCCGGTGTTCCGGTAGCGATACCGGCGGCGGGTGGGTCGCCGGCTGAGGAACCCGCGGTGCGTGCGCTGCTCACCGTCCTGGCCGCCACCGCTGACGGACTCGACGGCGACCAGGCCCTGGCGCTGGTCACCGGGCCTATCGGTCGCGTCGATCCGGTGTCGCTGCGGCAGCTACGCAGGACATTGCGACGAGACCACCCCGGCACGTTCACCGAACGGTTGGTGCAGACACTCACCTCTGACCAGCCGGTGTCCGGTCCGCAGGCCGGCGCGCTGCGACGGCTGCGTGCCGTGCTGGCGGCGGCAGCACGGTCCCATCGCGCCGGGCTGGATCCGCGCTACACGCTGTGGGCAGCATGGCACCGGTCGGGTCTGCAACGACGCTGGTTGACCGCTATCGAACGCGGCGGTCCGGCGGCCGTCCAGGCCGCGCGGGACCTCGAAACCGTGACCGCGTTGTTCGATCTCACCGACGGCTACGTGTCCAGCACGGCCGGTGCGTCACTGCCCGGACTCATTGAACACGTGACAGCGTGGCAGCTGCCACGGCCCAACCGCGATGCGGCGTCGCCGGCCGAGCAGGTCCGGGTGCTCAGTGCGCATGCCGCCCTGGGACACGAATGGGACCTGGTGGTCATTGCCGGATTGCAGGACGGGTTGTGGCCCAACACGATTCCGCGTGGTGGCGTGCTGGCCACCCAACGGCTGCTGGATCAACTCGACGGGATCAGCGACGACGCTTCCGTTCGGGCGCCGCTGTTGGCCGAGGAACGCCGGTTGCTGGTGGCCGCGATGGGCCGCGCGCGGACCCGGCTGGTGGTGACGGCGGTCGACAGCGACGCCGACGGCCACGACGCCGCACTGCCGTCGCCGTTCTTCGCCGAGATCGCCCAATTCGCTGACGATGAAAGTGCTGCGGCGCAGCCTGTCTCGACACCCCGGGTGTTGTCGACCGCGGCGGTGGTCGGTCGGCTGCGGGCCGTGGTATGCGCGGCGGACGGCGCGGTCGATGAAGCCACCCGTGCTTGTGCGGCAACACAATTGGCGCGGCTGGCCAAGGCCGGTGTGCCGGGCGCGGATCCGTCGAGCTGGCACGGGTTGGTCCCGACCAGTACCGCAGCACCGCTGTGCGGCGCCGGGGATGTGGTGACGTTGACGCCCTCGACCCTGCAGACCCTCAACGACTGTCCGCTGCGCTGGCTGGTCGAACGGCACGGCGGGACCAACCCCCGCGAGTTGCGCTCCACGGTCGGCTCGATGCTGCACGCGCTGATCGCCGAACCGCACCGCACCGAAACGCAACTGCTGGCCGCGCTGGACAGGGTGTGGCAGCACCTGCCGTTCGACGCCGACTGGCACTCGGCCAACGAGCTGGACCGGCACCGCGCCATGATCCAGGCCTTCGTCGAGTGGCGTGCGCAGACCCGCGGTGAGCTGACCGAGGTAGGCGTCGAGGTCGCGGTCGACGGGACGCTCGAAGCATCCAGCGGGGACGGACGACAGGTCCGGCTGCGCGGCCGCATCGACCGTCTCGAGCGCGACGCCGCCGGTCGGTTGGTCATCGTCGACGTCAAGACCGGCAAAACGCCGGTCACCAAGGACGACGCTCAGCAGCACGCCCAGCTGGCGATGTATCAGCTGGCCGTCGCCGAGGGCATGATGCCCGCCGGTGCCGAGCCCGGCGGTGCCCGGCTCGTCTATCCCGGCAAGACCGGAGCCGCGGGGGCAACTCAGCGCGAACAGGATCCGCTGACCGCACAGGCCCGCGAGCACTGGCGCGACCTGGTCCGCCGGGCAGCCGAGGCGACCGCCGGCCCGCAGTTCGTCGCCCGCCGCAACGACGGCTGCGCACACTGCCCGATCCGGCCGTCGTGCCCGGCCCACGCCGACGGGCCGGCACAATGAAGCCGCGCTACAGTCCCGCCGAATTGGCAACTGCGCTGGGCATTTTCCCGCCGACCGAGGAACAGGCCGCGGTGATCGCCGCACCCCCGGGTCCGCTGGTGGTGATCGCCGGAGCCGGCGCCGGCAAGACCGAGACCATGGCCGCCCGGGTGGTGTGGTTGATCGCCAACGGCTACGCCGAACCCGGCCAGGTGCTCGGGCTGACCTTCACCCGCAAGGCCGCGGGCCAATTGCTGCGCCGGGTCCGGACCCGCCTGGCCCGGCTGTCGAGCCTCGACCTCAGCCCGGGCGGGGTGGCCGAACCGGCGGGCGCACCCGCGGTCAGCACCTATCACGCGTTCGCAGGCTCGTTGCTGCGCGACTACGGCCTGCTGCTGCCCGTCGAGCCCGACACCCGGCTGCTCACCCAGACCGAGCTGTGGCAGCTGGCATTCGACGTCGTCACCGGATACCGCGGCGAACTGCGCACCGACAAAACCCCGGCCGCCGTCACCTCGTTGGTGCTGCGGTTATCAGGCCAGCTCGCCGAACACCTCGTCGACACCGACCAACTCCGCGATACCCACGTCGAGCTGGAACGGCTGGTGCACACGCTGCCGGCCGGTCCGCGGCAACGCGAAAGCGGACCCAACCAACAGTTGCTGCGCATGCTGGCCACCCAGACCGCCCGCGCCGAACTGGTACCGCTGCTGGACGCGCTGCAGGAACGCTTGCGGGCCGAAAAGGCGATGGACTTCGGGATGCAGATGGCTTCCGCGGCCCGGCTCGCCGCGCAGTTTCCACAGGTCGGCGAAGACCTACGGAGCCGCTACCGGGTGGTACTGCTAGACGAATACCAGGACACCGGGTACTCGCAGCGTGTTGCGCTGTCGTCGCTGTTCGGCGGCGGGCGCGACGACGGTTTGGCCTTGACCGCGGTCGGCGACCCGATCCAGTCGATCTACGGATGGCGTGGCGCCTCGGCGACCAACCTGCCCCGGTTCACCACCGACTTCCCGCTGGCCGACGGATCGCCCGCACCGACCCTGGAATTGCGCACCAGCTGGCGCAACCCGCCCACCACGCTGCACCTGGCCAACGCGATCTCGGCCGAGGCGAGGCGCCGTTCGGTTGCGGTGCGCCCACTGCGTCCCCGCCCGGACGCCCCACCCGGAACAGTGCGTTGCGCATTGCTGCCCGACGTACAGGCCGAACGCGACTGGATCGCCGACCAGCTGCAGCACCGCTACCGGCAGGCCCGCGAGGATGACGCCGCCCCACCCACCGCGGCGGTGCTGGTGCGCCGCAACGCCGACGCCGCACCCATCGCGGACGCGTTGCGGCTGCGCGGGATTCCGGTCGAGGTCGTCGGCCTGGCCGGGCTGCTCGCGGTCCCGGAGGTCGCCGACCTGGTGGCGATGCTGCGGTTGGTCGCCGACCCGACGGCCGGTGCCGCGGCCATGCGGGTGCTGTCCGGTCCGCGCTGGCGGCTCGGCGGCCGCGACATCGCCGCACTGTGGCGGCGCGCGCAAGACTTGAACGGCTCGCCGTCGACGGCGCAACCGGCCACGGCCGAGGCGATCGCGAAATCGTGCGGCCCGGACGCCGACACCCCCTGCCTGGCCGATGCCATCTGCGATCCCGGCCCCGCCGAGGGCTACTCCGCCGCCGGATACCAGCGCGTCAACGCCCTCGCCGGCGAGCTGACCGCGCTGCGCGGCCATCTGGGATATTCGCTGCCTGATCTGGTCGCCGAGGTCCGTCGCGTGTTGGGCCTCGACTGCGAGGTCCGTGCCAAGGCCGCGGGGGAGTGGTCGGGCACCGAGCACCTGGACGCGTTCGCCGACGAGGTCGCAGGCTACGCCGAGCGCGCCGGTGACTCCGGTGCCTCGGTGACCGGCCTGCTGGCCTACCTCGATGCGGCAACGCAGGTCGAGAACGGCCTGGCCGCCGCCCAACCGGTGGTGGCCCGCGACCGGGTCCAGATACTTTCCGTGCACGCCGCCAAGGGTCTGGAATGGCAAGTGGTGGCCGTGGCGCACCTCTCGGGCGGGATCTTCCCGTCGACCGCGTCGCGCAGCAGCTGGCTGAGCGACCCCGGGGAACTGCCGCCGCTGCTGCGCGGAGATCGCGCCCAACCCGGCGCCCTGGGCGTGCCGGTGCTGGACACGTCGAACGTCACGAACCGGAAACAGTTGTCGGACATCATCTTCGAGCACCGCCAAGAACTCGATCGGCGACGCATCGACGAGGAGCGCCGACTGTTGTACGTCGCTGTCACCAGAGCTGAGGACACGCTATTGGTGTCCGGTCACCACTGGGGAGCTACCGGCCTCAAGCCGCGCGGCCCCTCGGAGTTCCTGGCTGAACTCAAGGCCGTCATCGATGCCTCGGCGCAGGCGGGTCAACCCTGCGGAGTGGTGGACCACTGGGCGCCCGCACCCGCCGACGGCGAGCTAAACCCGTTGCGGGACAACGTTGTCGAGGCTATCTGGCCGGTCGATCCGCTGTCCGGACGGCGTGGGGACACCGAACGCGGGGCGGCTTTGGTGGCCGCGGCGACGTCGGTCGAGCCCGGCGAGGTCGAGCCCCCCGAGGCCGAGCCGGCCGACGTCGAAGGCTGGGTCGCCGACGTCGACGCGTTGCTGGCCGAACGGGCACGCGCAACGCAGGCAGTCGAGCACGCCCTGCCGGGCCAGGTGTCGGTCAGCGGACTGGTGGAACTCGCGCGTGACCCCGAGGGCGCCGCGGTGCGGTTGATCCACCGGCTGCCTTCGCGACCCGATCCGCACGCGTTGCTGGGCAACGCTTTTCACGCCTGGGTGCAGCGATTCTACGGCGCCGAGCTGCTGTTCGACCTCGGCGATCTGCCGGGCGCGGCCGACTCGGACGTCGGCGACTCGGCGGAACTGGCCGCGCTGCAGGACAAGTTCGCCGCTTCGCCGTGGGCGGCCCGCGCGCCGATCGCGGTCGAGGTGCCGTTCGAGATGCCGATCGCCGGCATCGTCGTGCGCGGCCGCATCGACGCGGTGTTCGCCGACGACGACGGCGGCACCACCGTCGTGGACTGGAAAACCGGTGAGCCGCCGCGGGGGCCGGAAGCCAAGCGGCAGGCAGCGATCCAGCTGGCGGTCTACCGGTTGGCGTGGGCTGCCCTGCACGGTTGCCCGGAATCCTCGGTGCGCACCGCCTTCCACTACGTGCGCAGCGGCACCACCGTGGTCCCCGACGTGCTGCCCGGCGCCGACGAACTGGCCGTACTGCTGACCGACTCCAGTCGCCCCCGTCCCGCCTGATCGTGGTTACATGACTCCGTGGCGAAAGGCAGCTGGCGGCTGAGACGTCTCGACGAGAGATTGACCGCCCAGCCCAGTTACGCGCTCGTCGGCGTCCTGCGTATCCCGCAGGGACAGGCCAGCCCGGTGCGCATCATCTCCCGCCGCATCGCGATTGCGCTGGCGGCGCTGCTGCTCGGTGCCGTCACCGTCTACCTCGACCGGGACGGATACCACGACTCCCAAGGCGACCGTCTGACCTTCCTGGACTGCCTGTACTACTCGGCAGTGACGCTGTCCACGACCGGCTACGGCGACATCACCCCGATCTCAGAGTTCGCGCGCGCGGCGAACGTCCTGATCATCACGCCGCTGCGCATCGCGTTCCTGATCTTGTTGGTCGGTACCACACTCGAGGTCGTCACCGAAACGTCGCGGCAGGCACTGAAAATCCAGCGTTGGAGGAGCAGAGTGCGCAACCACACCATCGTCATCGGCTACGGGACCAAGGGCAAGACCGCGATCGCCGCGATGCTCGGTGACGAGGTGGCCCCCGGCGAGATCGTCGTCGTCGACACCGACCGCACCGCTCTGGACCGCGCCGCATCCGCCGGCCTGGTCACCGTGCACGGCGACGCCACCAAGTCCGACGTGCTGCGCTTGGCCGGTGCCCAGCATGCGGCCTCGATCGTCGTGGCCACCAGCCGCGACGACACCGCCGTGCTGGTGACGCTGACCGCGCGGGAGCTGTCCCCGAAGGCCAAGATCGTCGCGTCCATCCGTGAGGCCGAGAACCAGCATCTGCTGCAGCAGTCCGGCGCTGACTCGGTGGTGGTCTCCTCCGAGACCGCCGGCCGGCTGCTCGGCCTGGCCACCACCACGCCCAGCGTCGTGCAGATGATCGAGGACCTGCTGACTCCCGACGCGGGTCTGGCGATCGCCGAGCGCGAGGTGGAGCAGGCCGAAGTCGGCGGGTCGCCGCGGCACTTGCGCGACATCGTGCTGGGCGTGGTTCGCGACGGGCAACTGTTGCGCATCGACGCACCCGAAGTGGACGCGATCGAGGGCGGCGACCGCCTGCTCTACGTCCGTCACGCGGGGCACTGATGTCGCTGGATTTCCGACTGCGCGAAGTCCCGCTACTGTCTCGGGTCGGCGCCGACCGGGCCGACCAGCTGCGCACCGACGTCGACGCCGCGATCGCCGGATGGGCGCAAGCGGCGCTGCTTCGCGTCGACGCACGCAATCAGGTGCTGGCGGCCAACGGCCAGGTCGTGCTCGGACCTGCCGCGGCGCTGGGCGACAGGCCGCCAGCCGACGCGGTGTTCCTGGGCCGGATCGAAGGCGGCCGCCACGTCTGGGCGATCCGTGCCGCGCTGGAACCCCCCGACGACGGGTCCGGCGAAGTAGAGGTGCTTGATCTGCGCCGTCTGGGCCGCATCATCGACGACACCAGCAGCCAGTTGGTGTCGGCCGCGTTGGCGTTGCTGAACTGGCATGACAGTGCCCGGTTCAGCTCTGTCGACGGCACTCCGACCAAACCCGCCCGCGCCGGCTGGTCGCGGGTGAACCCGCTCACCGGGCACGAGGAGTTCCCGCGGGTCGACCCCGCGGTGATCTGCTTGGTGCACGACGGCGGCGACCGGGCCGTGTTGGCCCGCCAGGCGGTCTGGCCACAACGGATGTTCTCGCTGCTGGCCGGTTTCGTCGAGGCCGGCGAGTCGTTCGAGGTGTGCGTCGCGCGTGAGATCCGCGAGGAGATCGGTCTGACCGTCCGCGACGTCCGTTATCTTGGCAGCCAGCCCTGGCCGTTTCCGCGTTCCCTGATGGTCGGGTTCCACGCGCTGGGTGATCCGGACGAGGAGTTCTCGTTCAACGACGGCGAGATCGCCGAGGCGGCCTGGTTCACCCGCGACGAGGTGCGTGCCGCACTCGAGGCCGGCGACTGGACGAGCTCGACGGACTCGAAACTGCTTCTGCCCGGGTCGATTTCGATCGCCCGGGTGATCATCGAATCCTGGGCCGCTACCTGACGCGGTCGGCGATCTCGTCCATGATCGTGGACGCGATCCGCTCGGCGGGTTCGATTCCCAGGACCCCCACCGACATCAACACCGAATTCTTGGCCCGGTACTGGTGACTCCAGCCGTTGTCGGTGATCCGCAATGACAACGGCGTCGGCTTGTCCAGCGTGAAGTCGTACTTGGGGTCGTGCAGGGCGACGCAGGCGTTCAGCGAGGCTTCGAGCTGATCGAGCGCGCCGCGCGCGGCATGCTCGTCGGGGTAGATCGCGACGGCCTGACTCACCGAGTCGACCAGCGCCAGCCCACCCGGGTCGATGTCGTCGGTGACCCCGCTGTAGCCGGCGCTGCGGAATTCCGTCCAGCCGCCGGCGAAGGTGAGGTCGCTGGTCCCCGCGGCCCGGCACGGCCCCGGCGCGCTGACGTCACCGACCGGCGGGTGTCGCAGGTCGTTGTGGGCATGGGCGTTGAGTTCTTCGTAATTGGCGATACGCCGCACCTCTTCGACGCTGACGATCAACGCGTCCGCTCCGGTCGCGGTAGGCCTCGGCGCCGCTGATGTGCTGTGCTGCGAGCATCCCGTCAGCGCGGAGACCACGCAGCAAACGACCAAGGTCGCCCGCCCGACCAGCGCCAATGCCATGGTGCTCATCGTAAGGTCCGACAGGCCCGGGCCGGGGCACCAATTACGCGGACAACCGGCCGTGTCCAGCTTGTGGCCTAGCCCAGCTTTGCCTTGACCTCGGCAACGCTGGGGTTGGTCAGCGTCGACCCGTCGGCGAACTTGACCGTCGGCACCGTGCGGTTGCCACCGTTGACGGAGCTCACGAACTCCGCTGCCGCAGCGTCGCGCTCGATATCCACCTCGTCGTAGGCGATGCCCTGGGCCTTGAGCGCGGTCTTGAGCCGGAAGCAGTAGCCACACCAGGTGGTCGAGTAGACAGTGAGCGCAGCGTTGGTCATGACTCGTTAACGTAACCGGGCGATGAACCATTCCGGGCGCGGCCCCCGCCGCGAACCGCTTTTGTCTGCCGGCCCTGCCATGATCGAAGCCAAGATGGACGCCATGCCGGTAGTAGCCGACCCCTTGATCGCGGACCTGGACGACGAGCAGCGCGAAGCCGTGCTGGCGCCGCGCGGTCCGGTGTGCGTGCTGGCCGGCGCCGGAACCGGTAAGACCCGCACCATCACCCACCGCATTGCCCAGCTCGTCGCCAGCGGTCACGTCGCCGCGGGGCAGGTGCTGGCGGTGACCTTCACCCAGCGCGCCGCAGGGGAGATGCGCTCGCGGTTGCGCTCGTTGGACGCCGCCGCTCAGGTCGGCGCGGGCGTCGGCTCGGTGCAGGCACTGACCTTCCACGCCGCCGCGCATCGCCAGCTGCGCTACTTCTGGCCGCGGGTGGTCGGCAACACCCGTTGGGAGCTGCTGGACACCAAGTTCGCCGTCGTCGCCCGCGCGGCCAGCCGGTGCCGCCTCAACGTCGGCACCGACGACGTGCGCGACCTCGCCGGCGAGATCGAGTGGGCCAAGGCGTCGTTGATCGGCCCCGAGGACTACGCCGGCGTTGTGGCAGCCGCCGGCCGCGACACCCCGCTTGACGTCGAGAAGGTCGCGGCCGTCTACACCGCCTACGAGGCGCTCAAGGTCCGCGACGAGGACGTCACCCTGCTCGACTTCGACGACCTGCTGCTGCACACCGCCGCGGCCATCGAAAACGATCCCGCCGTGGCCGGCGAGTTCCGGGATCGCTACCGCTGCTTCGTCGTCGACGAATATCAGGACGTCACGCCGCTGCAGCAGCGGGTGCTCTGCGCCTGGCTGGGTGACCGGGACGACCTCACCGTCGTCGGCGACGCCAACCAGACCATCTACTCGTTCACCGGAGCCTCGCCGCGGTTCCTGCTCGACTTCTCCCGGCGCTTCCCGGATGCCACCGTGGTGCGGCTGGAACGCGACTACCGGTCCACCCCGCAGGTCGTGTCCCTGGCCAACCAGGTGATCGCCGCCGCCCGGGGCCGGGTGGCGGGCAGCAAACTGCAACTGGTCGGCCAGCGCGCGCCGGGGCCGGTGCCGTCCTTCCGGGAGCACCCGGACGAGGCCAACGAGGCCGCCGCGGTCGCGTCGTCGATCGCGCGGCTCATCGAATCCGGCACGGCGCCATCCGAAATCGCGATTCTGTACCGGGTCAACGCCCAATCCGAGGCCTATGAGGAAGCGCTGACCGAAGCCGGCATCGCCTACCAGGTCCGCGGCGGGGAGGGATTCTTCAACCGTCAGGAAATCAAGCAGGCGCTGCTGGCCCTGCAACGAGCCGCGCAGCGCGGGTCCGAGATGGCCGAAGCTCCGCTGCCCGAGGTGGTCCGCGAGATCCTGGAACCGCTGGGTCTGACGGCCCAGGAGCCGACCGGCACCCGGGCACGCGAGCGTTGGGAGGCGCTGGCGGCGCTGGCCGAACTGGTCGACGACGAGGTCGCGCAGCGTCCCGATCTGCAGTTGCCCGGCCTGGTGGCCGAGCTGCGGACCCGGGCAGATGCCCGCCACCCGCCGGTGGTGCAGGGCGTCACGCTGGCTTCGCTGCACGCGGCCAAGGGCCTGGAATGGGACGCGGTGTTCCTGGTCGGGTTGGCCGATGGGACGCTGCCCATCTCGCACGCGCTGGCGCACGGCCCCGACAGCGAGCCGGTCGAAGAGGAACGCCGCCTGCTCTATGTCGGAATCACCAGGGCCAGAGTCCATTTGACGCTCAGCTGGGCGTTGGCGCGGGCCCAGGGCGGACGGCAGAGCCGCAAGCCGTCGCGGTTCCTCAACGGCGTCGCGCCCCACTCGCGCGCCGACCCGGCGCCAACCAAGCGCCGTAACCGCGGCCCGTCGCGCTGCCGGATCTGCAACAAGGACCTGACCACACCGGCGGCCATCATGCTGCGGCGCTGCACCACCTGCGCCGGCGACGTCGACGAGGAGCTGCTGCTCAAACTCAAGGCGTGGCGAACCGAGCAGGCCAAGGAACACAAGATCGCCCCGTTCATGGTGTTCAGTGACAACACCCTGGTCGCGATCGCCGAGATGCGGCCCGCCGACGACGACGCCCTGATCGCGATTCCCGGCATCGGCGCCACCAAGCTGGCCCAGTATGGGCCCGACTTGCTCGAAATGATGCGGCAAGCATGAAACCGCAGGTCAGAAAATCGTTTGTGGCGACGGGCCGCGACGCATTACCCTCGAATCTCGGTATTGGCGCTCAGGCGACATGAAAGGAGGGTGGCCCGCGATGTTCAACACGATCGACGTAAATGCGTTCGGCGTAGGCGCGGCTACCCGTGTACCGAGCACCGCACATGCCGCCGCGTCGGCGGCCGCGGGTAAGCACCGTGTCGCCGCCGCGACTGACGCGTCCGTGGATTGGGGCCTCGCATAGCAAAGTAGAGCCCAGTTTCGCCAAATGGCCACGGACCCGACGTCACCAGGATCCGTGGCCATAGCTTTTGGGAAACACTTCCCGACCTGGTCCGGATCGCCGATTTAGACAGCCAACCGACCAGGAAGCAGGTGAAGAGGACATGTCGGCATCGACGGTCCCAATAAAGACGCGGCCGGCCCTGCCATGTCATGCCGGCGATCCCGACCTGTGGTTCGCCGAAACCCCGGCCGACCTCGAGCGTGCCAAGACGCTGTGCACGGACTGTCCCGTCCGGCGGCAGTGCCTGACCGCCGCGCTCGACCGGGCCGAACCGTGGGGTGTGTGGGGCGGTGAGATCTTCGAGCGAGGCTCGATCGTCAGCCGCAAGCGTCCCCGCGGACGCCCGCGCAAGCAAGCCGCGTAGCCGAACGTGTGACGCCGCCGCGATTTCACAGATTTCGCGGTGGCGTCACCCGTGACTCAGACCATTACGGTGTCCGGCTCGTTGAAGCCGGGAATCAGTTCCTCCGACAGCGCCTTGATCGGAACCCGCGCGTCCAGCTGGCACAGGATCGCGGCGACCGAGGCGATCACCCGCATCGGGATCGCCAGCTTGGGCGGCAGGTCCATCTGCCGCGCCGTCTTGATCTGCGCAACCGACCGGTCGAACTGGCTCACCGTCATCCGCTGCAACCACTTTCGGTTGTAGTGGAACACCTCCACCTGGATGGGCTCGACATACTGGCGCAGCATCTCGTCGATGTCGCGAACCGACACATCCTGACCGGGCTGGATGAACCCGACCTTCTCCATGGTCGGCAACAACAGGTCGTAGTTCTTGTCCCGGGCCAGCCGGATCGTCATCCCGAGTTCGATCGGGTAACCCCCCGGCAGCGGCGCCACGGCACCGAAGTCGATGACGCCCAACCGCCCGTCGGGCAGCAGCATGAAGTTTCCGGGGTGCGCGTCGCCGTGCAGCATCTCCAGCCGGCGCGGCGCGTCGAAGGTGAGCTCCAGCAGCCGGATGCCGATCAGGTCGCGTTGTTCGCGCGTTCCGTTGCGGATGATCTCGGCCATGTGCAGGCCGTCGATCCACTCCTGGATCACCACTTTGGGTGCGCTGGCCACCACGTGCGGCACCGCGAAATGCGGGTGGTCCTCGTAAGCCTTGGCGAATGCACGCTGATTATCGGCTTCCAACCGGTAGTCCAGCTCCATCTCGGTGCGTTCGATCAATTCGTCGACCACGCCTTGGACGTCGGCGCCCGGCGCGAGTTGCTTGAACACACCGACCAGCCGCTGCATGGTCTTCAAGTCCGCCCGCAGCGCCTCGTCGGCGCCCGGGTATTGGATCTTGACGGCGACCTCGCGCCCGTCGGCCCAGACGGCCTTGTGCACCTGACCGATGCTGGCGGAGGCCACCGGGGTGTCGTTGAACGAACTGAACCGGTCGCGCCACTTGGTGCCCAGTTGGGCGTCGAGCACCCGGTGCACCTTGGCCGCGGGCAGCGGTGGGGCGTCCTTTTGCAGCTTGGTCAGAGCGTCGCGATACGGCTCACCGAACTGCTCGGGGATGGCGGCTTCCATCACCGACAGCGCCTGACCGACCTTCATCGCGCCGCCCTTGAGTTCGCCCAGGACGGTGAACAGCTGGTTGGCGGCCTTCTCCATCAGCTCGGCGTTGACTTCGTCCTTCGACTTTCCGGTTAGCCGCTTTCCGAAGCCCAGAGCCGCCCGGCCGGCCATGCCGACCGGCAGGCTGGCGAGCTTCGCATTGCGGGCCGCGCGGCCACGCTTGATTTCTGACACGTAACTATCATCCATGACGCTCAGGGCATTCGTTGCATTGATTGCGCATCGTCCCCGCCAGCACAGACCTATGTAGTCACTGCGCCAAGGAGTGGAGCGTCCCATGTCAGCCAAGCAAACCCAGCACGACACCGCCGAGGCCCTGTTCCGGGCGATCATCGAGACCCTGGACAAGCACCGCAACGAGCGCACCCTGACCGAGGACGTGCTGGACACGTTGTCCCGGGCGTATGCGTCGGTCTGCACGAACGTCCCCGAGCAGGGCCGACTGGGTTAACACGAGCACAGCGGATGGCGCGTCCACTGGCGGGCCACGATCGCGCTGGCGTTCAGGTCGAACTCCAACGTGGCGTTCAGCGCCGACGGCGCGGCGGCTTGCTGGCCGCGCACGGCGGCTATCACCTGGTTGACCTGGCTCAGCGCCAGCGCCGCGGTCGCCAGCAGGGTGGCCCGGTCGGCCACCCCGACGGTGTCGCGTAGCTGCGCGGCGATCGCCGGCCACGCCGCGTCCCGGTCGCGACGGTGCAGATCGGCGCAGCTCAGGCAGCTGGTGACGCCGGGGATGACGAGCGGTCCGACCAGCCCGGTGCCGTCGCGCACCCGGACCGGCAGGTGCGGGACGCCCGAGGTGTGCAGGTCACGCACGATGCGCGGATCGGCCACCAGGTAGTCGGCGAGCACCACCAGGTCGACGGTGGTGGTGGACATCGTCGCGTGGGGTTGGCTGCTGTGCCCGATGCGCGCGCCCGAGCTGCGCAGCGCCGGCACCAGCAGATCCGACAGCGGCCCCCGTCCGTGCACTCGGATCGACGCCGCTCGACCGGCGGCCTTGCGGGGCCGGCTCGTCGCGACACCATGGCTGACCAGCTGGGTGACCAGGTCGGTCAGGTCCGCTCCGCCGGCTTGACGCTGCAGTTCGATCATCGGCACCGGTGAGCGCATGGACCGCAGCACCGCGGCCAACCCCGTCGCGGTCAGACCCGCCGTGGGCCGCACCAGCACCGCGCGCCGCGGATCCCAGCCCACCTGCACCACACCGTCTGGCCGCATCAACACTGGCATCGCCGGATTCAGCGAATACAGGCAAGCGCCGGGCCGGCTCATGACGTGTCACGCTGCCACGCCTGGCCGTAGCGCCGTATTCAGCTATCCACAGCGGTAAGCGACCACAGCAGAAATTAGGTAGTTGACTACTCAAGTTCCCTGCGGGCACCTCGCTTACGTTGCACCTACCTGACGGGCCGAGACCACCGGCCAAGTGACAGTCAAAGGTTTGCTCGGAGGTGTACAAACGTGTCTTTTGTGATCGCGTTACCAGAGACGATGGCGGCGGCGGCAGCGGAGTTGGGCCGCATCGAGTCGATCCTCGGCGCAGCCCGCGTGACGGCGACAACCTCGACGACACAAGTGCTGGCTGCCGGGGCTGACGAAATTTCGGTGGCGATCGCGAGGCTCTTTTCCGGCCACGCACAAGACTTTCAGGCGCTCAGTGCTCGGGCGGCGACGTTTCACAACCAGTTCGTACAGGCCCTGAGCGCCGCCGGGGGCGCCTATTCGCTGGCAGAGGCGGCCAACGCCGCGCCGTTGGATGTGCTCGGACAACAAGTGCTGGGAGTGATCAATGCGCCCACAAACTTGTTGCTGGGGACCCCGCTGATCGGCAAGGGCGCCAATGGTGCGCCGGGAACCGGGCAGAACGGGGGTCCGGGCGGGCTGCTGTGGGGCGACGGCGGCGACGGCGGATCGGGGCGGCCTGGGCAGCCCGGTGGCAAAGGCGGTAACGCCTGGTTGTTCGGCAACGGCGGCCAAGGTGGGGCCGGCGGCGCCGGCATTAGTGGCATGCCCGGTGTCGCCGGTGGTCTGGCCGGAACCGGGGGAACCGGTGGCAACGGCGGCATGTTGTTCGGCAACGGCGGCACCGGCGGTACCGGTGGCGTGGGTGGGACGGGCGGGGCAATCACCACCGGCGGCACCGCCGGCAAGGCGGCCCCGGCGGCTCCGGCGGATCCGGCGGCCAAGCTCAGGGGTTGGCCAGATTCATCGGCGGCCATGACGGCGACGGCGGCTCCGGCGGCACTGGCGGCTCCGGCGGCGCGGTCGACTTCAATGGCAATGGCGTCGTCAGCGGCACCGGCGGCTACGGCGGCTCCGGCGGCCAGGGCGGCGCCGGTTACAACGGCGGCGACGGCGGCACCGGCGGCGCCGGTGGACGAGTCGAGCTCATCACCCAGGGCACCGCCGCCGGGGCCTCCGGCGGTGGTGGCGGAGGCGGCGGCCAGGGCGGCATCAGCACTGGCGGCGGCCACGGCGGTACCGGCGGCACCGGGGGCACCGGCGGTCAAGCCGGGTCGTTTGCCAACACCAACGGGTCCGGGCCCGCCGGCTTCGACTATTCCTACGGTGGCGGCGGGGGCCAGGGCGGCGGCCCGGCCGGAACCACAGGTGGTCCCGGTGGTGGCGGCGGCGGTGGCGGCGCTGCGTCATCTGGTCAGATTGCGTCCTTCGGCGCCAGTGGCCGGGGCGGCCTGGGCACAGGCGGCGGCCTGGGCGGTGGGGGCGCCTCCGGAGTCGTCACGAGCGTCCACGGCTTCGCCGGCGGCGTCGGCGGTGGGGGCGGGGGCGGAGGCATCGCGGGCGGCGTCGGCGGCACCGCCGGCCAGCCCGGCAGCCCCGGTGCCATCTTCGCCCAAGGCGGCGGTTCCGCCGCAGGTGGTCAGGGTGGCACCGCCGGCGCCTACGGCGGGGGCGGTGGCGGCGGCAACGGTCAGGCCGTCGGCGTCGGCACCCTCGGTCAGGGAGGCAGGGGCGGTGACGGCGGGTCTTAGTACCGGATCACGGTGCCGCGTCTGGGCACCTGCCACGCTCAGTTATCCACAGCGCCGGGATCGTCGGTCTCGCGGATCTCGCGGTCCAGCTTCGCGATCGCTTCGTCGATGCCGCTGGTGTCGCCACCGATCACCCCGTCGATGAACGCCGCCGGGTCGTCGAGGTCGTCGGCGCTGGGCAACAGGTCCGGGTGTTGCCAGACCGCGTCGCGCGCGTCCATCCCGGCCGCCTCCGTCAAGCGTTGCCACAGCGCCCCCGCCTCGCGCAGCTTGCGGGGCCGCAACTCGAGCCCGACCAGGGTGGCGAAGGTCTGCTCGGCGGGACCGCCGCTGGCCCGACGCCGGCGCAGCGTCTCGCTGAGCGCCGCTTCACCGGGCAGTCGGTCGCCCACGGCCGCGGTCACCACCGTCTGCACCCAGCCCTCGATCAGCGCCAGCAGGGTCTCCAGCCGCTCCAGAGCCTGGGTCTGCGCCGGTGTCGCCTTGGGCTCGAAGACGCCCTGACTCAGCAGTTGTTCCATGGCGGCGGGGTCGGCCAGCGACGCCGGGTTGAAGTCCCTGGCCAGTTCCTCGATCCCGCTCATGTCGATCTGCATGCCTTGCGCGTATGCCTCGACGGCGCCCAGCAGCTGACTGGACAACCAGGGAACATGGCTGAACAGGCGGTGATGGGCGGCCTCGCGGGTGGCCAGGAACGTCATGATCTCGCTGCGCGGCTGCTCGAGCCCGGAAGCGAAGGATTCCACGGCGTCCGGCAGGATCGCGGCCACTCCCTGCGGTCCCAGCGGCAGCCCGATGTCGGTCGACGTCAGTACTTCTTTGGACAGCCGGCCCAGCGCCTGACCCAGCTGCGACCCGAACGCGATGCCACCCATCTGCGACATCATCTGCAGCAACGGACCCGCCATGCCTTTGGCTTCCTCGGGCAGTGAGGACACCCAGACCGACGAGATCTGCTGCGCCATCGGATCGCACAGCCGCTTCCAGGTCTTCAGGGTGTTGTCGACCCAGTCGGTGGGACTCCAGCCGGTGGCCCTCGTCGTCCCGGCCGGCAGCGCCGTGGCACCGTTCAGCCAGGTCTCGGCCAGATGCACGGCGTCGGAGATCGCCGAGTTCGTGGTGGCCGGGATCGGCGCGACGAACCCGATCGAACTGGACGCGACCTGGCGGGCCAGGTCGTAGTTCACCGGGCCGGCGCCGGGTCCGGCCGTGCCCGACGTCATCGCGCTGCCGACACCACCGAACATCTCACCGAGACGGGTGAACAACTGCCCGAGGTTGGCCATGTCGAAGTCGCCGCCGAAACCGAACGGGTTCGCGCCCGGTCCGGAGTCGGGATCGTTCTTCCCGCGCTTCTCACGGTCGGGGTCGTCTCCAGCGGAGAAGCCGAAGGGCAGGTCAGCCATGACGTCAACGGTACCCACCGGGGAATCGGAAAGCGCGGTGTGGCGTCACGCTCGCAGCTGAATGGGTCGCCTGGGGTGCCGATTAGTGTGTTCTGCGTGAACAGGCGGATTTTGACCTTGATGGTCGCGCTCGTCCCGATCGTGGTGTTCGGCGTCCTGCTGGCGGTGGTGACGGTGCCGTTTGTGTCACTGGGTCCGGGGCCCACCTTCGACACGCTCGGGGAGGTCGACGGCAAGCAGGTGGTGCAGATCGAGGGCACCCAGACGCACCCGACGACGGGCCACCTGAACATGACGACGGTGTCCCAGCGGGACGACCTGACCCTCGGTGAAGCCATCACCCTGTGGATCTCCGGCCAGGAGCAGTTGGTTCCGCGCGACCTCGTCTACCCGCCCGGCAAGTCGCGTGAAGAGGTGGACAGCGCCAACAACGCCGACTTCAAAAAGTCCGAAGACAGCGCCGAATACGCAGCGTTGGGTTACCTGAAATACCCCGAGGCGGTGACCGTGGCCAGGGTGCCCGACGACAGCCCGTCAGCGGGCAAACTCAAACCCGGTGACGCGATCGACGCTGTCGACCGCAATCCGGTGGCCACGGTCGATCAGTTCACCACGTTGCTGAAGAACACCAAGCCGGGTCAGGTCGTGACCATCGACTACCGCCGCAAGAACGAACCCGCCGGCGTCGTGCAGGTGACCCTGGGCACGAACAAGGACCGGGACTACGGGTTCATGGGCGTGGAAGTGATGGATGCGCCGTGGGCGCCGTTCAGCGTGGAGTTCAACCTGGCCAACATCGGTGGTCCCTCCGCCGGGTTGATGTTCAGTTTGGCCGTCGTCGACAAGCTCACCACCGGCGACTTGGCGGGTTCGAGGTTCGTCGCGGGCACCGGGACCATCAGCGTCGACGGCAAGGTCGGGCCGATCGGGGGGATCACCCACAAGATGGCGGCCGCCCGCGCTGCGGGTGCCACGGTGTTCTTGGTGCCGGCGAAGAACTGCTATGAGGCGGTCTCCGACATTCCGTCCGGGTTGCAGCTGATGAAGGTCGAGACGCTCAGTTCGGCGGTGGACGCGCTGCATGCGATGACGGCCGGGGCGCCCACCCCGAGCTGCTAGCCGGGTTGTGGGGCCGGGGTGATGCGTACAGTTGGGGCCATCGGGGAAACAGAACAGGGAGCGTAGCTAGTGGGAATGCGGCCCACCGCAAGGATGCCGAAGCTGACTCGGCGTAGCCGGATTCTGATCCTGATCGCACTGGGTGTGATCGTGTTGCTGCTGGCCGGCCCGCGGTTGATCGACGCCTACGTCGACTGGTTGTGGTTCGGTGAGCTCGGCTATCGCTCGGTGTTCACCACCGTGCTGGTCACCCGCATCGTGGTGTTCCTGGTGGCGGGGCTGCTGGTCGGCGGCATCGTGTTCGCCGCCCTCCTGGTGGCCTATCGCAGCCGCCCGGTGTTTGTCCCCAGCAGCGAAAACGACCCGGTCGCGCGCTATCGCGCCGCGGTGCTGGGGCGACTGCGACTGGTGGGCATCGGGGTCCCGGTGGGGATCGGCGTGCTGGCCGGCGTCGTCGCGCAGAGCTACTGGGTGCGGGTCCAGCTTTTCCTGCATGGCGGCGACTTCGGCATCACCGACCCGCAATTCGGCAAGGACCTCGGCTACTACGCATTCGAGTTGCCCTTCTACCGGCTGGTGCTCAGCTACCTGTTCGTCGCCGTCTTCCTGGCGTTTCTGGCAAACCTGGTGGCGCACTATTTATTTGGCGGCATCCGGCTGACCGGGCGCGCCGGCGCGCTGAGCCGGTCGGCGCGGATTCAGCTGATCACTCTGGTCGGCGTCCTGGTTGTGCTCAAAGCCGTTGCCTACTGGCTGGATCGCTACGAGCTGCTGTCGCACACCCGCGGCGGCAAGCCGTTCACCGGGGCGGGTTACACCGACATCAACGCCGTCCTGCCGGCCAAGCTGATCCTGATGGCGATCGCACTGATCTGCGCTGCGGCGGTGTTCTCCGCGATCACGTTGCGCGACTTGCGGATTCCTGCCATCGGTTTGGTGTTGTTGCTGTTGTCGTCGCTGATCGTGGGTGCCGGCTGGCCGCTGATCGTCGAACAGATCAGCGTCAAACCCAATGCCGCGCAGAAGGAAAGCGAATACATCAGCCGGAGTATCACCGCGACGCGGCAAGCCTACGGGTTGACGCCGGACGTGGTGACCTACCGCAATTACAGCGGCGACGGGCAGGCCACCGCACAGCAGGTCGCAGCCGATCGGGCGACCACTTCCAATATCCGGCTGCTCGACCCGACGATTGTGAGCCCGGCGTTCACCCAGTTCCAGCAGGGCAAGAACTTCTATTACTTCCCCGACCAGTTGTCCATCGACCGCTACCAGGACCGCGCCGGGAACCTGCGCGACTACGTCGTCGCCGCACGCGAACTCAACCCGGACCGGCTGATCGACAACCAGCGAGACTGGATCAACCGGCACACGGTCTACACGCACGGCAACGGTTTCATCGCGTCGCCGGCCAACACCGTGCGCGGTATCGCCAACGAACCCAACCAGAACGGGGGCTACCCGCAGTTCCTGGTCAACGTCGTCGGCGCCAACGGCACCGTCGTGTCCGACGGTCCGGCCCAGCTGGACCAGCCCCGAATCTACTTCGGGCCCGTCATCGCCGGCGCGACCGCTGATTACGCGATCGTCGGCAAGACCGGGGCCGACCGTGAATACGACTACGAGACCAGCACCGAGACCAAGAACTACACCTACACCGGTGGCGGTGGGGTCCCGATCGGCAACTGGCTGGCGCGCAGCGTGTTCGCCGCTAAGTTCGCCGAGCGAAACTTCTTGTTCTCCAACGTGATCGGCTCCAACAGCAGGATCCTGTTCAACCGGGATCCGGCGCAGCGGGTCGAGGCGGTGGCGCCGTGGCTGACCACCGACAGCGCGGTGTACCCGGCCATCGTCAACAAGCGCCTGGTGTGGATCATCGACGGCTACACCACGCTGGACAACTACCCGTACTCCGAACTCACCTCGCTGTCGTCGGCGACGGCGGACTCCACGGAGGTGGCGTTCAACCGGCTGGCGCCCGACAAGCGCGTCTCCTACATCCGCAACTCGGTCAAAGCCGTCGTCGATGCCTACGACGGCACCGTCTCGCTGTACCAGCAGGACGAGAACGACCCGGTGCTGAAGGCCTGGATGCGGGTGTTCCCCGGCACGGTGAAGCCCAAGAGTGACATCACACCTGAACTTGCCGAGCATCTGCGGTATCCCGAAGACCTGTTCAAGGTGCAGCGCATGCTGTTGGCCAAATACCACGTCAACGATCCGGTGACGTTCTTCTCCACCTCGGACTTCTGGGACGTGCCACTGGACCCGAATCCGACGGCCAGCAGCTACCAGCCGCCGTATTACATCGTCGCGAAAAACATTGCCAAGAACGACAACTCGGCGTCTTACCAGTTGATCAGCGCGATGAACAGGTTCAAACGCGACTATCTGGCCGCCTACATCAGTGCCAGTTCGGACCCCGCCACCTACGGCAAGCTCACGGTGCTGACCATTCCGGGTCAGGTCAACGGCCCCAAGCTCGCCAACAATGCGATCACCACCGATCCGGCGGTGTCCCAGGACCTGGGTGTGATCGGACGGGACAACCAGAACCGCATCCGCTGGGGCAACCTGCTCACGCTTCCGGTCGGGCAGGGCGGGCTGCTCTATGTCGAGCCCGTCTACGCGTCGCCGGGAGCCAGCGACGCGGCCTCGTCGTATCCGAGGCTCATCCGGGTCGCGATGATGTACAACGACAAGGTCGGCTACGGCCCCACCGTGGGCGATGCGCTGACCGCGCTGTTCGGACCGGGTGCGGGTGCTGCCGCGACCGGCATCCAGCCCACCGATGCGGGCATGCCGGCTAATCCGCCCGCGAGTCCGCCCCCGGCGGCCGGTCCTGGCGTGCCGCCACCCACGGCCGCGGTGCCGCCTCCCGACGCGGCGTTGTCTCCGGCGAAATCCGCTGCGCTGCAAGAGATTCAGGCTGCGATCGGCGCGGCCCGGGAGGCGCAGAAGAAGGGCGACTTCGCGGGGTACGGGTCGGCGCTGCAGCGACTCGACGAGGCGATCACCAAGTTCAACAACACCAGGTAGCGGTCGCTGGGCGCTTTCCGCCCCCGGCTTCCGCCTCGGCCGCGAGGGTCCGCAAATGTACGCTGACACGCCGCAAACGGCGTCATTTTGCGGACCCTCGCGCCAGGCCTACTGCCCCTTGACGTTCAAGATCTGCCGCAGCGAGGTCACCACGTCAACGAGCGGTGCGGCATCGACCATGACCTGGTCGATGTCCTTATAGGCCTGCGGGATCTCGTCGATCCACTCCTTGCCGTGCCGGTATTCGATGCCTGCCATCGCCGCGGCCAGGTCCTGCTCGGTGAACAGTTCCTTGGCCTTGGTCCGGCTGTAGCGGCGGCCAGCCCCGTGCGGGGCCGACCACAGGCCGTCCAGGTTGCCCTTGCCCCGCACGATGTAGGAGCGGGTACCCATCGAGCCGGGGATGATTCCCAGCTTGCCCTCGGTGGCGTCGATCGCACCCTTTCGGGTGAGCCACACCGTCTCCCCGTCGATTTGGGTGCGGACCGTGTAGTTGTGGTGGGTGTTGATCCGTTCCACCTCGACACGTTGCGCTTGTACTCCCAGCCAGTCGGCGAAGACGTGGATGAAACGGTCCATCATCTCGGCACGGTTGAGCAGTGCAAAGCGCTGCGCCCACTCCAAATCCTTGATGTAGCGGTCGAATTCGGCGCTGCCCTCGGTCAGGAAGGCCAGATCACGGTTCGGTAGCTTGACCAGCGGATCATTTGCGCTCTGCTCCAGTGCAATCTTGATGTGGCGTTGCGCGATCTTGTTTCCGACCCCGCGCGAGCCACTGTGCAGGAACAGCCAGACGTTGTCGTCAGTGTCCAGGCAGAGTTCGATGAAGTGGTTGCCGCCACCGAGAGATCCCAACTGCTGCATCCACTTCGGGCTGTGCGACAGGTCGACATCCAGGTCGGTCTGTAGCTTGAGCAGCTCGTCGTGCTTGCGCTTGGTGAACGGAAACCGTTGCAGGGACTTGTTGTAATTGCCCGGCGACAGCGGAATCGCGTCTTCGACGCGGCGCCGCAGCGCCGACAGCTCCGGCACGTAGTCTCCGCCGAAACGGACGGACAGGTCGTTCTCGGTGAACCGCGTCTTGGCTGCCACCATGCCGCAGCCGATATCCACGCCCACCGCTGCAGGGATCACCGCCCCCTTGGTGGGGATAACGGTCCCGACGGCCGAACCCTTGCCCAGGTGCGCGTCGGGCATCAGCGCGATGTGCGGGTGCACGAACGGCATGGACGCGGTGGTCTTGGCCTGCTCGACGGTGTTGCCGGCGATCTCGGTGGCGAAGCTGAGCAGCTTCGGCGCGAGACGCTGAGACATGATGAACTCCTTGGCGCGTGTGGTTGTGGGGGGCGCCGAGGGGGGCGACTGAAAGGCGAGGCTATCGAAAGCGAATGGGCTGCCGCAACGGATTTTCGCTGCTCCCCTCGGCGCCGGCACACTACTGACCGCGCGATTTGGAGAGGTTCGCACGCGTTGGGTAACCTTGCGTCTACCGACGCGGGGTGGAGCAGCTCGGTAGCTCGCTGGGCTCATAACCCAGAGGTCGCAGGTTCGAATCCTGTCCCCGCTACCAGCGGAAATGGCCCTCAGGCAGCAGCCTGGGGGCCATTTTCATGTCCGTTGGGAACACTTCCGGGAACATTCGCGTGGGTAACGAGTGAATTGAGAACGCGCAACGTGCAAGTTTCAGCCGGCTCAACCTGCTGATAGGTCGTTCGCCGGAGAGGTGGGCTGCACCGACAGGCTCGCCCGCCGACCGGAACTACCTGCTCACTTTTCGACCGAAGCCGACACGTAGGGCGCTCAGTCCCGTAGTGAGGGCCTGGCAACGGGTTACGAGGTAAGTAACGTGTCCCACGTGCCACGTGAGGCTCTGGAAGAAAGAA
Organism: Mycobacterium sp. NGS67; assembly: GCF_059812185.1. NCBI lineage: Bacteria > Bacillati > Actinomycetota > Actinomycetes > Mycobacteriales > Mycobacteriaceae > Mycobacterium > Mycobacterium sp. NGS67. The sequence goes on from NZ_JCALCF010000026.1 coordinate 45,128, forward strand.
CCCGTCTAGGCAAGCCAAAGCGAGCGACGATTCAGGCAGTGGCTAAGCAATCGCCTGCGCTCCTGCGGTTCTCCGCAATGATCGATTTCGTAGATATTGCTTCCCTGTTGTGGTGCAGCCAGGGCGACCGAAGCACGTCAGTGCAAATCAGGATCGAATACACGCCTCCGGCGCCAACGACACCCGCTACTTTTCTGCCGTGAAAGGCAACCAGCGGCTGTTGCCACCCGAATCTCGTCAGCAAGACAAATCAGGCTACGACAGCCGGCATGCTGTCCCATCCGCGCACAGTAGACGTGCGCGATCGCCGCGCTTGGGCCATATCCACATCCCATTCGGGCCAACGTTTGAGCACCTCTTCGAGCGCCACGCGGCCCTCTAGGCGAGCCAGTGGAGAACCTACGCAGAAGTGCGCCCCGCGCCCAAAAGTCAGATGTCCACCCGGCTTTCGGTGGATGTCGAACCTGTCCGGATCGTCGAAATGACGCTCATCGCGGTTGGCTGACGCCAGCATCATCAGTAGCGCGCTGCCTGCAGGAATCGTCTGCTGCTGGAAGGTCACATCGTCAGAAGCAACGAAGCGTGCCACGTGCGGCCCCGGTGGTTCGAAGCGCAGGAGTTCCTCGATCGCTACCGGAATCAGCTTGTGGTCCTGCGCGAGTTCCTTCCGTTGATCGGAATGTTCGGCAAGAACCTTGCCCATCCAACCGAATAGTCGGCCGGTCGTCTCGACCCCCGCACCGGCAACGACGGCAAGGAACACAGTGAGCTCCTGCTTGGTCAGCTTCCGCGTGGTGCCGGTTTCGTCTTCGAACTCGACGTTGAGTAGTTCGGTGATCAGATCGTCCGAAGGATTTTTCTCCCGCCATTCGACGTACTCACCAAACATTTCTCCGGTGAAATACCGGTCTTTCTTGATTGCCATTGGCTTTCCCGGTTCATTGCGCAACACGTCGTTGGCGTGCTGACGCACCGCGGGCTGTTCGGCGTCGGGGATGCCTGCGAGCATTCCGATTGTGCGCATGGGGAGTTCGGCGCCGAGGTCCTCGACGAAATCGAACCGGTCGCCACCGACGAGGGGATCGAGGCAGGCGACACAGAATGCACGGATCTTGTCCTCGATCGCGCGCATCTTCTTCGGCGTGAATGCCCTCGAAACGATCGCGCGATGGATGGTGTGCAGGGGCGGGTCCTCGTTGATAAAGATGCCTGGCGGCATCACTGGGTCTGTCATGACCACTTCGAGGATGTCGCCCTTGGCCGAGCTCAACCGTGCGGTATCCCGCAGCGCGGCGTCGACGTCCGCGTAGCGACTTACAGCCCAGAAGTCATGCCGTTCGTTGTAGTAGACCGGTTGTTCGTCGCGTAGGCGGCGGTAGGTGGGATAGGGATCGAGGTCAATGTCGAAGTCCCATGGGTCGTAGTACAAGTCGCTCAACATCGACTCCTCGACGATAGAAGCATCAATCGCGTATAGTGACTGCTGTACGAACGTACAGGACGAATAGTGGACCGGCAACAGCGGATTCGTGCAGGAGGCCGCGCAATGCTATACGGTCGTACGATTCGGGCGGACGCACGAAACGTTCGACTCACCGGACTTAGGGAGCTCGATGGGCAATCGGTTTTCACTTGATGGCCGCGTCGCGGTCGTAACCGGCGGAGGTACTGGCATCGGGCGGGGCGCCGCCCTCGTTCTAGCCGAGTATGGCGCCAATTTGGTATTGGCCGGCCGTCGGCCCGAGCCGCTCGAATCGACGGCGCAGGAAGTGGTGGCGATGGGTCGCCGTGCGCTTGCGGTTTCCACGGATGTCACTACTGCAGAGGCGTGTCGCGGCCTGGTCGATGCGGCAGTAGCCGAGTTTGGCCGTCTTGACGTGCTGGTCAATTGTGCTGGTGGGGCGGAAACGAAGTCGATCATGAAGTGGCCCGATGACGATTTCGAGACAGTGCTGGACCTCAATTTCAAAGCGGTCTGGCACCTGTCCAAAGCGGCCGCCGGGCAGATGATGACTCAGGGCAAAGGAGCGATCGTCAATATCTCTTCTGGGGCAAGCTTGCTGGCGATGCCGCAGGCTGCGCCCTACGGCGCAGCAAAGGCGGCCGTCAACAACCTGACGGGGTCAATGGCTGCCGCTTGGGCCAAGAAGGGCATAAGGGTCAACGCTATTGCGGTCGGAGCGGTGCGGGCCGCTACCTTGACCGACGACGCGGCGCGCTATGGCCTGGATCCGGAGGCTATCGCGATGACCAACGGGTTGGGCCGGCTCGGTGAACCCGATGAGATCGGTTACGGGGTGCTGTTTTTTGCATCCGACGCATCGAGCTTCTGTTCGGGTCAAACGCTCTATATGCACGGAGCGCCGGGTCCGGCGGGCGTCTAGGCCTGCGGGTGCGTCGCGGACACGCGCTTGTGTTTCCCGGCAGGCACGCTATACATTCGTACAGCATCGAGTAATGATCTCTTCAGAAAGTGGTGCGGTGAGCCGAACAGCCATAGTGACTGGCGCGGGGTCTGGGCTGGGTCGGTCGATCAGCCTGAAACTAGCGGCCGACGGGCATCGTGTGGGCTTGGTGGACGTAAATCCAGAAAGTGCTGAGAAAGTCGCCATCGAGATAAATGATCTGGGAGGCAAGGCTTTTCCCCGGGATGCTGACGTGTCTGATGAGCTTGCGGTAGAGGCCGCGTTCGCCGACGTCCGCAACTCACTCGGGCCGGTCGAGATCCTTGTGACCAGCGCGGCGATTGCGGGTTTCACACGTTTCGACAGGATCACTCTCGAGGAGTGGAACCGATACCTAGCGGTCAATCTCACCGGCACCTTCCTGTGTATCCGTAATGCCCTATCTGACATGGTGGCCGCCAGATGGGGCCGCATTGTGACCATTTCCTCCGCAGCAGGGCAGCAGGGCGCTCCTCGACAAGGGCACTATTCGGCCACCAAGGGCGGGGTCATCGCTATGACAAAGACGATCGCCTTGGATTACGCCCGCAAAGGCATTACAGCCAACACCGTGCCACCGTTCGTCATTGATTCACCAATGCTTCGACAGCAACAAGATGAGGGCAAACTTCCCGGCACGGAGACGCTCGTACAAGCCATCCCTGCCGGTCGCCTTGGCGTGGCCGAGGAAGTAGCGGCGGTCTGCTCCTTTCTGTGCTCCGAAGGGGCCGGCTACGTCAACGGGCAGGTAATCGGAGTAAACGGTGGCGCTGTCATTTGACTGAGATACGTAAACCGTTGTCGCGCAATACGAGGAGGTAACGTGCGAGTCCACGTCGATCCATCACGATGCCAAGGTCACACCCTGTGCGCCATGATCGCACCCGAATCGTTCGAGCTGGATGATGTCGATGGGCACGCGCATGCCACCGTCGAGGACGTTCCAGAAGATCAGCAGGCCGCGGCACGCGAAGCCGTTAGTTCCTGCCCAGAGCAAGCCATTTCGATCATGATCGACCGCGTGATCGTTGCGCGCGCCGCGCACGGCCAACGACGGGTGTGACGAGTGAGCTCAATTCACGAGGGTCCCGCCAGTGCAACCAAGGGAGCCACGTTTCACTTCGACCGTCACGCCGACAATTACCGCGAGAACTTTCTTGACATCACCCACGATATGCATCGGCGGTGTCCGATCGCCTGGACGGACACCTACGACGGCCACTGGGTTGCCGCAGGGGGCCGAGAAGTCTTCGAACTTGCGCGCTGCCCGCATGTCTCCAATGATCATGACGTCCACAACGAACGCCGAGGATACAAAGGTATTTCAATACCGTTGACGGTCGAAGCGGAAAATTACCGCGGCGGGATGCTCGAAATGGATGATCCCGAACACCGCTACTACCGAACGGTGCTCAACCCCTATTTGTCGCCGGCGGCGGTTAAGCGCTGGGAGCCCTTCGTCGACGAGATCACTCGCGCTTGCATCGACGACCACATCGAAGCGGGACGAATCGACTTCGTCGACGATCTCGCCAATGTAGTCCCGGCAGTACTCACCCTGGCAATGCTCGGAGTTCCGTTAGAGAAGTGGACTCTCTACAACGAACCCGCGCATGCATTGGTCTACACACGGCCCGACTCGCCAGAGGCCCCCCGCATGCGTGAGCTGTATATGGCAATGGGCGTCGACCTTTTCACCAACCTTGCGCAGATTCGAGAGAACCCCCGACCGGGCATCATCGATGCGCTAGTCAGAATTCAGCTCGACGGCGAAGCACCGCCGGATATCGAGTTGCTCGGCATGCTGAACCTGTTGATCGGCGGTGGCTTCGATACCACGACCGCTTTGACCGCTCACGCGCTGGAATGGTTGGCGCAGCACCCCTCCGAGCGCACCCGACTCAGCCGGGACCGCGAAACCCTGCTCAATCCCGCCACCGAGGAGTTCCTGCGCTATTTCACCCCCGCGCCGGGTGATGCCCGCACCATCTCCCAGGACGTCGAAATCTCCGGTGCCGCACTCAAGGAGGGTGAACGCCTGTGGTTGTCGTGGGCGATGGCGAACCGTGATCCGGCATTGTTCACCGATCCCGACAGTGTCGTCCTGGATCGAAAAGGCAACCGTCACTTCAGCTTCGGATTAGGCGTTCATCGGTGCATAGGGTCCAACGTGGCGCGTGCAGTGTTCAAGTCAATGCTCACAGCGGTACTGGACCGAATGCCGGACTACCAGTGTGTGCCTGAAGGGACTGTCCACTACGACAGCATTGGCGTGATTCAAGGAATGCGACATTTGCACGCCACCTTCACGCCCAGTCCGCGGTCCGGCCCCGGGGTGGACGAAACGGTGCAACGGCTTCAACGTATCTGCGACCAGCAGGGCCTGGCGCGGCCCATCACCGAACTCAAAGAAGCCGCAAAGATCGAGGACTGAGGGCCGATGTCCGGCTCAATAGAGGAGAATCCGATGTCGGACAACCCGATTGCAGTGGTGACGGGTGCCAGCCGAGGCGCCGGCGCGGGCATCGCGCGCGCGTTGGGTAGCCACGGTTGCACCGTTTATGTGACAGGTCGCACCCGCAGCGGTGACGAGTCGCCGCGCAGGGGCAGTATTGACGAGACAGCAGCGCAAGTCACCGCGGCGGGCGGCAACGGGATCGCGGTCGGTGTCGACCACGGTGACGACGCTCAAGTAAGCGACTTGTTTGAACGCATACGCAACGAGGTGGGCCGCGTCGACATTTTGGTCAACAACGCGGCCATCATCCGCGACGAGATGATGGGGCGGACGAAATTCTGGCAGGAGCCTCTCAACGTCATCGACACACTCGATGTCGGTCTCCGCAGCAGCTACGTCGCTACCGTTCTTGCTGTTCCACTCATGCTTCCCCAGCGCAAAGGCCTGGTGGTGTTCTCGTCGTCTTCGGGTGCGGTGCACTACGCGTTCGGACCCGCTTACGGAGTGCCGAAGGCCGGCACCGACAAGATGGCCGCTGACATGGCCTTCGACCTCAAAGAATTTGACATCGCGGCTATTTCGATATGGATGGGCTCACTGCTCACCGACAGGGTCCGCAAGATCATTGCAAGCAACCCTGAGAAGTTCGGCCACATTCTCGAGACCGCGGAAACCCCGGAACTGACCGGCAACGTCATCTGGGCACTTTTCAACGACCCGGAACTGATGACGCTGAGTGGCCAGACGCTGATCGGCGCCGAACTTGCGGCGACGTATGGCATTGTCGACGAGGGTCACCGTCAGCCACCGTCCTATCGCGACCTCTTTGACGTGCACCCCCGGCAGCAGTGCGCGCATGTGATGCGTTGAGTGCACGACGGGACAATTGTGCAACTCAAATTCGACACCGAAGTAAAGACTTTCGGAACAAGTTGACGGTCTTCTTGGACGAACATGTCCCTTCGGGAGCTGAGGCGGCGGCTACGCGTCCACGGTCGAGCGCCGACATACCGCCATGGGCGCGCCAGTGGCAGCGCCTGATGTTGGAGCATGGCTGGTTGCACCGTGGCTGCCCACCCGGATTCGGTGATCAACGACTTAGTACCGCGGCATGTTTTGCGGTAGATGACTGGGAGTTGCTGCGGCGCATGCAAACCGGACCGGCCTTCTCGGATCCCGCCGGCCACACTATTTCTGACGCACGCTCCCTCGCCGTCGCGACGGCGTCTTCTTCCTCGACGGATTAGCACGCGGTTCCACGGAATCGATGTAACGCTCGAACGCCTTGGTAACCTCGCGGTGCGCCGACTTCACGCCGATGCCCTCTTCAAGGTTGATGAATTTCGGCAGCCCGGACATCAGCAATTGCAGCGCCGGTAGTGAAAGATCGCCGATCGGACGGGCTTTGCGACCAAACTTTGCGACTAGCGCGTCCAACTGCACTTTGCGCACACCCTCTGTCACTGCGGCGATTTCGTTGCGAATGGACTTGCGGTGATTGCCAAGCGCCATGAACTCGGTCATCAAAGCGCCAGTGGCTTCTTCCCACGAGTACTCCCACACGGTGCGAAGAGGTTCATCGGCGCGGCGCTGCAGCTCACTCGTGAGGTATGCCAGATTGCGTTCCGCGTAGCGCCGAATCGCAGCGATGAAGATGTCGTCGACACTCGGGAAGTAATACTGCACCAGGCTCGATGTGACACCAGCCTTCGCAGCCAGCGCCCTATATGTGACGCTCGCGTAACCCTCCTCGAGCATCATCTTCTCGACGCAGTCAAGAAGGGTGTCCCGAGTCTTGGACGTTTCGGCGCCAACTCGCCGCGAGGATGTCGTCATCAGCTTCCGATCGTTCGAATACTTGTATTCTCCCACCCGCGAGGTGCTGTACACTTGTACAGTGCCATGGATCGTCTGCTGCGTCGATGTCCGACGACGTGAGAGGTGTAAATCATGACCATGTATGTCCAGACCGACACCCTCCGACGAGACGTTCGCTATCTGATGGATCGCACGCAAATTCTTGACTGCATCTCGCGTCATGCCCGCGGCTGCGACCGTCACGACGTCGACCTGATCACCTCGGCTTATCACAGTGATGGCGTCGACGAGCACGGCCACGCGGTGAACTCAGGACCTGATTACAGTGAGTGGGCCAACAAAACCCATGCCGAAACTTCGCGGGTGCACACCCACAACATCACTACCCACACGTGTGAAATTGATGGCGCTACCGCGCATGCGGAAAGCTACGTACTCGTGGTGCTGATCGGACCAGACGGAAAGAGCGCCCAGTTCATAACGGGCCGTTACATTGACCGCCTGGAACGGCGAGAAGGCAACTGGCGCATCGCCGTTCGTAGATCCACAGTCGAGGGAATGTTCCTGGCTGACGCTCGGGTTTTACAGTCATCGTTCTTCACTGACAAGGGATATCTCGTAGGCACGCGCGATCGCACAGACCTTTCCTACGAGCGACCGCTGTCGATGGACACTGCAGCACCAGCACGGTGGTAGTCGCACGGGTCGGGGAGAAGGGACCCCGGAAAGTTGTGTGGGCCGGTGATCGAGGCGCCGACCCAATGAGCCCCAGCAATTTGTCGGTGGACCCTCCCTGGCCGCCCGAGAAGCACCTTGCTGCCGGCGGTCTAGCGGAGAAGCGAAGCGACTTTCTTGGCTGTGGCCTTGGCTGAGCCTGGATTCTGTCCGGTGACGAGATTGCCGTCGACGACGGTGTGGGACACGAAGGGAATCAAGGCCTTCTTGTAGAGCGCGCCTCGCTCCTTGGCGCGCTCCTCGGCGTTGTAGGGGACGAGCTTGTCGACGCGTGCAAGGACTTCTTCCTTCCAGGCGAAGCCCGTCATCTCCTTGCCGGCGATGAGGTAGGAGCCATCGGACAGTTTGGTGTTGAGCAGTCCGCAGTAGCCGTGGCAGACCGACGAAACGATATCACCGCGTTCGTATATTTCCCGGGTGATGCGCTGCAGGCCTTCACTATTGGGGAAGTCGTACATGACGGCGTGGCCGCCGGTGAAGTAGATGGCGTCGTAGTCGGAGGAGTTGATCTCGCTCGGGCTCTTGGTGTTGCTCAAGAGCGCCATTTTGGCGGGGTCGGCGCGCCAGGCTTTGGCGGTCTTGTCGTAGTTGGGAAACTTCAGCGCTCGTGGTTCCAGCGGCACCTCACCGCCGGCGGGGCTGACGAGATCCTGCTCGAAGCCGTGCTCGTCGAATATGTGCCAGGCGTGGGTGAGTTCTGAGAGCCATAGGCCCGTTGGGTGATCGGGGTCGTCGTAGTGGGCGACGTTGCTGACGACGTTCAGGATGCGCTTGGTCATTGAGCGGCGGCTTTCTCGTGGAGTGATGGCGGCTGGCTCTGATCGGGGACTCGCTAGTGCAGCGCCTTTTTCAGTGCGTCGATCGCCAGGCCGCGGGCGACGATGGCGGCTTTGGTGGCGCGGAGGCTGTCCAGGAGCAGGAAGTCGTGGACCATGCCGGCGACGCGGACGGAAGTGACGTCGACGCCGGCTTCGCGGAGCTTGTTGGCGTACTGCTCGCCCTCGTCGCGTAGCACGTCGGCTTCGTCGGTGATGACCAGTGTGGTCGGCAGCCCTTTGAGGTCGTCGAGCGAGGCATGTAGGGGTGAGGCGTACTTCTCGGCACGCTGTATTTCGTCGGTGGTGTAGGCGTCCCAGAACCACTGCATGCCATCGCGGGTGAGGTAGTAGCCCTCGGCGAATTGCAGGTAGGAAGGGGTGTCGAAGTTCGCATTGGTGACCGGGTAGAGCAGCACCTGCGCCTTGAGGTCGATGCCGCCGCGGTCCTTGTTCATCAGCGCGAAAACCGCGGACATGCAGCCGCCGACGGATTCACCGGTGACCGCGATGCGTGACGTGTCGAGTCCGTGGTCGGCTCCGTGCTCGAGGACCCATTGGCCGACGGCGTAGTTCTGCTCGACTTGGGTGGGATATCCCTTCTCCGGAGCGCGATCGTAGACCGGGAAGACGCCGGCGGCGTCCGCGCCGACGGTGAGCTCGCGGAAGATCCGGTCGTGGGTGTGTTCGTCGCCGAAAACCCATCCGGCGCCGTGGATGTAGAACACGACCGGCAGCGAGCCCTCGACGCCCTTGGGCCGGATGATGCGGGTGCGGACGATGCCCCACTCGCCGGCATCCACCTCGACCCATTCCTCATCGACCTCGGGACGCGCGATGCCCTCGCCACTTTGCAAGTCGGAGAGGATCTTTCGCCCCTGCTCTGGCGGAACCTCGTAGATCCGGGGGTGCGGGTCGGTCTGCTCGCACAGCTTCCTGGCCTCGTGTTCGAGGTAGGGCGTCACGGACGGCGGGAGATCAGTCACGGCGTCCCTCCACTTCTGCGGCTCCGAGGTTCGACGCCGAATGTATGCATTGCTTACATCAAGGTAGCGCGGGTGCGCAGGGGAGTCAACGAGAGGCCCGGTCGAAATCAGGGCCGCGCAGTGAGTACGGCGATGAACGACGAGCGAACCTGCGCGGCGATGTCCTCGATCGACGGACTGGTGAGCTTGCGGTCCAGATAGAGGTAGGCCAGACCGTGTACCAGTCCCCAGCCCCCCAGGGCGAGGTCGATGGGATCGGAATCCGGGAACACGCGCGTGATCGCCGTCGCGAGCAGCTCGTGCACCGCGGCCGCCGCCTGCACCCGCTCGTCGCTCTCGTGGTCGCACTCGTTGCCGAACATCAGCCGGAACAGTGCGGGTCGGCGGATCGCGAACTCGACGTAGGCGACGCCTAAGTCGGCCAGTTCGTCAGTGGTGCAAGGCAATTCGCGGTCGCGCGTCAGGTCGGCCCGCAAGTCGCGCAGGCCTTGCGCCGCCAGTGCGGATTCCAGCGCCTCGCGATCGGGGAAGTGCCGGTACGGGGCGGTGGGGGAGACGCCGGCCTCGCGGGCTACAGCGCGAATGGAGAACTGCTCGCCCCGCTCCAGCATGCCCATCGCCGTCGTCAGCAGCGCGGCGCGCAGGTCGCCGTGATGGTAGCTGCGCTTCGCGGTCGTCGTCATGGCTGTGTTCGTACCTCCTCGCCCTGCCCGACCTCAAGCATGGCGTGTCGTACCGCCGCGCCCCAAACGGCGATGTTGACACCGCTCACATGGGATTCTATCGTTCCTATGTATGCAATGCACACATAGGGGAAGGGGTGATGATGGCGTCGAGCACAGGACGTGATGACGGCACGGTCGAGGACCTGGTCGAAGTCGATCTCGGAGAGTGCAGGGTCACCGTGCCCAAGGGCGGGCTGTACGACCGCTACCGCATGGACACCGACCTGGACGCCGTCAGCGCAGATCCGCGCGTGCGCAGTGTCGACTTCTTCCGGACGCTGCCCAAGACGCAAGTCCAATCCCAGATCGGACCGACTCGAACGCCGAACTTCTACTATACGATGTCGAAGGCCCAGATCACCTACCTCGCTCCGACCAAGACGCTGCGGTCCCGACTACCCGGTGAGCTGGATCCCCTGCAGATCGCTCCGGGGATCGGGCTGTTCTCCGTGGTGTTCTTCCGTTACGACGTGTGCGACATCGACTTCTACACCGAGGCCACCGTCGGCATCGCGGTCCGACCCGCGCGACACGGCAGCCTCGGTGTCGCCGACCTTTTCTCGTCCCTGGCCAACGACTCGCTGCACGCCTACGTCCTGTCGCTGCCGGTGAACACCGAAATTGCCCGAGTCCGCGGCCGCGACGGCTACGGCTTCCCGAAATGGGTCACCGACATCGACGTCGAGATCGACGAGCGACGGACCAGGGCGCGGGTGGCCAACGACGGCGGCGGCACCGACATCGCGATCGACGTCGCCACCCCCCGGCAGAAGCGGGTAGCCAGCGGTACCAAGATCTCCACGCTGATCTCGTACACGGAATTGAACGGCGGCTGGCACGCGACGCTGAGCCAGACCAACACCCTTGCCGTCGGCAGCATGCTGCTGCCGAGAGACGTCCCGCTGGAGTTGAACTCGGGGCGGCTGGCCGACGACGTCCGCTCACTCAAGCCGATCAGACCCGTCCGGTTCGACGTCTTCACCGAGTGCCAAAACGCCCTGCACATCCCGGTGCCCGTGTCGTTTCCCGCGACGAGACGACACGCCGGTTCGGCGACCGACGTCGAGCAGCCCGACCCGAACCAGTAGGAATACGCAATGCAGACCGTCCTGGGTGCCAACGGCCAGATCGCCGAGGAACTCACCCGCTACCTCCACGACAACGTCACCGAGGACATCCGCCTCGTCAGTCGCAACCCCGCCAGATTGCACGACACCGATCAGCTGTTCCCCGCTGACCTGATGGATGCCGACGCCGCGGCCCACGCTGTCGCCGGCAGCGACATCGCCTACCTGACCGTCGGGCTGCCGATCGACTCGGCACTGTGGGAAGAGCGGTTCCCAGTGATGATGGCCAACACCCTCGCCGCCTGCCGCAGACACGGCACCAAGCTGGTCTTCTTCGACAACACCTACATGTATCCACGGACCTCCACCGCGCAGACCGAAGACACCACCTTCCAGCCCAGCGGCCGCAAAGCGGCTGTCCGGTCTGAGATCGCGAATATGTTGATCGAGGAGATGCGCGCCGACCGAATCGAAGCCGTCATCTGCCGGGCGCCCGAGTTCTACGGCCCCGGCAAAACCAAGAGCCTCACCAACTCCGCCGTCTTCGACCGGATCAAGCGGGGCAAGCGGCCGATGATCCCGATCAACGCCCATACCAGAAGAACCCTGATCTGGACCCCCGACGCCAGCCGCGGCATGGGACTGATCGGCAACACCCCTGACGCCTTCGGCCAGACCTGGCACCTGCCAACGGATCCCGAACGACTCACCTACGCACAGATGATCGACATCGCTTCCGGCGTCACCGGTCGCGACATCCGCTACACGACGGTCCCGGAGATCGCGTTCCGAGTCGGCGGATGGTTCGATCCCGCGGTCAAGGAAGCCTCCGAACTGCTGCCGCGCTACCGCGACGACAACATCTTCGACTCATCCAAATTCGCCCGCCGATTCCCCGATTTCCGAATCACCACCTACCGGGAGGGGATCACCGAGATCCTCAACGGCTGACCAGGCTCCGATCGTTCAGTGCGGGGAAAGTCAACCGCTCTGACCCGGCAAACCGTTGTCGCCCGGGTTGCCGGCGGTGCCGTTGTTTCCCGGCGACTGCCCGGTGCCGAAGCTTCCGGCGGCGCCGCCGTTTACGCCGCCACCCCCGGCTCCGCCTGCGCCGCCGGTACCCGCGGCGCCGTTGCCGCCCAGTTCGCCGAAGAGGCCACCGGCGCCGCCGAGACCGACTGTGCCGGCGCCGCCACCTTTGCCGCCGTTACCACCGTCGCCGCCGTCGCCGCCGTCACCGCCGGAGCCGCCATCGGTTGTTGTGCTGCCCGAGCTGGCCGAGGCGTTACCCCCGCTGCCGCCGGCTCCACCACGACCTCCGCTGCCGCCCTCGCCTCCCGAGCCACCGCGGCCCGCGTCGCCGCCGACGCCGCCGTCACCGAACAGTCCACCGGTGCCGCCGTTGCCGCCCGTTCCGCCGACACCGCCGGTGCCGCCCGTGCCGCCGGATGCACCGTCGCCACCGTCGCCGCCCTGGCCGCCGACGACTTGGAAGGCATTGACCGCACCGGTGGCCTGCCCCCCGTTGCCGGCGGCGCCACCTAGACCGCCACCCGCGCCCGTGCCTCCGAGTCCGCCGGTACCCCCGGCGCCGCCGGCACCGCCGTTACCGATCAGCATCCCGCCGTGACCGCCGTTGCCGCCGACGCCGCCCGTGCCACCGGTGCCGCCGGACGCGCCCGCGGCGCCGCCGCCACCGTTGCCGCCGAAGCCCGCGACGCCGGAACCGCCGCCGAAGGCCGTGGCCCGCCCGCCGTCGCCGCCGCCGCCACCCGTACCCCCGGACGCCAACGCGTTGGTCCCGTTGCCACCGGTGCCGGCGCTGGCGAACGCACTGCCGCCGAGCGCAGTGCCGTTCCCGCCGGTTCCGCCGGCACCGCCGTTGCCGCCGGAGCCGCCGGCGCCGCCATTGCCTGCGGCTCCGGTGCCGGTGCCGTCGGCGATGACGCTGCCTCCGGTACCGCCGGTGCCTCCGGTGGCACCCAGACCGCCGTCGGCGCCGTCGCCGCCGTTGAAGCCGAACGCACTGCCGGTGGTGCTGTCGAAGATGCTGTTGCCGGTGCTGCCGGTTGCGCCTTGCCCGGTGATGACTGGGTTGACACCATTTGCGCCGGCCAGGCCGGTACCGCCCTGACCGCCGGCGCCGCCGGCGCCGAAGAGGTTGGCACTGCCGCCATCACCGCCTCGCCCCGGCATGCCACCGCTGATGCCCGCCGTAGCGGCGCCGCCCGCTCCGCCGTTGCCGCCGTTGCCGTTCAACCAGCCGCCGCTGCCACCCGCGCCGCCAGACTGGCCCGATCCACCCGCGCCGCCGGACCCGCCGTTACCTAACAGTCCCGCGCTGCCGCCGTTGCCACCGGCCTGACCGGCGCCTCCTGAACCACCGTTGCCGCCGTTGCCCCACAGCAGGCCACCGGCACCGCCGTTAGCTCCGCTTCCCGGGGCGCCGCTGGCACCGTCGCCGATCAATGGACGCCCCAGCAACAGCTGGGTAGGCGTATTCACCACATCCAGCAGAACCTGTCCGGCGTTGGTCGCTTCGGCGGACGCGTAGACACCCGCGCCCGCGTCGAGGAGCTGCACGAACTGGGAATGAAAGGCGGCGGCACGCGCGCTCAGCGCCTGATAAGTCTGACCGTGGCTGTCGAACAACGCGGCGATGGCTGCCGAGATTTCGTCCGCGGCCGCCGGCAGCACATCCGTCGTCGCGGCCAGCGCTGCCGTGTTGGCCTCGGTGAGGAGGGAACCGATACTGGCGAAGTTCGTAGCCGCTGCCGAAACGAGTTCCGGTGTCGCAATCAGATATGACATGTGACCGTCCTCCGATCAGCTCAGGACGAATCGACCCCTACCCGGCAGGGAACGGACCCGTCGCCAGGCCACACTCTAGGTGCGTTGCCGCAGTCAGGACGCAGAATTTCCGAAGTGCCCGAAAGTCTCGGTAGGGCTATGTCGAAGGGACGCGCGACGGCGCTTCAGCCAGGGTCGCCGGAGCGCAACCTAGCTTTCTTCGGCCTCGGCTTCCCGTCGGCTGCGTTCCGCGGCGGCTCGGTCATCGGCCGCGGCCCGGCGGTGCATCTGCGCGCGTGCTTCGTGCGCAGAAGCGTCGCCGTGGCCGTGTGTGGCGGCGTGGTCGTGGACCTCGGCCGCCTGCTCGTGGACGTCGGCTGACTTGTCATGCCGGGCGGCCGCCGCCTGATGAGCCTCTTCGGCGCGCTGATGCGCCTCCTTGGCGCGGCGCATCTCCAACGCCACATCGTCCGCGGTGACCGGCTGCCCTGCCTCGAGCCGCTCGCGCCGGCGAGCAAGCTCGGCAGCGCGTTGCGCTGCTCGCTCGCGAGCTTGATCTGACATACCTCAAGGCTAGGTCCTGCAAGCCCGCGGCAGAGCGATCTTCAAGCGTCGGACTTCTACCGATGTGGTCGCGGTTGGCCGAACGGGGTTCTGGCGGCCCCTCATAGAAAGGGGTGGAATGGGGTAACACCATCCGACGGTGCTGACGAACGGGCGGGAATGTGAAGCGACTCAACGGCGTGGATGCCTTGATGCTGTACAGCGAGACACCCGAGATCCACATGCACACACTGAAGATCGGTGTGCTTGATATCTCGAAGTTCAAGGGAGACTTCAGCTTTGAGTTGTTCCGACGGATCGCCTATCCACGGTTGATGGCGTTGGAACCGTTGCGTTACCAGCTCGTGGACATCCCGCTGAAGCTGCACCACCCGATGTGGATCACCAACGACGACATCGACCTCGACTACCACCTGCGCCGCGCGCGCGTTGCCGCCCCCGGCGGCCGGCGCGAACTCGACCAGCTGATCGGGCACATCGCGACCATACCGCTGGACCGGTCTCGTCCCCTGTGGGAGATGTATGTCGCCGAGGGTCTCTCGGACGACCGGATCGCCATCATTCACAAGGTCCATCACGTACTGGCCGACGGCGTGGCCTCGGCCAACCAGATGGCCCAGGCGATGGCCACCGAGCATCCCGACGAGGCGCACACCGCGGGCACCACCCACCTGCCGACCCGCGGCAACCTGCTCAGCGCCGCCGCCCGCGACCATGTCGGATTGGTACGCAAACTGCCACGGCTGGTCAACGAGACGGCGACCGGAGTCGCCAAGGTGCGGCGCCGGGCCAGGGAACGGGGCGCGCACCCCGACCTCGCCCGCAATTTCGCCCCGCCGCAGAGTTTCATCAACCACCGGGTGACCCCGGGGCGCCGTTTTGCGACCGCGCCGTTGGCGCTCTCGGACGTCAAGGCGACCGCCAGGCACCTCGGCGTGACGCTGAACGACGTCGTGCTGGCCATGGTGGCCGGCACGCTGCGACGGCTGCTGCTGCGTTACGACGGGCGGGCCGATGCCCCGTTGATCGCCGGTGTGCCGGTGAGTTACAGCACCTCCCCAGATCGGTTGGCGGGCAACGAGTTCACTTACATGACGCCGTCGCTGCCGGTACATGTCGAGGATCCGCTAGAGCGGGTCAAGTTGACCTCGGTGTCCACCAAGATCGCCAAAGAGAACCACCACCTGTTGGGCCCCACCGTGCTGCCGGCCTGGATGTCCTACCTGCCACCGTCGTTGGCGCCGAAGCTGTTTCGCACCCAGGCGCGACGTGTCGAGTCGGCAAGCGTAATGAATTTGACCGTTTCGAACGTGCCGGGCCCGCGGCAGCGGGGCGATGTCGAAGGCGCCACCGTCAGCGAGATCTATTCCGTGGGACCGGTCGTCGCCGGCAGCGGCATGAACATCACGGTTTGGAGCTACGTCGACCAACTGGCAATCTCGGTGTTGACCGACGACGTAACCTTGGCCGACCCGCACGAGGCCACCGATGCGATGATCGAAGCGTTCGTTGACATACGGTGTGCGGCAGGTCTTTCCGCGGAACTCACGCCGGTTGACGCAGCATTGCCGTTGGCCACCTCGACAGAGGCGGTCGGTTAGCCCACAGAGGAGGATCCGCATGAGCCCAGACGACATGTCGGAGGCGGCCCGCGCCGCGGGAGCTCCCATCGAGAAGGCGGTCGCGCTCTTCATGCTGCATCCGGAGACATTCGCCGAAAGCATCGCGGCCGGCTACGAGAACCCGCTGGCCGGATATGTCGCCGGTCGCGGCGGCGTGCTGGGTGAGACCGATGGCCAGACGGTCGCTTCGGCGTTCGCGGTGTTCGAGCCCGCCTCGCTTTCGGCGTTATGGGACGAAGGTGTCGCGGTGCGCGGCGCTTCCGGTGCGGCTGAACGCTACTGGGACCAGGTGGCCGATTTCGCGCGACGGCACTTGACCGGCGTCGAGGGGATGGACCGCGTGGCCGAGCTGGGGGAGAAGATCATCGCCGCGACGCCGTCCGCCGGCCTGCCACTGTATGACGGCTGGCGCACCATGCCGCTGGCCGACGACGCGCCCGCCCGCGCGCTGCAGGTGATGTTCGTCCTGCGCGAACTTCGCGCGGGCGTGCATTTCGACGCTCTCAGCGACTCGGGCATCAGTCCGGTCGAAGCCCACATGCTCAACAAGGGTCATCAATACACCACGATGTTCGGTTGGCCGGAGCCGTTCGCCGACGGCGCGGACAAGAGGGACCGCTACGCCGACGTCGAGCGCGCGACCAATCGGCGGATGGCCGAGATCTTCGCGGCGGCCCTCGATCGGGACGAGGCCGAAGAACTGGCGAGGTTCAGCGCCGGGGCTCTGACGGCACTGCAGCCCGACGCCCGTTGAGGGTGTTCGGTTTGCGCGTCGGGGTGATTCGGCTGCTGGTGGCGGCTCTGGCCGGAGCCGTGGCTGCGGTGCTGGTGCATGTGTTGGCTGGCTGGCGGTATGCGCCCAGCGTCGGGTGGATCACCGCGGCGTCCATCTTCCTGGTCTGGACGTGGATTGTCGTTTTGCCGATGGACGCCGACGCGACGCGGGACCGGGTGGAGCCTGAGGATCCGCCGCGCGGGTGGTTCACCGACGCCATCATCTTGGCGGCCAGTGTCGCGAGCCTGGGCGGCGTCGGACTTCTGCTGGTCGCGGGCTCCAAAGCCGGCGTGGAGAAGGACATCGCCGCCGCGGTCGGCGTGGTCAGCATCGCCGCCGCGTGGTGCGTGGTGCACACCGTATTCAGCATTCGCTATGCCGACATCTACTACTCGAACGACGGTCGCGGCATCAATTTCAACGGCAACGAAAGCCCACGGTTCCTGGACTTCTTCTACATCGGGTTCACCATCGGCATGACCTATCAGGTGTCCGACACGAGTTTGGAGACAACGCAACTACGTCGCATCGCGCTGTGCCAGGCGTTGCTTTCCTATGTCTTCGGCGCGGTCATCCTGGCGGTTACCATCAATCTCGTTGTCGCACTGAGCAACTCGTGAAAGGAATGGCAACTCGTGAAAGGAATGCCGATGGCCGAAGCCGACCGGCAAGAGCGCCGCAGGGCCGTCGTCATCGAGCACATGCAGAGCGAGAACTCCCACGAGTGGGACCGGACGATGGCGACGTTCAGTCACCCCCGCTACGAGCTGCCCGGTGGGACGGTGTTCGACGGTGCCGACGAGGTGATGCGCTACTGGATCGAGGGCCGCTCGATGGTGCCCGATCAACGCAACGAACTCATCGACCTCGTCCATCTCGACGACGATCACGTCCTGATCGAGTTCTGGTTGCGCGGCACCCCCGTCGCGACGGGCGAACCGTTCGAGGTCCGGCTGTGGGCTGTTTTCGGTTTCGACGAGGCGGACCTGATCACCGGCGAACGGGTCTACGTGAGTTGTCCTCCGGCAGATAGTCGTTAGGCTCGATTCATGCCGTCTGAGGATCTCGAATCACGCGTCACCGCTCTCGAACACGAGGTGCGCGACCTGGCTTCCCGGGTCAGGGCCAGTGAGCAGGACGCGGCGGCGGCTAGGGTGCTCGCCGGAGCGGCTGATCGGGACGTCGAGGAGTTCCGCGAAGAGTTGCGGGGTGTTCGCGGCGAGCTCAGCGAATTCCGGGGCGAGGTTCGGCGCGAGTTCCGCGACTTCCGCCAAGCCACCGCGGCGAGCTTCAACGCGCTCCGCGAGGATTTCGTCGACCTGCGCACCCACGTCGACGGGCGGTTCGCCGAGATGGACCGCGGGTTCGCCGAGATGCGCGGCAAGTTGGACGGGGCCGCTGCCGGACAGCAGCAGATCGTTGAGTTGCTGAAAGCGCTCAGCCCCGAACAGGGCAACCACTGAGCCAGATGTTTTCGCCCGTCCGGTGACGGGAACGCGAACGTGTGCCGAGTCCCGAGGAGCCGCGCGTGTCCGCTGACGTGACGGGTTCGATCCGCAGTCTCATCCCCGCCCGCATCGACCGGTTGCCGTGGTCGCCGTTCCATACCCGGCTGGTGGTGGCGCTCGGCGTGGCGTGGGTCCTGGACGGACTGACGATCACGGTCGCCAGCGCGGTGGCCGAAACGCTCACCGAGCCCGAGACGCTGCATCTGTCGTCGGCGGCTGTCGGCCTGCTGGCCACCGTGTATCTGGGCGGGGAGGTGTTCGGTGCGTTGTTGTTCGGGCATCTGTCCGACAAGCTGGGCCGACGCAATCTGTTCACCGTCACGCTGGGTGTCTATCTGTTCGGCAGCGCGTTGACCGCGTTCACCCTGGGCAACAACTTCGGCTGGCTGCTCTTCCTGTACGTCACCCGATTCATCGCCGGAATGGGCATCGGCGGGGAGTACGCCGCCATCAACTCCGCAATAGACGAACTGATCCCGGCCCGCTTCCGCGGCCGTGTCGACATCGCGGTCAACGGCACCTACTGGGCCGGCGCGATCCTGGGCACGCTGGGCACCTTCGTCTTCCTCAAGGCCATCAACCTCAGCCTGGGCTGGCGGCTCGCATTCCTGATCGGCCCGGTGTTGGCCGCGGTAATCGTGTATGTCCGGCGGCATCTGCCGGAGAGCCCGCGATGGCAAGTGATGAACGGCCGGGCCGAAGAGGCCGAACGCACCATCACCTTCATCGAGCACGCCATCCAAGCCACCGGCGCCAAACTGCCCCCGGTCGATGAAACGAAGGCGATCGAGTTGTTGCCCGCCCAGAAGATCGGCTACCTGACCCTGACGCGGGTGCTGTTCCGCGTCTACCCCAGCCGCGCCGTGCTGAGCGCCACGCTGATGATCAGTCAGTCGTTCCTCTACAACGCCATCTTCTTCACCTTCACGTTGGTACTGGGCAAGTTCTACGACGTCCCGGCGGCGTCGACCCCGCTCTACCTCATCGCGTTCGCCGTCGGAAACCTGTTGGGACCGTTGACTCTCGGGCACTTCTTCGACACCATCGGCCGCCGCAAGATGATCACCGGCACCTACGTGCTGTCCGGGCTGCTGCTGGCGGTCAGCGCCGTCCTCTTCCAAGCCGGGGTCCTGAACAGCCTCACCCAGACCATCGCCTGGTGCGTCATCTTCTTCGTCGCCTCACCCGGGGCGAGTGCGGGATACCTGACCGTCAGCGAGATCTTCCCGCTCGAGGTCCGGGCAAAGGCAATCGCGGTGTTCTTCGCCATCGCGCAGTGCTTCGGTGCCCTCGGACCGGTTATCTACGGCGCGCTGATCGGCGACGGCTCCAAGCCGATGCCGTTGTTCGTGGGCTATCTGCTGGGCGCGGGGGTGATGATCGCCGGGGGGTTGGTCGCCTGGTTCCTGGCCGTCGACGCCGAAGGGAAGTCACTGGAAGACATCGCCACCCCACTGGCTGCGGCCAAGGAGTGAGGTGTATGTATGTTTTCGACTGCATTGAGCAGCCAGTGCACGTTTGCTACCGATAATGTCAGCTTGGGGTCGGCCAGAGCTCGAGAGGGATGTCAGTGGTCTTCCGTGCAGACCAGGAGATCGGACGAGATCTAGCTGCCGTCGACTGGTCGTCCACCCCGCTGGGTCCGATCGACGAATGGCCGCAGAGCCTGCGAACCGCGATCAATATCCTTCTCTCATCGCAGTTTTCGATGTGGATGGCCTGGGGTCCGGAGCTCACGTTCTTCTGCAACGCCGCATATCGGCGCGACACCCTGGGGCGCAAGTACCCCTGGGCGCTGGGCCGGCCCGCCAGCGAGGTGTGGGCCGAGATCTGGCCGGACATCAGCCCCCGGGTCGACCGCGTGCTGTCGAACGGCGAGTCGACCTGGGACGAGGCGTTGATGCTGATCCTGGAGCGGTCGGGCTACCCCGAGGAGACGTATCACACCTTCTCCTACAGTCCGCTGCGCGACGACGTGGCCAGCGTGGTCGGCATGCTGTGCGTGGTCAGCGAGGACACCGGGCGGGTCATCGCGCAACGTCGCATGGCGACGATGCGCGACTTGGGCTCTGATCCCAGCGTCGTTCGCACCGAGCGGCAGATGCTCGACTTCGCCGCCGAGCAACTCGGCCGCAATCCGTACGACCTCCCGTTCACCCTGACCTACCTGTTCGGCGCCAACGGTGACGCGCACCTGGCCAGCCTCAGCGGGATCACCGATGGGCACCCGGCGGCACCCCAGACCGTGCCTCGTTCGGGCCCTTCGTTGTGGCCGGTGGAAAACGTGACGCGGGGCGAATCTGAGCTGGTCGAGCTCGACGGCGCCGCGCTGAACCTGCCGACCGGCGCCTGGCGCGGGCCGCCCACCCACGCCCTGGTGGTGCCGCTGCTGCAACAGGGCGGCGCACCCGTGGGTTTCCTGGTGGCCGCGCTGAACCGGCACCGCGAACTCGACGACGGTTACCGCGGCTTCGTCGAACTGGTCGCCGGGTATATCGCCGCAGGTGTGGCCAGCGCCCGCAGCTACCAGGTCCAGCAACAGCGCGCCGAGGCGCTCGCCGAACTCGACCGCGCCAAGACCACGTTCTTTTCCAACATCAGCCACGAGTTCCGCACTCCGCTCACGCTGATCCTCGGACCGGTCGAGGAGCTGAGCAGCCGGCCGGCCGGCGTCGACGAGTACGCGCGCCAAGAACTGGAGTTGGTGCACCGCAACGGTCTGCGGCTGGCCAAACTGGTCAACACGCTGCTGGACTTCTCGCGGATCGAGGCCGGCCGGATGCGGGCCCGCTTCGAACCGGTCGACCTCGCCGCCGCCACCGCCGAACTGGCCAGCGTGTTCCGCTCGGCGATCGACCAGGCCGGCCTGACGTTCATCGTGGACTGCCCGCCGCTCGACGAACCGGTGTACGTGGACCGCGAAATGTGGGAGAAGGTGGTACTCAACCTGCTCTCCAACGCGCTGAAGTTCACCTTCGACGGCTCGATCACCGTCCGGGTGACCGCCTCGGAGGGTCAGGCGGTGGTGACGGTCACCGACACCGGGGTCGGGGTGTCCGCCGCGGAGATGCCCAGGCTCTTCGAACGCTTCCACCGGATCGAGACGGCTCGCGCACGGTCCACCGAGGGCAGCGGTATCGGGCTTGCTCTGGTCAAAGAACTGGTCGGGTTGCACGGTGGCACCATCACCGCCGAAAGCGAGCAAGGCGCCGGCACCACGTTCAGTGTGCGGCTCCCGTTCGGTGCGAGCCATCTGCCCACCGACGAACTGGCCGCGCCGGCGGACGCAACCCCGACGGGTGGCGCGATCGCGGCGCCGTTCGTGCAGGAAGCGTTGCGCTGGCTGCCCGGCCCGGCCACGGAGACGACTTCTGCGCCGGTGGAAACCGTCCGGGCACACGTGTTGGTGGCCGACGACAACGCCGACATGCGCGAATATCTCGCGAATGTGCTGGGGGCCGCGGGCTACGAAGTCAGTGCCGTCAGCGACGGGCAGCGGGCCCTCGAGGCCATTCGCGCCCGCCTTCCGGACCTGGTGATCAGCGACGTGATGATGCCAGGGTTGGACGGCTTGCAGCTGCTGGCCGCGCTGCGCCGCGATCCGCGCACCGCGGCGTTGCCGGTACTGCTGCTGTCCGCGCGTGCGGGTCAGGAAGCCTCCGTCGAGGGGTTGACGGCCGGCGCGGACGACTACCTGTTCAAACCGTTCGTCGCGGCCGACCTGCTGGCCCGGGTGCGTGCCAACGTCGAGCTGGCACGCCTGCGCAGCCACCACGCCCGCTGGCGCACCGCGTTGGTCGACTCGCTGCAGGAAGCGTTCTTCGTCTGCGACGAGCGCGGTGTCATCATCGAGATCAACGCGGCGTTCGCTGAAATCCTGGGCTACGGCCAAGAAAACCTGCCCTACGAACCGGCCTACCCGTGGTGGCCGGATTCCGAGACCGACCCCGAATCCCACCGGCAGGCCCAGGCCGCGTTCGCCGCGCTGCTGAGTCAGTCGCACGGCGCCTTCACCATTCCGGTGGTTCACCGCGACGGGCATCGGCTCTGGGTCGCGGTCAGCTTCAACCACGCCGCCGATCCCGACTCCGGGCGGCGGGTCACCGTGGGCACCCTGCGCGACGTGACGGCCGAGCATTACATCGTGCAGCGTCAGACCGCGCTGGCCGCGCTCAATCAGCAACTGGCGCAAGCCGATACGTTGGACGAGGCATTGCGCGGCGCCGCCGAGGAACTGCGCCGGGTGTGGCGTGCCCGGCGAGTCCTGGCGGTGACGTTCGCCAGCGACGCACCTCGGGGACGGGCGCCGGACCTGGTCTGCGCCGGCGAGCCGACCAAGTGGGCCGACCTGTCCGCACAGCGGCGGCGACAGATCGAGTCGCTGCGCACCGCAGACCTGCTCACCACCGTCACCGAGGAGGCGGGCACCGCGGCTATCGCGCTGCAGCAACCGCGAGGCGTACTGGTCATCTGGGTTCAGCTGGATGAGAAGCGGGCCTTCACCCCCGCAGATCACACTCTGCTGACCGTGCTGGCGGGCCGGCTCGGGCAAGGTCTGCAGCGCGTGTACCAGTTGGACGAACAACGCGAAACCGCAGTGGCGCTGCAGCACGCGATGCTGGGTCCGTCGCACCTGCCCGGCGGCATCGCCGTCCGGTACCACCCGGCCAGCCGTCCGCTTCAAGTCGGCGGCGACTGGTACGACGTCGTCGACCTCGGTGACGGGCGCGTCGCCCTGATCGTCGGTGACTGTGTCGGGCACGGGTTGGCGGCCGCCACCGTGATGGGCCAGTTGCGCAGTGCGTGTCGCGCGTTGTTGCTCGAACAATCAAGTCCCAGTGCGGCTTTGGCGGGTTTGGACCGCTTCGCCGCGCAGCTGCCCGGCGCCCGCTGCACCACCGCGTTCTGCGCGGTGCTCACGCTCGACACCGGTGAACTGGTGTACGCCAACGCAGGTCACCCGCCGCCGATCATGGTGCACGCCGACGGCACCAAAGTGCTGTTGGACGGCGAGCACGGACTTCCGCTGGCGCTGCGGCCGAAGTGGCTGCGGCCCGAAACCCGGGTCACGATGCCGCCGCGTGCGACGCTGTTGCTCTACACCGACGGGTTGGTGGAACGCCGCGGCACGTCGCTCGACGACGGCATGTCCCGGGCCGCCGATCTCGTTCAGGACGGCCGGTCGCAGGAACTCGACGAGGTGGCCGACCATCTGATGTCCAGCCTCGAGCCGGCGGGCGGCTACCCCGACGACGTCGCGATGCTGCTGTATCGTCAACCCGCCCCGCTGGCAATGGAATTCACCGCCGACGCCGGACATCTCGCCGGCAGCCGGGCCGCGCTGCGCAGTTGGCTGACCCAGGCGGGTGTCGAACCCCATCAGATCCAGGACGTGCTGATCGCCACCGGCGAAGCCGTCGCCAACGCGATCGAGCACGGTCACCGCGACCGGCCGGAGGGCACCGTCTCGCTGCATGCGACCGCAGTCGTGAACCGGCTGCGGGTGACCGTCACCGACAGCGGTGTCTGGAAGACGCCGACGACGATAGCCGGGATGAGTCGCGGTCGCGGCATCTCCCTGATGCGAGTCCTGATGGAGGACTTCAAGATTCAGTCCAGCGAAGCGGGCACGACAGTTCACCTGTACTCGAGGATCACGTAATGGCTACACCCCTGCGCCTCAACACCGATCGCTGCACCGACGGGACTCCGCGGGTGACAGCCACCGGAGAGATCGATCTCAGCAACATCGTGGTGTTCAAGCGCGCACTCGTGGCCGCCAACGGCGGAACCCGCGGGCCGATCACCATCGATCTCAGCGCGGTCAAGTACGTCGACAGTGCGGGTATCAACGCCTTGTTCGATCACGCCGACGAGGTCGACGACTTGCGGGTCATCGTCCATCCGCTACTTGTCCGGGTCCTCACCGTCAGTGGTTTCAGCAAGATCGCGACGGTCGAGCCGGCGTCCCGGGACGGGCATCACTAGCGGTCCCAGACCCGTCGAATTCCGGTGCCGGACCGCCGAGTTGACGACCCGATTTCGCTCAGTGTGACTTTTACGGTTACCCCCGCGGAAGCGCGCCCTGGAGGGTGTGCCCGAGTTCGGATGTCACGAAGCTGAATTCGTTCCGCCCGGCTCCGCGGACGTCACGTTCCGCAGCGTGCCGCCGCGGCCCAAATTGCGGCCGCCACCAGTGCTTTTGCCGCCGGACCCCGGTGTTTCGGAAGCCCTTGTGCCGGGCCGCGGGTGTCGCGCCGGGTGCTACCTGCTGACCTCGACCTGCCCCGTCCGCGACGACGAGGTGACCTGCCCTGCCGCCGCACCGCGTTGCCGCGCCGTTACGGGTTGCGGGACGGGTGCATTCGCGACATGCCCGCACGCACCAGCTTTGTTATTTTTCGCCCATGCACGCGGCAGCCGACGGTATCGAGCGCCATCTCACCGTGCTGTGTTGTCGCTGACCCATCCCCGCGCGAGGTGTGGTGTCGGTCCAGAGGATTCGCCGCACCTTCCCGACATGAATCCCGAACTGGAAGGCCACCAATGTTTCCCGGCATCGGCAGCGTTTCCCGCTGGCGGCAGGTCGTCGGCCTCACGTTCGTCGCCGGCGTCGTCGTGGCCTGTGGTGGCGGTGCCAGCGACGCCGTGGACGGTGGCTCGATCGTCGAGGCGAACACCAGCATCACCCTGGTGGCCTACTCGGTGCCCGAACCCGGTTGGAGTGCGGTGATACCGGCGTTCAACGCCTCCGACGAAGGCCGGGGAGTGCAGGTCATCACTTCCTACGGCGCCTCCGGCGACCAGTCCCGGGGTGTCGTCGCGGGCAAGCCGGCCGACATCGTGAATTTCTCGGTGCAACCGGACATCACGCGGTTGGTGAAGGCCGGCAAAGTGGCCCCGGACTGGGACACCGAAGCCGGCAAAGGCATACCGTTCGGCTCGGTGGTGACCTTGGTGGTGCGCAGGGGCAACCCGAAGCACATCAGAGACTGGGACGACCTGCTGCGTCCGGGCGTGGAGGTCATCACCCCGAGCCCGATGAGTTCCGGCTCGGCGAAGTGGAATCTGCTTGCGCCCTACGCCGTCAAGAGCGGCGGGGGCCGCAACGCCCAAGCGGGCGTCGACTTCATCGGGAAGCTGGTGCGTGAACACGTCAGGCTCCGGCCCGGATCGGCACGGATCGCCACCGACGTGTTCATCGAGGGCAGCGGCGACGTGTTGATCAGCTACGAGAACGAGGCCATCGCGGCGGAACGGCAGGGACATCCGGTCGAGCACATCAACCCCGCGCAGACGTTCAAGATCGAGAACCCGGTGGCCGTGGTGACCAGCAGCCCGCGCGTGCAGGCCGCGACCATGTTCAAGAATTTCCAGTACACCGCAGTGGCGCAACGGTTGTGGGCCCAGGCCGGATTCCGGCCGGTCGATCCCGCGGTCGCCGCCGACTTCCGCGACCAGTTCCCGGTGCCGGTGAAGATGTGGACCGTCGCCGACCTGGGCGGCTGGGGCAGCGTCGATCCGCAACTGTTCGACCGGCACACCGGCCAGATCACCAAACTCTATCTGCAGGCCACCGGATGACCGCAGTCAGTCCCGACCCCGTCTCGCTCCAACTCAACCGGCCCGAGGACGACGCGCCGCCACCGACAGTCGCCATCCCGAAACCGCCCGGCGGCACGGCACTTCGCGTCGGTGTGGTGACGCTGTGGCTGTCGATCATCGTGCTGCTGCCGTTGGCGGCGATCGCCTGGCAGGCCGCCGGCGGCGGCTGGGAACGGTTCTGGCTGGCGGTCACCGCGCATGCCGCGCTGGAGTCGTTCAAGGTGACGCTGATCATCTCGGTAGTCGTGACCGTCGTCGACGTGGTGTTCGGTGTGCTGATCGCCTGGATGCTGGTGCGTGACGACTTCGCGTGGAAAGGCTTCCTGGACGCCATCATTGACCTGCCGTTCGCGCTGCCGACCATCGTCACCAGCCTGGTGATGCTGGCGTTGTACGGTCCCAGCAGCCCGGTGGGCCTGCACCTGCAACACACCCCGCCGGGCGTGGCGATGGCGCTGGCGTTCGTGACGTTCCCGTTCGTGGTGCGTGCCGTGCAACCGGTGCTGCGCGAAGTCGACCGGGAGGTCGAAGAGGCCGCGGCGTCGTTGGGGGCCAGCGGCCGAAGGGTTTTCACGACGATCGTGTTGCCGTCGCTGCTGCCTGCCGTGTTGTCCGGCGGGGGACTGGCATTCGCGCGGTGCATCGGCGAGTTCGGTTCGGTGGTGACCATCGGCGGCGCCGTCCCAGGTAAGACCGAGGTGTCGTCGCAGTGGATACGCTCGCTGATCGAGAATGACGACCGCACCTCCGCGGCCGCGATTTCGATTGTGTTGCTGACGATTTCGTTCATAGCGTTGATGGGTCTGCGGTGGATCAGCGGACGGGTGTCCAAGCGTCATCAGGACTCCGCGTGAAGACGTCGAACTGGGTTCGTCACCTGATCCGCTACGTCGCGTCGGGCTACATCGTGGTGATGCTCGTTGTGCCGGTGTCGTTGATCCTGTACCGCACCTTCCGGCCCGGCTTCCACCAGTTCTATGCCTGGATCACCACCCCGGCGGCGATCTCGGCTCTGCAGTTGACGCTGCTGGTGCTGGCGATCGTGGTGCCGCTTAACGTGATTTTCGGGGTGCCGACGGCAATCCTGTTGGCGCGCGACCGTTTCCGCGGTAAGAGTGTGGTGCAGTCGGTCATCGACCTTCCGTTCGCGGTCTCGCCGATCATCGTGGGCGTGGCCATCATCTCGGCCTGGGGATCGGCCGGGGCGCTGGGCTTCATCGAACGAGACTTCGGGATCAAAGTCGTCTTCAGCGTTCCCGGCATCGTGCTGGCGACGATCTTCGTGACGCTGCCGTTCATCGTGCGCGAGGTCCAGTTGGTGCTCAGCGAGTTGGGCACCGAACAGGAGCAGGCGGCCGCGACCCTGGGTTCGAGTTGGTGGCAGACATTTTGGCGGATCACCCTGCCCTCCATCCGGTGGGGTCTGACCTACGGGGTGGTGCTGACCACCGCCCGGGTGCTCGGCGAATTCGGCGGCGTGGTGATGGTGTCGTCCAATCTGCCGGGCAGCACGCAGACCCTCACGCTGCTGGTCAACGACCGTTACAACCGCGGGCATGTCTACGGCGCCTACGCGTTGTCGTCGCTGATGCTGTCGGTGGCGATCATCTTCCTGATCGTCAAGGGGATCATGCTGCTGCGTCGGAAACGGGCCAACCAGTTAGCCTGAGCCGCTATGGGCAGGCAACACGTGGTGGTGGTCGGCGGCGGTCTCGCGGGATTGGCGACCACGGTGTGGCTGGCCGAACTCGGCTACGCGGTCACCCTGTTGGAGAGCAATGGCTCGCTGGGCGGTCGCACCATCGGACTGACCTCGGGCCGCGGGGATGCGATCGAGAACGGCCAGCACGTGCTGGCGGGCTCGTATGACTGCGTCTTCCGCTACCTGGATTCCGTCGGTACCCGGCACCTCCTGGAATTCCCCGACGAGTTCGGGGTGCGGTATCCGGGCGGGCACGTCGAGACGTTCGGTCTGCGGCCGCGCAATGCGCGCCACATGTTCCTCGGCAGGGTCCGGGGTCTGGGGATCCCCACCCTGCTGCGCACCGCCCCGGCCTGGGCCCGGTTGGTGCGCGACGTCGTCCGGTTCGACGACACCCTGGACGACATCACCGTCGACGAGTGGCTCGACCGCCTCGGCTTCCCGACCGCGGTACGCCGAATCGTCCTCAATTCCATGGTGATCGGCCTGCTCAACGAACTGCCCCGGCTCGCGTCGGCGCACGCATTCGCGGCCTTGCTTCGCACCGGCGCCGACCGGGTGCGCCGCGGCGGGCGCGGGGCGGCGCGCATCGGCTACCCGACCGTCGACCTGGACACGCTGTACCTCGAGGGCGCACGGCGGGTCATGACCGAACGCGGGGTGGATGTGCGGTTGCGTACCCGGGCGGCGTCGGTCGTGGTGAGCGACGGCCGCGCCTGCGGTGTCCGACTGGCCGACGGCAACACAGTCGATGCCGATGCGGTAGTCCTGGCGGTCCCGTCGTGGAACCTGCGCGCGCTGCTGGACGACGTGCCGGGCTCCGAGGACGCCCGGCTGGCGGCCAAACAGCTCGAGCCGATCCCGATCATGAACGCCTACGTGTTGCTCGACCGTCCGTTGCGGACCGTCGCGCCGTGGGAGTCGTTGCTGGACAGCGACATCGGTTGGGTCTTCGACCGCGACCGCATGCACGGTCCGCGTGCAGACGGCAACCATCTGTACGCGTTGACCACCTGCGCGGCCTACGATCTGATGCCGCTGAAGAATCGGGAGGTCGCCGACCGGCTCGTCGACGCCCTGCGCGCCAGTTATCCCGCCGCCCGCGACGCCAAGGTGCTCGACGTCACCGTGGTGCCTTGGCCCAAGGCCACCTTCTCCTCGCGGGTCGGCATGTCCACGATCCGGCCGGGCAACCGCACGGCCCTGCCCAACCTCGCGCTGGCGGGTGACTGGACTCACAACGACTGGCCGACCACGATGGAAGGCGCGGCCCAGAGTGCTTCCCGCGCAGTCGATCTCATTCACCAGGCGCTGACGGCTGGGAGTTGAGCGTAACCGGGCCGCGGCGGTGTGACATTCTGGCCTGATGGCACAACTGCTGGGACGACGGGTCGCCATCACCGGTGGAGCGCAAGGCATCGGCCGCGCGATCGGTGAGGCGTTGCTCGCTGCCGGCGCCAAGGTGGCGCTCGGCGACGTGCAGGAAGCAGTCGTCAAGCAGACGGCGACCGAATTGGGCGCCGCGGCAACGGGTTACCCCCTCGACGTGATGGACGAGGCGAGCTTCGAAACGTTTCTGGATCAGGCGAGCCAGGACCTGGGCGGGCTCGACGTGTTGGTCAACAACGCGGGCATCATGCCGATCGGACCGTTCCTGGAGGAAAGCGCGGGCGTCACCCGGCGCACCATCGAGATCGACGTCCTGGGTGTCATGACCGGAACCCGGCTGGCGGGTGCCCGTTTCGCCCAGCGCGGTTCGGGACACATCGTCAACATTGCGTCGGTGATGGGCACGCTGGCGTCGCCGAATGCGGCCACCTACTGCGCCGCCAAGTATGCGGTGGTCGGATTCAGCGAGGCGCTGCGCCAGGAGTGGCGCGGCAGCGGGGTCAGGATCTCGGCGATCTGTCCCGGTTTCGTGCGCACCGAGCTGATCGCGGGAATGTCCGCGCCCGGCCCGCTGGAACGGTTCCTCGTCGTCGATCCCGAGGACGTCGCGACCGCCGTCGTCGCCGAACTCGGCAAGGGCACGTCGCGGACGGTGTTCGTCCCCAAGCTGGTCGGTCTGGTCTCGCGCGGAACCGCCTCGCTGCCCACCGCCGTCGTCGACACGGCGTTCCGGCTGTCCGGCGGCAACAAGGTCACCTCCCAACTGGATCGCGAGAAGCGCGCCGCCTATCAAGCCAAGGTCGAAGGCCGAGGGAATCAGGAGCAGGCATGAGCCGTATCGAATTGACCGGACTGCGCGGTGTGCCCGAGACCGCGCTGAGCGAGGCGCTGGTGGCAACCCTGCCCGGCAACGAGGCTCCCGCGCCGTGGGAATGTCATTGCTCGGCGTTGCTGTGGGTGGGTCGCGGCGGTCGCGCCGCGCGCGCGGCCCTGCCGCCTGGGTTGGCCGGCAGTCCCGCGCTGGCCACGGTGGGCGCGTTCGTCCGCTACACCGACACCCCGGTCGGCGCCTACGACGAGGTGCTCGGCATGGTCGCCTCCCGCACCGGCCTGCGGCCGTGGGGAAATGTGGCATTCATGTCGGTGGATTCCCAGAGCAGCCTGGTCGGCGGCCGCACCAACTGGGCGATGCCCAAGACGCTGGCGCGCTTCACCGGCGAGCTGGCCGACGGCCACCTGATCACCGGCCAGAGCAGCGACGACCCTTCCTGGTCGGTCAGTGCGAAGCCGCGGGTCAAGGGGCCGGGGATACCGCTGAAGCTCAAGACCACCGCGCGCCAGCAGTTCGCCGACGGGCGGGTGGGGGATTCGGAACTGGTCTTCGCCGGCCGGGTTCGGCCCGCCCTGGTGACCGTCGGCGTCTCCTCGTCCGGACCGCTGCCGACCTGGCTGCGTCCCGGGTTGCACGTGGGCATCTACATCGACAAGGCCACCTTCACGCTGAGCCAGCCCCAGTTTTCCAGCTAGCCCCTTCCGCCGCGAGCAGACAGAGAATCGCACTGATTCGTCGCCAGGCGTGCGATTCTGCGTCTGCTCGCGCCACCGGCTAATCGCCACGGCTAAGCGCCGACGGGCTAATCGACCTCGCCGTACTCGTCGAACCAGTGCGCGAGTTTGCCGCGCCGGCTGACCGCGCGCAGCCGCGCCTCGGCCGCCGCCCGGGTCTTGCTGGTGGTCACGATCAGCAGTTCGTCGCCGGCCGCGATGCGGGTGTCGGGTTCCGGCACGAAGGTGTGGCCGTTGCGGATGATCAGCGTGATCACCGCCGGGTCGGGCAGGCGTAGTTCCAGAATGGTGACGTTGTGCAGGCGCGACGGCCGTTGCACCGTCATCGTCAGCAGTTCGGCGTCGAGCATGTCCAGCGGTGCGGCCTCGACTTGAATCTCGCGCGTCGCCTCGCGGGATATCAGGCCCAAGATCCGGGCAATCGGACGCAGACTCGGGCCCTGAATCAAGGTGAACACCACGACCAGGATGAACACGACGTTGAGCAGCCGCTGACTGCCCGCCACACCGGCCACGATCGGGAACGTCGCCAACACGATCGGGACGGCGCCGCGCAGCCCGGCCCAGGACAGGAAGACCTGATCCCGCCAGGGAATCCGGAACCAGACCAGCGAACCCACCACCGACATCGGCCGCGCCACCAGCAGCAGCACCGATCCCACGACGATCGCCGGCACCACGTCCCTGGGCAGTTCGCTTGGGTCTACCAGCAGTCCGAGCAGCACGAACAGCCCAATCTGGGCCAGCCAGCCCACCCCTTCGGCGAAGGAACGGGTCGCCGAACGGTGCGGTAGTCCGGAGTTCGCCAACACCACCGCGGCCAGATACGCGGCGATGAACCCGCTGGCGTGGGCGTCGCCGGCGGCGGCGAAGGCGACCAGTCCCAGCCCGAAGGTGGCGATCGGGTACAGCCCCGAGGCAGGCAACGCGATGCGACGCAACCCGAGCGCACCCAGATAACCGACGATCAGCCCGATCGCCGATCCGCCCAGCAGTTCGTAGATCAGGTGGGTGGCCGCGCCCTCGGGGTGGAACACAAAAGGCACCACGCTGAACATCAGGACGAGGATCACACCCGGCGCGTCGTTGAACCCCGACTCGGCCTCGAGCAGGCCGGCAAGTCGCCGCGGCAGCGGCAGCACCCGCAGCACCGAGAACACCGCCGCGGCGTCGGTGGACGACACGATGGCGCCCAGCAGCAACGCAAGCTGCCAGCCGATGTCCAGCAGCAGGTGAGCACCTACCGCGGTCACCAGCGTGCTGATCACCACACCGAGGGTGGCCAACGTGGCCGCGGGTGCCAGCACCTTGCGGATGTCACCGAACTTGGTGGTCAGACCGCCTTCCACCAGGATCACCGCCAGCGCCGCGGTGCCCACGTTGCGCGCCAGCACGACGTTGTCGAACTGCAGTCCGAGGCCGTCCTCGCCGATCGCGACGCCGACCAGCAGGTACAGCAGCAGGCTGGGAAACCCCACCACGGTCGCCACCCGGGTACCGACGATGCTGGCCAGCAGCACCAGGCCACCAAGCGACAAAGTCAGGTACAGCTGTTCCAGGCTCATTCTTTCCCGTTCATCACGACCGCCGCTTACCGCGGTTGGTACGACGAGGGTGCCGATGCGGCGCCTGTCAGTAAATCAGTCCGGGCCGGTTCGTCGCTCGCCCCACAGTGGGAAGTGCCCGAGCTCTCGGCATACGCAAAGATGATTGTGTGACGACACGTAAGTTGCGGATCGGGATTGCCGGGGCCGGCAATGTCGGGCGCTCGGTCGCACATGAGTTGCTCGAGGGCGGACACAAGGTGTTGCTGATCGAACGGCAACGCCGCAATTTCGAGCCGCACAAGGTTCCCGGCGCGGACTGGCTGTACGCCGACGCGTGCGAGATGTCGTCTCTGGAAGAGGCCGGGGTCCAGACCTGCGACGTGGTGATCGCCGCGACCGGCGATGACAAGGCCAACCTGGTGGTGGGTCTGCTGGCCAAGTCTGAGTTCGGGGTGCCCAGGGTGGTGGCTCGGATCAACGACGTCCGCAACGAATGGCTGTTCGGCCAGGCGTGGGGGATCGACGTCGCGGTCTCGACGCCGGGCGCCATGGTCGCCGGTATCGAGGGCGCCATCGACGTCGGCCACCTGGTGCGGTTGATGGGATTGCGCGAGGGCCGGACCGCCCTGACCAAGTTGACGCTGCCCGCCGACAACCCGACCGTGGGCGAGCGCGTTGACGATTTGGATCTGCCGCACAACACCGCGCTGGTCACCATGGTCCGCGGTGACAAGGTCATCGCGCCCGGGCCGGACGATGTGCTCGAGGCCGGCGACGAACTGCTGTTCATCGCCGACAACGCCCGCGAACGTGCGTTGTGGGCCGCGGTCAACAGAATCAAGCCCTCACCCCGGATGCCGATGCGCCACGACGCGTGGTGAGCTGATCGGATGTCGGTTGCGCTACTCCGCGAAATGTTCGAGCGGATGGTGGTCGCCAAGAACGGTGAGCTGATCGAGCGGTACTACCACCCCGAATTCGTGATGTTCTCGGACGGCCTGACGCAGGACTTCACCGAGTTCCGGGACAGCCACCGCACGCTGTATCGGACCGACATCAGTTACGCCGTCGAGTACGACGAGCAGGCCTGGGTGGAGGCCCACGAAGCGGAGGGGACCAAGGTGGCCGGTCGGGTGTGGATCACGACGTCGCGCCCCGGGGAAGCGCCCACCCGGATCGAGGTCGTGCTCATCGCCGCCTACCGCGACGGTCGCCTGCACCGGGTCTGGGAGACCACCTGGCCCAGCTGGCGCGACGTCGCGGCACTGGAAGGGTACTGAGCATTTGACGGACGCAGAGCCCATCGCGATTCGCCGGTTGCTCGACGAGATCGGCCTGGCCTCGATCTTCGACGTGCACACCCATTTCATGCCGAAGCGGGTACTCGACAAGGTGTGGGCCTATTTCGACCGGGCCGGTCCGCTGGTCGGCCGGCCGTGGCCGGTCGCCTACCGGCTCGACGAACAGGCGCGGGTGGCGATGCTGCGGGAGTTCGGCGTGTCCACCTTCACGTCGCTGGTGTATCCGCACAAGCCGGACATGGCCGAGTGGCTCAATGCCTGGTCGGCCGAATTCGCTTCTGAGACAAACGATTGCCTGCACACGGCAACGTTCTATCCGGAACCGGCGGCTGCGGCGTACGTGACCCGCGCCATCGCCGACGGGGCCCGGCTGTTCAAGGCGCACGTGCAGGTCGGTGATTATTCGCCGACGGACCCGATGCTGGAACCGGTCTGGGCGGCGTTGGAGCAAGCCGGTGTGCCCACCGTCATCCATGCCGGATCCGGCCCGGCGCCAGGCACTTTCACCGGACCGCGGCCGGTGGCCGAGGTGCTGGCCCGCCACCCGTCGCTGAAGTTGATCGTCGCCCACATGGGCATGCCCGAATACCGCGAATTTTTGAACCTGGCCCGGCAATATCGCGGTGTCTATCTCGATACGACGATGGTGTTCACCGACTTCACCGAGCAGCTGCATCCTTTCCCGCGCGGGGACCTGCCGCTGCTGGAAGAGCTGGGCGACAAGGTGCTGTTCGGCAGCGACTACCCGAACATCCCTTACCCCTACCACCACGCCGTCGACTCGGTCGTCCGGCTGGGACTGGGTGACCGTTGGTGCCGAAACGTGCTGTATCAAAACGCATCTGAGCTTTTCGCTTGAGTCAGCCCAGCCGGCGCATCAATTCGGCGGCCGCGTGCCGTCCGCTCTGCAGCGCTCCGTGCACGGTGCCGGGATTGTCCACGCCGACGGCTTCACTTGCCAGGTAGAGCCGGTCGCTGACGGGTTCCTGCAGTCGGCGCCGGTCGTCGAGCCCGGAGCCGGGGGCGTGGTAGGAGTAGGACCCCAGCGCGTAGGGATCGCGGGTCCAGGCCGAAGAGCGCACCTCGGTGACGTCGGTACCGAACAGTGCGCGCACCACGGTCGACGCCCCGGCCAGCAGGTCGGCGGGTGCGGCTGGTCGGGATCGGCGGCGTACTCGTCGGCGATTTCGGTGGTCAGGTAGTAGGTCAGCGCGGCGCGCTGCGGGCGGGAGAGTCCGCCGGCCGCGGCGTCGACGGCCGCGCCGAGGCTGCCACCGTCGACGTCGTCGCGGGCGTCGGCCACCAGGGAACGCCACGTCTTGGCGTCGTAGGCCATCGGCTGCAGACGGGGATCGATCGCCAACTTCACCGGGCGGTCGTAGTCGGTCGGGACGACCTCGGCGTGGACCTGGCGGGCCAGTTCGAGCAGCGGATTGTTCGTCGTCCCGTGGATCCAGGAGGCGCCGGTCT
This sequence comes from Mycobacterium sp. NGS67, assembly GCF_059812185.1. Classification (NCBI taxonomy): domain Bacteria; kingdom Bacillati; phylum Actinomycetota; class Actinomycetes; order Mycobacteriales; family Mycobacteriaceae; genus Mycobacterium; species Mycobacterium sp. NGS67. The sequence goes on from NZ_JCALCF010000026.1 coordinate 80,015, forward strand.
CCAGCGGCACACCCCAGTCGCGGTTGGTGTCGACCCGTCCGCCGATCCGGTGGCGGGCCTCGATCACCCGCACCGGCCAGCCCGCGTCCTGCAGGCTGCGCGCCGCGGCCAGTCCGGCCATCCCGGCCCCGACGACCAGCACCTTTTGGCGGTCCTGGGGCGCGTGGGTCTGCCGCGACGACGGACCCGGTGCGCAGCCCGCCGACACCCCGGCTGCCAGCGCCGTTGCCGCCAGAAACCCCCGACTTGACCGAAGCTTTC